>JAWOHY010000258.1:0-11310 GCA_046484945.1 Bacteroidales bacterium
AATCAAAGCCTGCAGCGTCTTCGAGTTCCCGTGAATATCCGGGATCACCCAATACTTATTCATGGAATTTATTTCTTCTTCGCCTGGTTCGCCACTTTTTCCATCATCTGCCGGATGACTTCGGGATCACCCACAAAGTAGTCATTCAAGAGCTTCAATTTGTCGTCAAATTCAAAAACGTAAGGAATGCCGGTCGGTATGTTGAATTGAAGGATTTCATCATTGCTCATATTCTTGAGCGTTTTTACTACGGCCCGCAGGCTGTTGCCATGGGCTGACACCAGCACCTCTTTGTGTTCCAGGACAGCTTTCGAGATATCGCTTTCCCACAGTGGTTTCATTCGGATGATCACGTCTTTCAGGGATTCTGTCCTGGGTATATCCGCATCGTCCAGCCCGTCATAGCGGGGGTCGTGAGCGGCATTCTTCTCGTCATCTTCGTCAATCACCGGGGGTGCGACGTCAAAGCTGCGACGCCACAGGTGAACCTGCTCATCGCCGTATTTTTCGACCATCTCCACCTTGTTCAACCCCTGCAGCATGCCATAGTGCTTCTCATTCAACCGCCAGCTTTTGATCACCGGGATCCAGAGCAGCCCCATTTCTTCCAGGGTCAGGTTCAGCGTCTTGATCGCCCGGATGAGATAAGACGTGTAGGCGATCTTAAAATTGAATCCTTTTTCCTTCATGGCACTGCCCGCCTCGATCGCCTCTTTCACGCCCTGTTCCGACAGGTCTACGTCAACCCAGCCGGTAAACCGGTTTTCCTTGTTCCACTGGCTTTCTCCATGCCGTAACAATACTAATCTGTTCATATCGGTAACATTTTTTTTGCAAAGGTACAAAGAATTCCCTGCAGGTGCGATTCAAAAGGCCACCGGAAAGGGATAATCCTTTATTTCATATCTTCGCAAAATTATTAACACCCAAAACAGGGTTTTGTTTATGGAAACGAACTACCGGAAGCTAAACAACATCATTGGCTGGGGGCTTTTCCTCGTTGCCTCGCTGGTTTACATCATCACCTCTGAGCCCACGACCTCTTTCTGGGACTGCGGCGAGTACATCGCCACAGCATACAAGCTACAGGTCGGTCATCCTCCGGGGGCGCCCCTGTTCCAGATGCTGGGCCGTTTCTTTTCACTGTTTGCTTTCGGTGACACCGCCCTGGTGGCCCGCATGGTCAACACCATGTCGGCTTTGTCGAGCGGCCTGACCATTGCCTTTCTCTTCTGGTCCATCACCATGCTGGCCCGCAAGGTATTCCGTGACGCGGCAGAGATGAATCATGCCAGGATGATCGCCATTTTTGGCAGCGCTGCCGTGGGGGCCCTGGCTTATACTTTCAGCGACTCTTTCTGGTTCTCCGCCGTCGAGGGCGAAGTGTACGCCATGTCATCGCTCTTTACCGCCATGACCTTCTGGGCCATCCTCCGCTGGGAAGCTGTTGCCGGCCAGCCCCACTCCTACCGGTGGCTCATTCTCATCGCTTACCTGATCGGCCTGTCCATCGGCGTCCACCTGCTGAACCTGCTGGCCATCCCTGCCATCGTCTTTGTCTTCTTCTTCAAAAAATACCCAAACCCCAACTGGAAAGGGATCGTCGCGGCCCTGGCCGTCTCTTTCGGGCTCGTTGCGCTGGTCATGTACGGCATTATCCCGGAGATCGTCTCCCTCTTTGCCAATACGGAACTGATATTTGTCAACTCCCTCGGGCTGCCCTTCAATTCGGGAACATACTTCTTCATCATCCTGCTGGCGGCATTCCTGGTCACCGGCCTGCTTTACACCCACTCCGAAAACCGCCTGTACCCCAGGATCTTTTTACCACTGGCAGCGATGCTGGTGATCCTTTTCCTGCTTGAAAGCAGCTCGGCCGGTAATTTCTTCGGCCGTCTGATCATTGCCGGGGGGATCGTCTGGATCTTCTTTCTCTGGAGAAACAGAAAACCCCTGTTGAACGCCATCCTGCTCAGCATGGTCTTCATCCTCATCGGTTATTCGTCATTCTTCATGCTCGTCATCCGCTCCAACGCCAACACCCCCATCGACGAAAACAACCCCGAAGACGCCATCAGCCTTTTGGCCTACCTGAACCGGGAACAATACGGCACCTTCCCCCTTACTTACGGACATTATTACAACGCTCCCGTCATAGACCGGGAAGACGGCAAGCCTTTTTACAGGCGCGATGACCAGTCGGGCCGCTATATTATATGGGACGACAGAAAGGGCACCATTCCGGTCTATGACCCCGACTACATGACGATCTTCCCCAGGATGTGGAACAGCCAGGAAGACCGCTATATCCAGGACTATAAGAACTGGGCCGGTATCACGGGCGATCCGGAAAACAAGAAGATTCCCACCTTTGGCCAGAACCTGCGCTATTTTTTCCGCTACCAGGTGAACCATATGTATTTCCGTTACCTGTTCTGGAATTTTGTGGGCCGACAGAACGACAACCAGGGCGTGTACGGTGATATCCTCAACGGCAACTGGATCAGCGGCATCAACTTTCTGGACAAGGGCCGGCTGGGGCCGCAGGACAATATCCCCGACAGCCTGGCCAATAAGGCACGGAACACCTTCTTTTTCCTGCCGCTGCTGTTCGGCATTATCGGCATGCTTTATCATTTCAAAAGGAACGCCAAAGACGGGGTGGTGGTGCTGCTGCTGTTTTTCATGACTGGGCTGGCCATCGTGATCTACCTGAACCAGCATTCCCCGCAGCCCCGGGAACGCGACTATGCCTATGCCGCCTCCTTCTATGCCTTTGCCATGTGGATCGGCATCAGCGTGTTATGGCTGTACGACAAGCTCTTGCAAAAGCTGGCGCCGAAGCTGGCGGCCATCCTTTCTACCGCAGCGGTATTACTGCTGGTGCCGCTCATCATGGCTGTCCAGGGCTGGGATGACCACGACCGCTCCGGCAGATATACCGCCCTGGAGGTGGCCAAAAATTACCTGAACTCCTGCGCGCCGCACGCCATCATTTTCACCAACGGCGACAACGACACCTTTCCCCTCTGGTATGCCCAGGAGGTAGAAGGGATCCGCACCGACGTGCGGGTCTGCAACCTCAGCCTGTTGAATACCGACTGGTATATCGACCAGCTCCGGCGCAAGGCTTACGATTCCGATCCGCTTCCCTTTTCCCTGACCGAAATGCAGTACCGAAGCGGGACACGTGACGTAACATTTCTCGTCGAACGGGAGAATATCAGGGATCATGTAGAGGTGAAAGACCTGTTCGCTATCATCCACAAGGATGAACGGAGCCTTCAGATCAACACCGGCAGGGGTATGGTTGATTATTTTCCGACCAAGCGGTTCCGGGTGAGCGTCGACTCGGCCACCGTTGTGAACAACGGCACCGTCCCATCCGAACTGGCGGGGGATATCGTCAACCTGGAATGGGAGGTCAACCGGACCGCACTCACCAAAAATTACCTGATGATGCTCGACCTGCTGGCCCATAACAACTGGGAGCGGCCGGTCTACTACGTTGCTACCTCGGGCAGCGAAGCCTACCTGGGACTGGAGAAATATTTCCGGATGGAAGGTCTTGCCTACCGGCTGGTACCCATCCGGCAGGAGACCTCATCCGAACAGACGGGCAGCGTGAATACCGGTGTGATGTACGATAACCTGATGAACAAATTCGAGTTCGATATGAGTAAGCCCCGGTTCCTGGTCAGCAACGATATCTACCGGATGACCGTCACCATGCGCAACATTTACGGGCGGCTGGCAGAGGCGCTGATGATGGAGAACCGGCTCGATTCAGCCGTCATGGTATGCGACAGGATCACGGAGATGATCCCAGACCATGTGGTGCCTTATAACTACTTCAACCTGATCATGGCCGAGGTTTACCTGGTGGCCGGGGAGGAAGAGAAAGGGAACGCGATCCTGGACAGGCTTATTACGATCAGTGAAGAACAGCTCGCCTATTTCTTCCGTTTCCCGGAAAACAAGAGGGCTTATCTGTCCTTTGACATCCGGCAGGCGCTGGCGGTCCTCCATGCTACAGGCCAGCTGGCGGACGGGCTGGACCAGAAGGAACAGGGCGACCGGGCGCGTGAATCACTCGATTTTTATTACAGCCTATATACCGGGCAGTCATTCCTTCCCTGAAAAACATAAAGGAAGATCGGTTATGGTGGATCGGTTTCTTCTGGGAATTTACCGGCGCTGGCTGCCTGCCGGGGTGCTCTGGCAGGTCAGTACCAGGGAAAAGGTGGTTTACCTGACCTTCGACGATGGTCCCATTCCCGAACTGACCCTTGAAATCCTGGAAATACTGGATCAATATAACGCCAAAGCCACCTTTTTCTGCGTAGGGGAAAATGTCAGGAAGCATCCGTCGCTTTTCAGGGAGATCATGCAAAAGGGCCATGCTGTGGGCAATCACACGAATTTTCATGTGAAAGGCACCCGTGGCGGGTTTAACAGATATATGGAAGATATCCGGCAGGCCGGCGCGCTGATCGACACAACCCTTTTCAGGCCTCCGCACGGCCTCATCACCCGGCGACAGGTAAAAGTGCTGTCGAAGGAATTCCGGATCGTGATGTGGTCGGTTCTGACACGTGACTTCGATCGCCGGGTCAACCCGGAGGAATGTCTGAAAAGGGCTATAAACGGCATCCGGCCGGGCGCCATCATCGTTTTCCACGACAACCTGAAAGCCCGCGAGAAGGTGCTGTTCGCCCTGCCCCGGTTGCTGGAATATCTAGGGAAAGAAGGTTATCGGGCCGAAACCCTCGGTCAGGTGAAATCGAAATAATAAACCCTCCCCGTTCCGGTCTCCCTGATCTCTGTCGGAATGGAAGGATCGATCCGCTGATCGATTATCTGCCCGATCCCTGTCACATAATCTTCTTTTTCCATCTGCAGGACATAAGGACTTTTGTCGATGAGGATATAAAAAGCCTTCCGGAGTTTGGCCGACCGGGCCAGATAATTCTCCGGTGTCAGAAGATAGAGCTGATTTTCAACATCTTCCTGACCCGGGCATAATTCAAAGCCCAACTGGCGATTGTACCGGATGGCCCGGTCGTTGGTCCTCATAATATGGGCATAGATTTTCAGCCGGATAGCCCGGATGACCAGTTCAGAAAACATCAGAGAAACCAGGGCGGGCAATGGAGTGTTATACACCTCCTCTTCCCAGAAGAAAATACCTCCCTCCAGGCTGTGATCATCCCAGTTAATATTCTTGGCGTTGATCAGCCCGATCTTCTGATGATCATGTTCGATGATCAGGTAGAGGTTATTCTTATTATGGACCGATCTGAACCATTCCTGTTGCATCTCCGGGGTAATATACTCCTGGTATTCCATAAACCGGCTGATCCGGGGAGAATTGCGCCACTGCCTGACCAGCTCCAGGTCTTCCGCACGCAACCGGACAAACCGGACATTGCCTTTCGTCATGATCATCAGAGCACTTTTTTTACGGAATACAAAGGTTTTTTATTCTGGACCATGTAGATCCGGCTGAGGTATTCCCCAAGGACGCCAAGCGAAAGCAAAATGAGGCTGGTGGAAAACAGGATGGCTACGATCAGTGAGGTATAGCCGAGCGGTACGTTGAACAATATCTTTTTGAGGGCGAAGATCAGGGAGAAGATGAAGAAAAAGACAGAGGAGATCAGCCCTCCGTAAACCATGACCTTTAGCGGGACAGTAGTGTAATAAAACATAATGTTGGCCAGCAGGCTCCAGATCCGGCGTGTGCTGTAACCCGATTTTTGGTATTTGCGGAGTTGGTGCTCCACGGCGACCAGCTCCACGTAATCGGTATACCAGTGGAGGATCTCGTCGATAAATACGAAATTCTGGTGGTGGATGATGATCTTCTGAATAATGCTGGAAGAGATCAGACGGAAAGAGGAACCCTCTTTCGGTCGGCCCAACACGTGGGAAATCCTTTTCACAGAGCGGCTGCCCAGGTTCCGGATATAAGAATGTTTCTTTTTCCGGTAGATGCCATATACCAGCTCCGCATCATTTTCTTCCATTGCCTGCATCAGTTTCGGTATCTCTTCGGGCGGAATCTGCAGGTCGTCGTCGATGGTGATGACAAAGTCGCCCTTGGCGAAGTTGAACCCGCAGAAGGTGGCGCTGTGCTGTCCGAAGTTCTTGGCCAGCCGGATGGCAGTCAGCTTGTCCTGATGCTGTGCTTTCAGCTCTTTCAGGGCCTGCCAGCTCCCATCGCGGCTGCCGTCGTCGATGAAGATCAATTCGTACGATTTCCCGGTCGCATCCATCACCTCCACCAGCCGGCCGGCCAGCTCCTGCAGCGACGCCTCGCTGTTGTATACGGGGATGATGACGGAGTAGTCCATTCTTCAGTCATGAATATCAGGCAAAATTAAGAAAATAATAACCAAACATTGACACATTGACCAATCCCTGATCAAGGGGTTTGTCACCTGCGGCTCCGCAGGATCAAATCAACGGCATGATCCATCGCCTGGTCAACCGGCACCTGGTGATCGGGTATGGTGCCGTGTATGTTGTTGTCAGTGGCTCCATAGTGATAGAATTTCTTGTGCGAGGTGCCGAATTGCATGCGGGTATTCGGCAGAAACTGGGGGATAACGTCGCCAAAACTGACCACCATTCCTCCGGTCTCTTCCCCGATCACCTTTCCCATTTCAAAATACTGAAAAGCCCATGCAAAACTGGACGCGGATGAGAAAGTATAATGGCTGGTCAGCAAATACGCATCACCCTGAAAGCGCAGCGGATTGTCCCTCAAGGCATTCAATTCGCTCACCTCATATGACCAGGATCCAAGGGTATCTTCAGGCCCGAAAGTCCATCCGTGGTATTTTTCTGCAAAAGCCATTTGCCTCGGGCTGACCCTCATGATGACTTTGCCGAACTGCTCGAAGGGTACCGGTGAGATATACTGAAAAAACTCATCCCCAATCCTTGAATCGCCTCCATTGTTTTCCCGGATATCAATGATAAGGTCCCCGATTTCCCTTTCCCTGATCACCGAAAAAGCCGAATCGGCAAAGATTTCAAACCGTGAAAGGTCGTCGAAACCATTAAAATATATGATGGCAATTTCATTCTCCTCATCGATGTCAAGGTAATAAAGGGCCCGTTGTTGCTTTTCAGCATCGGCTTTCTTTGCAGCATGAAATATGTGGCCATAGGATCGGGCGGGAATGGTCTTTTCCATCTCCTTCCCTTCAACATTATAAACCATTTTAAAAACCGTATCATTCATGGCAATATACATCAGTTCCCTGAATCGCTGGTTCAGTGTAGCCACTTTATAAAAGTCCTGCTCCCCGCTTATCCAGGTCAGCATTTCCGAAACCATCTTTTTCATATCCTTTTTATTGATACGCATCACTTTTGCACTTACGGGGATGGCATTTTCGGGGTCCGAATAATCGCGAATGACAAAAACCGACGAGTCAGCATATTGTACCTCCGCTTCAAACGGGATCAGCAAAGTTTTTGAATCCCACAAAGTGTAAGGAAAATAAACCGAAGTATGCCCATCGCCCAGCGCTGCGACCAACGGGGCAATGACTTTAAAAAATTCACAGACGGTCATTCCATCACGGACCAGAAGCCTGGCCTGATCAAGCTGTTCCTCAAATGCTTCCTTAGACAGGAAGGCAAACATATCGGGATGGACTTCATTGATCATCACATACAGACTATCCATGTCATCCAGCAGCTCTTCCCGGGAAAAAGTCTTTTGAGCATTCAGAAGGTTTAATAGCAAGAAA
Source organism: Bacteroidales bacterium (assembly GCA_046484945.1). Classification (GTDB taxonomy): domain Bacteria; phylum Bacteroidota; class Bacteroidia; order Bacteroidales; family JAGOPY01; genus JAGOPY01. The sequence goes on from JAWOHY010000258.1 coordinate 7,767, forward strand.
TAAGCGATTGTGAAGAGCAGAAATACTTTTTTCATAGGCTGTGTGTTTTCAGGTTTATAAAAAATTATTGATAAGCCCTTATTAATGACGGAGGAATCCCTTCTGTGTGACGATTTTCAATCCAAATCAATCATCTTCAGCTTCCATTTATCGCCCGGCCGGATAACCCGGTATTGAAAAGGGATCAGGGCGGCGCTGAATGTGATCATGCTGCCGGAAATGATCAGGGTCTCGGTTTGAAATACCGGTCCCTCCTTGTTGATCAGGTGGTTGAAACTATCCAGTGCAAGGTATCCCGTTCCTCCGATGAAACTCAAGCTCTGCGTTATCCTGACCAGCCAGTTCTCCCGGTATATGGCCTCTATCTGGCCGAATCCCACCTCTCCAAAGTATTCAAGGATAACACTCCCCTCTTCCAATCCGGCGATCCGGTCATGCACCTTCCCGCGTTCTCCGGCAACTTTCAGGATGATCTTCTGCCCCTCGTAGTATTTGAAGTTCTTCATCGTACGAACATTTTCCAGAACCAGGATCTTTTGCCCGATGACCGGGTTCAGGCAAAAGAGGACCAATATGGCAATGAGGCCGCTTTTCATGGATTCTCCGTTTTGGGGTTCCCTTTCTTCACCAGCCTTTTGATTTGCTGGTAATCGAGATGATACAGCACTTTCAGGGAGATGAGGTTGGAGGCGGGCGCCTCCAGCGTGCCGGCCAGCTCGCCGAAATAATTGCCCGACGGTGGCGCGCTGCTGGTGTAAATGGCATTTTTCCAGGCCAGCACCAGCTCGCTGCCGGGGGCGAATAGCCAGGTGAAGTAGGCGTCGATGTTGAAAGAATTATAAATGAAATCATGCGTTCCATCGTAATCTTCCTGGGTCAGTCCACCTTCCCTGTCAAGCAGGTAATACTGGTTGTAATTTGCCTCAAACAAATAGTGCCTGGCCCTGATACTGAAGTTCAATTGCGGGTTGATGGAATAATTGACGCTCAGCGTGGTGGTGACGTTTTCGATATCACGCGTGCCCATGATGATCTTCAGGCCATTGTTTTCCATGGTGTCGGATACATAGCCGATATCGTTCCGGTAATGGCGGTAAGTCACCGCCAGTTCCATGAAAAGGTTGTTACTGACCCTGAAGCGTGGGCTCAGCCGCAGCGACCAGCCAAGCTGGTCGTAACCGGAGCTCCAGGATATGGTCGGAAAGACGTCGACAATGAAGCGCTTATTATAGTCGGGTGAATAAAAGCCACTTATGGAATAAGCCGGCGGCAGTTTAACAAACCATCCCGTGTTTCTCGGTTCATAATAATCCCGTCGCTCCACCGGGCTGATGTAGGCATTCAGGGCGACGGTGAGGTTGTTCCTGAACAGGGTGCGGTTCCGGAAAGAGATGTCCAGGCCGGTAAATTCCATGGGGGAATACAACTGGTTATAAGCAAAGCCGACCTCATTGTGCATGCTGAGGATCCGCCAGAAAGGCTCGTAGAAATCGTAACTGAAGTAAGCGCCGTTCTTGAACAGGTTGTTGTATTCCAGGTATCCCAGGTCGTTGGGGTCATAGGTGTCGGAGATCATCCGCTGGAAAACGCCGTAATTGGCGTTGCCGCCGATCTTCTCCAGCAGCAAATTGTAATAAAAGCCATATTCGGAGGTCTTTTCAGGGAAATATTTCTGTGAAACGTTCAGCAGTCCCGAAGCAGAGAAGCGGTTGCGGCGGTCGCGGAACTGCATCTCCGTACCGGTAACATTGGCGGTATATTCGTCCCTGCCGCGGTAAACGTTGGTGTTGTAAAGACTGATGTACGATTTATTGGGCAGCGAGTGGTCGGCCACTACCATGTTGTAATTGGTAAAGGGCTGGGTCAGGATTTCCTGGGCAGTGCCGCTGGAATCGGTGATGGTTGAATAGGCGGGCGCGGTGAAAGCGTTGAACAGTCCCAGTCCCGTGCCGCCGGCGGTGCGGCCCGACAGCTTGGTGGCGTTCAGCAGGCGGGTCTGCTCCGGGTTATCGGTGATTTCCTCCGGCAGATAAGCTTTTTGGACATTGTAATATCCCATCGGCACCGATCCGATCCTCCGCGAATAGAAAATATTTCCACGGCTGAACAGCTCCACCCCTTCGGTAAAAAACTGCCGCTTTTCGCTGTAGTAGGTTTCAAAAGGGCCGAGGTTCACAATCTCATCATCCGATGGCACCTGGCTGAAATCGGGGATCAGGGTCATGTCGAGCGTGAAGCTTTCGCTGATGCCGTATTTCAGGTCCAAACCCCCGTTGAAGCGGAAGTCCCAGATGTTTTCATCGGGCTCCGTAGCAACAGAAGTTAGTATGTAAGGCTCCAGCGAAAGGCGCAGGGGCGGCCTGACATCCTCTATCCCGGTCAGGATCCCGGCCTGGTTGATAAAGCCTTCGATCTTCTTATCGATGAAATTCCAGCTCGATATCTCCCTGATACGCCTGATCTCTCTGGCAAAATTCAGGCCCCAGCGCTGTTGCTTTGTTTTCGGGAAGCGCAGGGCCGACCAGGGGATCGCGATCTCGGCCACCCATCCCTCCTCCGTGATGCTGACCGCGCTCTTCCAGACGGCGTCCCATGAGATATCCTCACCCGTAGAGAAACTCTTGATATCAACCTGCACACCCGAAGCATAAAGGAAAAAATCAAAGCTGTTCAGGCCGTCATTGTATGGAGAAAGGCTTACAATGAAGAGGTCTGCATTAAGGCTTTCGGAATCGCGGGGGCCAAGCTCGCGCATGATCTTATCAGGCTCATCATCGTAGAGGACAGCCCCGATATACAGGGCGTTATCATCGTAGGCCACCATCACCCGGGTCGGGAAAGTGGGGGCGGCGCCGTTGTAAGGTTCGTACTGGATGAAACCGGTGGCCCTTTCCGCCTCATTCCAGAACGCTTCCGACAGCACGCCATCGATCCGGGGGCTTTCAAAGATCCGCCACGCCACCAGCTCCTTCTTCTGCACCGGCTGGGAAGAAGCAGTGATGATCGCCAGGAATGAAATAATCAACAGTCCAAAGAATCTTTTCATATTTCGCTTACCGGAAATGCCAAAATTACATTTTGTTTCCGATAAGGGCCCACCTGGCCGTTCCTCTTTTTAACACCCGGTTTTATTCGGAATCTGGTTTTAATCTTTTAATGATCTTGCCGATCGCATTTTCGATCGAACTTTCAGGTTCAATGATATTGTGCTCTCCCCAGAAATCGACGTCTGCAAAATCTTCCACCTTCTCGACAAAGACCATGTTCTGTCTGAAGACCTCAGGTCCCGCGAAGCGGGCGACATTATCCTCCCGCCGGTCGGTGATAGCTGTTTCAGACAGGATGGTGTAATTATTCTTGAAAAGCTTCCGCTTCCAGTCGCACCGGAACCTCAGCTCAACGCGCACATAGTTGAGGTAGTACTTACCGTTTTGCTCCCTGTATGTCACCAGGTAACCGGTGGAGGTGGGCACAAAGGCGACCCCGGCGGGCTTTTTCTGCACAAAAGCCTGTGAAGCTTTATCCTGGTCGCTGAGGTCGAGGC
>JAWOHY010000182.1:0-5009 GCA_046484945.1 Bacteroidales bacterium
GTCGGTACGGCCTCATTGATGGTGTCTCCGGCGCTGGGCCAACCCGTTTCGGAAATAATCACTTCTTTTCCGCCGGATAAAGCCAGCAAGCGCTGGTGCCTGACATGCAACCAGCGAGCTGCATTCTTCACACTAACGCCTTCCCAATAGGGATAGTAGTTCACCAGGATGACATCGCATTCTGCCATTAAACTGGAATTGCCCAGCAAATTAAAGTAGACTTCGGCAGTAGTCACCGGTACAGTGGGGACTTCTGCCCGGAATTGCCGCATATAAGCAATCAGGTCATCCGGGGTCAGATCACCCCGCAGAATAACCTCACTGCCGATGATAGCAAGGTCCACATTGCCTTTCCCGGCTTCTCGGATTAAAATTTCCAGTTCCCTATCATTGGTGGGCCGGTCGGCACTGATCCACGCGCCAATGGCGGTTTTAAGTCCCATACCTCTTGCAATCCGACCGGCATGTTCCATGCCTTTGGTGCAGCCAAAGGTACGGATCCATTCTGTGTGGGGAGCGATAATCCTCATGCGCCTTTTGACCTGTTCGGCGCTGACAACTGCTCCCGTATTGGGATCCTGATCGGCCTCATATGGAGCAAAGTTTAATCCGTGGAAAGGACAGGGTTTTGAGGACTCGGATATAAGGTTCGACTGGTTGCTGGTGTTTTCTGCTTCTATCGTTATATTAAAACCGGTCGTAAGACATACGGTAAAAGCAATCAGCACATAATATATTTTTAATGGATATTGCATTTCCATTCCCTATTTCAGGATTCTTTTATCTTTCGCGTTTTCGGATATTGAACTGATGTAAATTTTAAAGGCGCCATTTCGAAAAATTGTGAAAATAAATCCTATTTGGCAATCGAAAAGCCTTCATTCAGTATTGCCTTCAGGATTGCACGGGCCTCTTCCCTTGCGTAGCTTTTTTGCTCATCTTTTACGCCACTGATTCAGGTTAATACTCATGGTCTGCGCGTTATATATTTTTTTCCAGCAAAATATAATTCTTAGCAATTTTCGAATTTCTATTGAAAATTTGTTTTATTAACCGAAAACGGGATGCCGGATAATCAGATTTTGTAACAAACAATGCCGTTCATGCAAAAATATCACCTATAAAATCATACAATTCATAAAAAAGATTAGCTGCAATATCAAGTGGAGATTATGCAAGCTTTCATGCTTTTTTTCTTAATGAATAAATCACATGTTCATCAAAATCCTGCATCCCATATTCTCTGATGTATTGAGGAACCAGATGGTTGTTGGCATCGTCCTTTTGGCCCATCAGCCGCTCGATATATTGAGGATAGTGTGTCCCTTCCTTGTCCACGGGATTGCAAAATAGGTGTTTGGATACATTGTGCAACATGGTTTTCGGAAACAAAGATAATGGTACCATGTTGACGCTTATTTTATAACACGCTGCTTCGGCTGACACTGCCGGTTTTATTTGAAATCCATCGGGCGCGATGACCGTCACGCATCTTTTGGCGTAAGGAATAGCCATTCTTAACAACGTAGTCGGCCAGTCGGCAAGATTAAATTGCATCCGGTGCCGATCCCGATAAGTTTGTAGGAGTCCATGGAAATCGCCATTTCTGGTCATGGGGCTGCGATCAAAATCGTTATCCTCCAAAAAACGTGCTTCCTGGCGGCCATTGAAACATGCAGGGATAAAAATCACCATCCCACGGATGATGTGCCCGAATATACCTGCCTGAGTGTAATGGGATGGTAATGGAGTCGGATCTACGTAACTTAAGCCGCTCACGACATAAGCCCCCTTTTCCCGTGCAATTTGATCCAAACGCTTGGGATTTCGCATATGCTCACGATGATGCATGTACATGCTCCCGGAATGCATGAACCATCGGGAAGAAGTGCTTGTGCCCGGGCGGAAGATATAAACGGTCGGTTCAAAAAGCATCTCCCTGGAATTCACCTTCTTGATGGTACTGAATTGATACCGGACGTAAATGTTATCTTCTCCGCGAATCTGGGATCGTAACGTGGCTTTTATATCGATGCCCTCATGCATGGAACCTTCAAAGGGTATTATCTGTTTATTTTTCCGGTCGTCGTAAAGCAATTCCTTGGCCCTGACCGAAAGCGCGCTCAGGAGATAATCAACAGGCGGCCATCCTCTGGGGTCAATCGATTGGTCGGGCTTCGGCCATAAATCTTTTTCAGCCTTCCAGTGCCAGGGAATCTCAACTTCCTGTGACATTAAGCGGCCATTGCCCCGGATACGGACAAAGTATGGCGCGCTGCGCCGTCCCTTTGAATCAAAAAAGACGCATTTTTCCGGCCTTCCAGGACCGGATACCACTGGAACCAGGACAGGCAAATTCTTGCTATCCTCCGGTTCAGCCCATGCAAATGCCATTAACTTTTCTGCCAGCTTTTTGCAGAAATCGGGTGACATCATCGCTTGAGCCGCATGCATGACCGTGTTAAATCCCGGCACAATTCGCTGGTCCAGGATACAAAGATTGGTTAATAATTGTTCAAAAAAATTACGAGCCCTTAAATCAGCTGTGTATTGATCCAAAGATAAATGGCAATCGGTGACTTTGAAATACGCCTCATATGTCTGTCCGATCAGATCCCGAAAAATGCGCAATGGTTCATTCCCAATTTGAATATCCTGTTTGTCTTTTTTGCATCTTTGCGGGTTGCCCTTCAGATAGTTGGTCAAGCATAAGACACGTTTTCTCTCATAGGTTTCGGTAATTGCCGGGAAAAGGTCCATATAGCCAACAGCCAATAAGGGATGGATCACCGTGGGATGGAATCCGGTAGAATCCTCCGGCGAGGACGGCCTGACAGGAATCGGCTGAACATGGGGGCCGACAATCATTTTTTTGAGGCGTTTCCAATGCCCGATGCCTCCGGTAAAAACCACCCGGTGATGTTTGTTAAGAATCGTTTTCAAACAGCCCGCCATGACTCGTTCGCGAACGGGATCCACAAAAGTGTCCAATGTTGAGGAAGCAAAGGGTGCATTAAACCGCACATAAGCTTCCAGGTCTTTTTCGGCCGTCCAGGGGTCCTGAAGAATAGTCTGTTTTTTGACTGCAGGATAGGCCGACTCCAAATCAACAGCGTAAATAGGGATTTTCAGCTCAATAGCGCACCGGACCGCTTCCACAATGGAGTCCGTGGGTGATATCGGACATATCTCCAAAACCGCTTGCCTATGAAGCGGTCCTTGAGGATTAAGGAACGTAATTTTTTCGACCGGATCTGAAAACATGATCGTTTGGCGGTCGCCACGCGTCAGCCCCAGCATACAGGGTAGTTTGGAATAAACAGGATTTTTTTCCACTAACCTGAGCAGCAACGCTATCATTGCGGAAAGCGCTTCCGGTTCCAATTCCACCGCAATGGCATCCGGAAAAAATTCTTTGGTGTAGCAGGTCCGATGAACATTGCCGGCAAAGGCCGCACGGTAATGAATGGCAGGTACGGCCGCAAGCATGGAATTTCTCACGGAAAAGACAATGGCGGAATCAGTCATGCCGGCCTCCTCCCTGATGGCTGAAGAATATCTCAAATGCATCCGATAGATGGGCGGGACTTACAAACGATTTATCACAATCAGTTTGTAAAGAGATTAAATCTTCAAAATTTCCGGTTTTCGCAAACCCGTGATTGTTGTCTTGATGATTCACATGGCTCATGCCAATGGTGAAATTAAAAATCTGTATGGCATCTCTGGGCGTAGGGGGCTGCCTGGGATTCCGGTCATGCCACAACTACCAGAAAACATCCGTGAGGGTCGTGGTTGAATCACCCAAATGAGGAAAATAGTTTTGGATAATACAGTCAATAACTTCGGGCAACGGATATTCCACCCGGATGACCGGACGCAAACGCTGCCCGATAAACTCAGGCAAAGTATTGCCCGCCAGATCGGCAGTATTGGTAGCGGCAATAAAACGAAAACCCTCTTTGGCATAGATCCTTTCGCCCAAAAGGGTGAGTCGATGTAGCGGCGTTCATCCAGTACACTGACCAGCAATGCCAGGGCCCGGGGCCGGATTTTGGCAATCTCATCGATAAAGCAGATCTGTCCAAGAGCCATGGCCGTAACCAGGGGTGACAGGACATAATCCATCTTGCGGTCAGGATTGTCACTGAACCGAACCGCACAAGCCAGATCTTCGGCCGTGACATCCTCGTGTCCCTGGAAAATATAGAGGTCTTTACCTGTCTGACGGGCCAGTTCATAGACGATCCTGTTTTTTCCAACGCCGGGCTCCCCCAGCAGCAGCGGCGACATGGGCAATGTCCCAGGTCCCGCCATCCAGGCCGCCGTTATGGATCGCATCTCCGGTTCCCGTGCCACCAATTCTGCAGCCCCATATGCTTTTGGCCGGTAAGGATGGCCGGTATGGGCGGTTTTATTGCCGATGATCATGGTGTTTTTATAAATCATGCTACCTCCTTTACTCTTTTTTCCCAACCATAAGGGCAATTGAAATCTGTTTAAAAACTCACTTCTTTATAAATCCCTGCCCTGTCTCTCTTCTGTAAAGACGGGAGCTGCAGGGGTTACCTTCAGCATTCTATAGAGCAGAAAATGTGCCAATAAAAATCAACCGCGCCGGACCCCATTTCCGACAATATCTTTTCAAATCCTTCAGTTGCCCATCAGGCCATGTTATTCAGGAGCAACAATAAGAAATCAACCTCAGTTCTATGGTTGAAAATTCCATTTCTGTGCATCATGGTCAACTCACATTCGATTGAGTTTTTGATAACCAGGTTGAGTTTTTTAAGTTGGAAAACGAGACGAGTAGACATTTCTGCCAAAAAGAGTTGAGTTTTACCTGAATTGAGCGAATCCTTTTAGGAAACCTACTGGCGTCATACCGGCACAAGCCCGGTGGCGTCAAGTTAATATATTGACAAGGTATTTTAGATTGTCATTCTGAGGAGGCCGACATTGAAAACGGTGATACGGCACGTGCTCAATGGTTGACGAAGAATCTTTTT
>JAWOHY010000226.1:0-5671 GCA_046484945.1 Bacteroidales bacterium
GTCCTGCGAGGCACCGTGGGGCAGGCCGAGGAAGACGAGGTCGAGCCCGTCGGCCTTGACCGGGTCGTACTCCTCGAAGACGAGGTCGGGGTAGGCCGTCCCGAGGGGCGGGTATTTTGGAAATGTTCAGGTTCAATTCTTCCTGTAAAGCCTGGTTGATCTTTCCCTTTTTCACTTTCTTTTCAATTTCATTCAGGATATGGGTAAGATGCGAGCCGATAAAAGCCGAAATAATCGCCGGCGGGGCCTCTTTGGCACCGAGGCGAAGGTCATTTTCCGCTGATGCGATTCCCGCCCTGAGCAAGTCGGCATGTTCATGAACGGCCCGGAGAATATTGACGAGGAACACCAGGAACCGAAGGTTCGTCCGCGCCGATTTACCGGGCGATAACAGGTTTACGCCTGTGTTGGTCATTAGCGACCAATTGTTATGCTTTCCAGACCCATTGACACTGGCAAAGGGTTTTTCGTGGAGAAGTGCGGTGAAATGATGATGCAGGGCGACTTTCTTCAGCAGGTGCATGAGCAGCTGGTTGTGATCCACCGCCAGGTTGGCTTCCTCAAAGATAGGTGCGCACTCGTACTGGTTGGGGGCCACTTCGTTATGACGTGTTTTTAATGGTATTCCAAGCCGGTGCGCTTCATACTCCAGGTCTTTCATAAAATGCGCCACCCTTTCGTGGATACTGCCAAAGTAATGGTCAGACAATTGCTGATCCTTGGCAGAAGGATGACCGAACAATGTACGGCCGGTGATGACCAGGTCGGGCCGGGCGGCAAAAAGGGCGGAGTCGATCAAAAAATATTCCTGTTCCCATCCGAGCGTAGCATTCACTTTGCTAACATCCTTGTCAAAAAATTGGCACACTTTTACAGCAGCCTTATCCAGTGCGGCCAGGGCTTTCAGCAGCGGGGTCTTGTAATCGAGCGCTTCCCCGGTATAGGAAACAAAAATGGTTGGCACACAGAGGGTTCCATCCAGAATAAAAGCGGGCGATGTGGGGTCCCATGCCGTGTAACCCCTGGCCTCAAAAGTGTTCCGAATACCTCCGCTGGGAAAACTGGAAGCGTCGGGTTCCTGCTGCACAAGCTGATCCCCGTGGAAATTCTCGATCGCCTTCCCCCCTTCCACAGGGATGATAAAAGCATCATGCTTTTCCGCTGTCGCGCCGGTTAACGGGTGAAACCAATGTGAATAATGGGTGGCGCCATTGCTGATGGCCCAGGCCTTCATGGAAGCTGCTACCTGGTCGGCTACCCGGCGGTCAATCCGCTCACCGCTGTTGATGGCATTCAAAACCCCCCGGTAGGCCTCTTCCGAGAGATATTCCCGCATTGAATCGATATCAAAGGTGTTCTGACCGAAATAATCAGAAACCTTCATGCCATAAGCTTTGGTTTTCCTTTCCAGTGAACGGGACAAAGCTAATTCAACAGCTTTATATCTGAAACTACTCATGCTGCTTTCCTGTTAGTTTTTGTGGAACCTTTTCCGGCGTAAGATAAATAAACCAAGAAATGTAAAAATACCATTTATGATCAAAAGCTCAAATCCAAAGTTATAACCATTTAATAACATCTCATCATATATACTTAAGAAGTAACAGATTACAGGAGAAATCAATGCTATCAACGGAACCCAGCGGTCCTTCACCTTCCAGCGGGTGAACAAACCAAATGCATAAAGTCCCAGCAAAGGCCCGTAAGTGTAACCTGCAATTGTAAAAAGCTTGTCGATCACCGCTTCGTCATTTATGGCACGGAAAATAACGATTACCACCAGGAGAACGAAAGCAAAGGATAGGTGCACCGCGTACCTTGTCTTTTCTTTCCGCTTTTCATCCAGTCTGATGTTCTTATTCATACCCAGAATATCAATGCTAAAGGAGGTGGTCAGGGCGGTCAGGGCGCCATCGGCGCTGGTATAAGCGGCGGAAATGATCCCTATAACGAAAGTAATGCCTGCCAGCGGACCAAGATATTGAATTGCCAGCATGGGGAATATGTCGTCTGAACGAACCGGGAGCGCAATTCCTTTTGTATTGGCAAAGATAAATAAGGAAGCGCCCAGGAAAAGGAACAGGAAATTGACAAATATCAGGATAACACTGAACGAGAACATATTTTTCTGCGCATCCCGTAGCGACCGGCAGCTTAAATTCTTTTGCATCATATCCTGGTCTAGCCCGGTCATGACGACCGCAATGAATGCGCCGCTGAGCAATTGTTTCAGGTAATATTTCCGGTCCTGCCACTCATAAAAGACCATTTTTGAGTAATCGCTTTCCCAGACCGAGTGGAACATCTGCCTGAAATCCAGCCCCAGTTCCCTGGTGATCAGGTGAATCGTTACCGCAAGGGCGCCCAGCATAAAGGTTGTCTGCAACATATCGGTCCAGATGATCGTCTTGATGCCACCTTTAAAAGTATAAAGAAGGATCAGGATAATGAAAATGGAGGTGGTTGCAACAAATGGAATGCCCCAGGTGTCGAAAACAAAAACCTGCAATACATTTACTACCAGGAACATCCTGAAAGATGCACCAATGACTCTGGATAAAATGAAATAGAATGCACCGGTTTTATAGGACCAGAACCCAAACCGGCCTTCCAGGTAAGTATAGATTGAGGTCAGGTTAAGCCGGTAATACAGTGGCATCAGCACGGTGGCAATGATGAAATAACCGAAAAGATAGCCAAATACCACCATCATGTAAGAAAACTGCGTATCGCCCACCCAGCCGGGAATGGACATGAAGGTCACACCCGAAAGCGAAGCGCCGATCATGCCGTAAGCCACCACAGGCCAGGGAGATTCCTTATTGCCAATGAAAAATGCCCTGTTGGTGGCTTTGCGTGCAGTAACCCCGGTGATCACAAACAACATTGCCGTGTAGCAAAGGAAGATGATGAATATGAGGGAGGGCGTCACGGAGATTGGGTGTTGGGTATTGGGTATTAGGTATTAGGTATTGGGTATTAGGTATTGGTTATTAATGTGTTGGTGAAATCCTGGAGTGAATCGAACCTGTAATCATAAAGCGTAGGGTCTGTGATTTCGTCAAAATAGCTGAATATGAGCACATTAAGCATTCCGAGGTTTCGGCCGAATTGCATATCGGAAAGGGTATCGCCCACCATAACTGAATGGGAGAAAGAAATATCGGGGAATTCCTGACTGGCTTTCAGCCCCAGTCCCGTTCCGGGTTTCCGGTCGGGATGACTTTCCGATGCAAGATGTGTGCTGTAGTAAGCTGCATCAATATTACCTCCGGCATTCCTGATTTCCGCTTTCATCTTTGAATCGATCAGCTCGAGATCGGATATCGTCATCAATCCTTTCCCGACGCCCTGCTGGTTACTGACAATGATAATCCTGCCAAAAATATCTTTTAAAGCCGCCAGTGACTCCCTGACACCATCCAGAAAAACAAACTCCTCCCATTGCGTGATATACCCGTTGGGCTTGCGCCGGTTTATCACCCCGTCGCGATCCAGGAACAGGGTCCATTTTTTAGTGAAGGATATGCTTTTTGAATTCATCCTGGGCTTTGTAATAATCTTCCGGAATCCCTATATCCCTGAAATAGGAGAAACAGCGCAACCCGTAAAACTCTTCCGAGGGGTAATATTTCTGGAGAAAATCCTTTTCAAAGGAGTATTTGGCAGGAAGCCCGAACCTGAGCAGATAGTCTTTTCTTATCAGGTAAACTCCGCCATTGATATATCCCTCCTCCAGTCCTGAATGCTTCTCAAAAAAATTGGTAATCCGGTTATTGTTGTCAAATTCTACGATTCCAAAACGGTCTGGTTCAATTTCATAACGCAGGGCAATACAGACATCCGCCTCCTTGATTTTACGGAAATCATCCATTCGTTGCAGGTTCACATCGAAATAGGTATCCCCGTTAAAAACGAATGCAGCATAGCCATCAACCAAAGGCAATGCATTCAGGATAGCGCCGCCCGTTCCCAGGGGCTCCTCCTCTTCAGCATACATTAGTTGCAATGATTTATAAGCATTTCCGAAATAGTCGCGGATGATATCTTTCTTAAACCCTACTGAAAGGATAACTTTTTTCATCTCCCAGCGGTCAAGATAATCCAGCTGGTACTCGAGAAAAGGCCTGCCATTGACAGGGGCCATAGGTTTGGGGACGTTGTCGATCAGGTGCTTCAGGCGGGTCCCAAAACCGCCTGCCAGTATAATCGCTTCCCGGATCATTCTGGAAACATCGATTTTTCGATGATTTCACACAAAATGTGCCCGATGAGGATATGGGATTCCTGAATACGCGGTGTATCAGTGGAAGGAACCCTGATCAGATAATCAGAGGAAGCGGCGATTTTTCCGCCATCTTTACCGGTCAAACCTATTGCAAGGATATTCATCACCTGTGCCAGCTGCATGGCCCTGATCACATTTTCCGAATTCCCCGAAGTCGTCAGACCGATCAATACATCACCCTGATTCCCAATACTTTTTACCATCCTGGCAAATACTTCGTCAAACGAATAATCGTTTGCTACGGCTGTCAGGAAAGAGGTATTGACAGTTAATGCCACCGCAGCCAAAGGCGGGCGATCATAGTAGAACCTTCCGGATAGCTCGGCGGCCAGGTGCTGGGCATCGGCCGCACTGCCCCCGTTACCGCAAAACATGATCTTGTTGCCCCGGCTTAAGGCATCTGAGCAACGAACGGCCACCGTTGAAATGGTTTCCAGCAGGACCTCATCTGCCTGAATAAGCTGTTTGACAGAAACTGACTGGCCGATAGCAGTCAATATAGTATCCCGCGGATCACCTGCCATCCTGTGTCTTTGTATCGGGTGCTTGTTGAATCGTTGAAGGGAACTGCCCCGGCTCCTGCTGACTGGAACCCGACCGCTGTTGCGACTGCTGGCCCTTGTCTGAATTCCATGTTTCAGCGGCAATCTTCCAGGAATTGTCCTTCTGCATCCGCCATATGGTCATATATTTGCCATTGTCGGTAATGGGTTCCGGTGGGCCGGGAAATGATACGGTGTAAACAAAAGTGCCGATCTCAACCACCAGGTCGTCTTTAGCGATCAGTTCAACAGTCGTCATCTGGCCGTCAACCAGCTTATATCCAGCACCCCGGCGCATCTGATGACCTGCCAGAACCTCATTGAAGCCCTTTTCCATCGGACGATTATAGGGTAACGAGATTACATCGTCTTCGTAAAATTTCTGTAATGATTCATACTTTCCCGCTTTGGATAACTCAACCATTTCCTGGTTTAATTTAATAAATGTATCTTTCATGGCACCCATTCGCTGCGCATTCACATCCATGACTCCCAGGCATAGTAAACTGATGATAATCAAGCTAAAAATCATTTTCTTCATAATTATTTCATATTTAGATTTAAAATTATTTAAAATCGTTCCAAAGATATAAAAGATGCTGAAACAACTCACCAGAATAATTTCAACATAATTCAACGTTGCCTGACAGGGGAATATTGTTATTTTTGAAGCATGTACCTGAGCCGGATTGAGATTGAAAATTTCCGGGGAATAAAAACTGCCCGGATTGACCTGAATGAAACCACCCTATTGATCGGGGAGAATAATTCAGGGAAGTCGGCCATTTTGGAAGCAGTATGCAAAGTCTTATCCATTCAGCGAAATTCCAAACCCTTCGTC
>JAWOHY010000018.1:0-4385 GCA_046484945.1 Bacteroidales bacterium
TCCCCTCCCGAATTTCTACTACCAGCAGTTGATCCCAGACTTGAACAGAACATTCTTCTGGACTCTTTTATGGGTATACCTTTGAAAGGACAATGGTGGATTGCTGTTATATACTTTATAGTTCTGTTATTCAATATTGTTGGTGAAGAATTTTGGTGGCGTGGATACATTTTCCCCAGACAGGAATTAGCCTTTAAAAAATGGACATGGGTAATACATGGTACCCTTTGGGGATTATTTCACATTTTCTGGAAATGGAATCTGATAATCCTGTTACCATCATGTTTAGCCCTTTCCTATGTAATCTATAAACGAAAAAATACCTCTATTGGAATTATAACTCACATGGCCTTCAATAGTGTGCCTTTAATTGGACTTATTATCGGGATAATTGGATAAAAATTATGCCGCCTTATTCAGGCGGTACAAACCGGTGGACCTCCCGCTTTGTGACAAATATTGAACTGGAATTGGCATAGGGCTTAGTGTTGTCGAAAAAGCCCCCGGAAATCATCTCCGGGGGCTTTTGCTTATATTTTGGCACACAGAGAACAATCTTTGGGACGCTGAGCAATGTCGGTTACGAAACGCTGACCGAACTTTGTCTGTGCATCAGGTTAGTAATTTATCAGGAGAGATGTATACCGAGCATTTTTATTTACTGACTAAATAAATGATCCATGAAAACATTACGCCTTATTTTATTCCTGTCAGTTGTACTGGCTATTACTGCCTGTGAAAAACAGGGCGGTAATTCTGACCTTAGACCTGTACCGGGTGGCATAAATGACCACTACAATTTCAATCCCGGGGAGCTTAAAATTGCAGTGCTCTCAGATTTGCACTACATGGACCCGTCATTGCTCAGGGCAGATGGCTCTGCCTTTCAGATGTACCTTATGCAGGATCGAAAATTGCTTGCTGAGAGCGATGCAATCCTTCGGCAGTTAATAAGCGAACTGTTGATTGAAAAGCCGGATCTGGTACTCATTTCAGGCGACCTGACGAAAGACGGTGAGCTTGTGTGTCATCAGGAGGTCATAAAACAATTAAGGATCCTTGAGGCAAATCGAATAAAAGTATTGGTGGTGCCCGGCAATCACGACATCAACAACCCGGATGCAGTGTTATTTGACGGTGACAACACCGAACCTGTTCCGACTATTTCCGCCGAAGAGTTCAGCTCGTTGTATGCTGAATATGGATACGGCAGTGCCATTGCCAGGGATCCCAACTCCCTGAGTTACATTTCAGAGCCCTTTAAGGATTTTTTTGTGGTCGCCATCGATGCAAATGAATATTACGACAACACATCGGAATACAGTGTAACAGCCGGAAAGATCAAAGATGTCACTATGGATTGGATTGAAGCACAGCTTGCCGGACTCAAAACAAAAAAAGGAAAAACCGTGATAGGAATGATGCACCATGGAGTTATAGAACATTTCATGGGCGAATCCGTCATCTTCCCGGATTATCTGGTTGATGACCGTTTTATCAGGGCTGATGAGCTGATGCAGGCAGGTCTGAAAGTGATATTTACAGGTCATTTTCATGGGAATGATGCTGTGCAGCTTCTATCTGACGGATTATCCCTGACTGATATCGAAACAGGTTCACCGGTAAGCTATAATTCCCCGTACAGGATCATAAACCTTATCGATAACAAGATGTATGTCACCACAAAGCATATAACAACCATTGATTACCCGGGGCTGGACGGAATACCGTTTCCTGAATATGAGGCCGCCATTTCTTTTACGTCATTTGAATTTCTTGCGAAATATATGCTCATGAGTCCGCCGTACGATGTCCCGGAAATGTATGCAGCCATGGTTGCACCCATTTTTGCGAAGGCGATGATGGCTCATTTTGCGGGTGACGAAACCATTTCAGATGAAACATATGCCGAGATCCTGTTTGTACAATCGATTTCACCGGACCTGGCTAATATTTTATTTGGCTTTTACACTGATTTGCCACCCTCGGATAATAACCTGGTAATCGACCTGAATTAGTTGCAGGTCACTTGCCAGGCAGTTTCAAGTGATAATCCTCCCGGTTTTAAACCAGTAATTAAAATAGAAACAAATGAAAACTAAGAATTTTACGCTGATTTTCTTTGTTATCATGTTGGTTAGTGTTTCGAGGAGTAATTCTCAAAACATCCTGACCGATGGTGATTTCAGCACGACTACAGCAATTACTCCTTACACAGAAGGAGTTGCTCCTGCAAATATATGGTGCACCTTTCAAAACCCCGGAACAGAGGTAAATGCCACAGTTGTTGCGGGAGTGTGCAATTACCAGGTAGTTTTCGGTGGTTACAATGCCTGGGAAGTTCAACTTGTCCAATGGGGCTTCTCCCTGACTTCCGGAAATTATTACCGGCTTACTTTTGATGTCAGGGCAGATGCTGAACGCTCGTTCGGAGTCTACCTGGGTGAAGATGGCGGCACCTGGACAAGCATTCTTGGATATAACAATTATTGGCAGTATGCTACAACCGACTGGCAAACAATTACTGTCGATTTTAATGCTGCAACTGTATTCCCATATCACAAGTTTAGCATGGAAATAGGTGGCTTTAACACAAGCATGTATTTTGACAATATTATGCTGGTTGACCTCGGCCCAAATCCCAGTATAGGTATAATAGGAACTGCCGTAAACGGATGGGATACTGATGTGGACATGATCACCACTGACGGGACTACCTATACCCTGACAGATTATCCATTATCCTTCGGTGAAATAAAATTCCGGCAAGACAATACCTGGTATATAAGCTGGGGAGGCACTGATTTCCCAACAGGTATTGGGTATCCGGAAGGTCCGAATATACCTGTTATATCGCCCGGTAATTATGATATTACATTTAACAGGTTAACCGGGGAATATTCATTTGTATGTACAAGTAATTGTCTTCCCGCCGTTGGAATTGGCGGGCCTGCTGTTCCCCCTTATTATAGCTGGGATAACGATGTTAAAATGCGGACAAGTGACGGTGTTATGTATTCATTGCCAGGCTTGTTATTTATCGATGGTGAGGCTAAGTTCAGGGAGGATAACAACCCGGAATCAAGCTGGGGTGGAACGGGGTTTCCATCGGGAACTGCAACTTTGGGAGGGCCAGGTATACCTGTAATTGCCGGATCCTACACTGTGAATTTTAATCTCAGCACAGGCGAATACAACTTTGTATTTCCGAGTGTCGGAATAATTGGTTCTTCTTTAACCGGATGGACCGAAGATATCGATATGCAGACGACCGACGGTATAAACTATACCCTTATGGATTATTCATTTACTGATGGAGAGGTAAAATTCAGGCAGGATAACGAATGGGTAATAAATTGGGGTGGCTGGGAATTTCCGGCAGGCTATGGGTACCCGGACGGACCCAACATTTATGTTCCTGCCGGAACTTACAATGTTACTTTTAACAGGATGACCGGAGAATATTTATTCGCGGCGACTGCCTGTCCTGTACCCGGACTAATATGCCCGTATTACATATACGAAGGCACTTCTCCGGGCCTCTGCGGGGCAAATGTGTTTTATCCTGATGTTGTGGCTGCTCCAAATTGCGGAGGGGAGGGAATAACAATAACACAAACTGCGGGATTGGCCAGTGGATCATTCTTCCCTGTGGGAGTCACCACTAACACTTACGAAATAACCAATGCCACAGGCGCCTCATCAACATGCAGTTTTGACGTAAATGTATTTAATACAGAACCGGCCAGCCTGATTTTTTCCTCAACGGCAAGATGTCTGTTGAACGCCTCTTCCGCTTTTGCGATCAGATCATCGACACTCGTGGGTTTTTGAAGATAATCGGTGGCGCCTAATTTCATCCCCTCCACCGCGGATTCCGCCGTGGCGTGTCCCGTCAGCATGATGACCTCCATCCGGGGGTATCGCTGCTTGATTCTTTTCAGCGTCTCCACCCCGTCCATGCCCGGCATTTTTACATCGAGAATCACGACATGAACCAGTTCCTTTTCGAGCTTTTCAAGGCATTCTTCACCGCTTGCGGCGGTAACGGCATCATACCCCTTCTTGAGGATCATCTTCTGCATGGTTTGTAGAAACCGCTCTTCATCATCCACAAGCATAATCCTCATTTTGACCATTGTGACCATAGTGTCCTCCCAATTAATCGATCTGATGAAAACAGCCATAATAACTGCCTTAGATCAGCAATCTCTGTGCCAGAGGAAAGCGTCGTCTCTAAAACGGGAGGGGAAGAGAATCATAAAATTTTGAAATAAATTAGTTAACTATGGGTAGCCCCCCTGTTCGGGCCCTTACGGAGGCCGGTCGTATGTGTCCGTTCTCTTTTCAGGGTGTAAAGTAAATCCATGCAGAGGTGGAAAGAA
>JAWOHY010000027.1:0-3205 GCA_046484945.1 Bacteroidales bacterium
GCCCTACGCCCTAAGCTCTATGCCCTCCGCCCTCCGCCCTACGCCCTACGCCCTAAGCCCTATGCCCTCCGCCCTATGCCCTCAAATACTTCCTGTCCAGCAAATTATACTTCAAAATGCACCACAAGGCCCTGAATCCATCCTTTGCCCCGATTTTTTTCCCCTCTTCGTATGTTCTGCCATAGTATGAGATCCCTACTTCATAAATCCTAATCTTTGGGAACCTGGATATTTTGGCAGTCACTTCCGGTTCAAATCCAAACCTGTTTTCCTTGAAGTAGATCTTCTTGATGAATTCCGACCGGAACATTTTATAGCAGGTTTCCATATCGGTCAGGTTCAGGTTGGTGAACATGTTTGAAACGAAAGTGAGGAATTTATTGCCGATGGTATGCCAGAAAAAGAGGATCCGGTGCGGATTGCTTCCCATGAAGCGCGAACCGTAAACCACGTCGGCAAAACCACTGACGATGGGCTTTAACAAATCATTGTATTCCTGGGGGTCATATTCCAGGTCGGCATCCTGGATAACGATCAGGTCACCCGATGCTTCAGCGATGCCACGGTGCAGGGCAGCTCCCTTGCCCATATTGACCGGTTGGTTGAAATACCTGATATCGTGCCCGGTATGTTCTTCAATGTATTGCTGAATCGCTTGTTCGGTATCGTCCCTTGAACAGTCATTGACAATAATTATTTCTTTTTCAATATTATTGATCAATTCAACTGCCAATACTTTATCCAGGATCAGATGGATGGTTCTGGCTTCGTTGTAAGCGGGAATGATGATTGATAATTTTTTTTGACTCATAATAACGGTTTATTCATTCGGGGTTTGGTAAAAATCATCCAAAATTGGCAATTTTTTTTCAATCTGGTAAATCCTGACGTACGATTGTTCTTCCAGGATGACAATATTGTAGTTCTCCTCAATAAATTTTTTCACATCAGGTTGATATGCAATCACTTTATCTCCGGGATTAAGCCTGTCTTTCTCCTTCCGTGCAATATCAATACCTTTATCTTTCATCAGGTTCATATAAAACATGGTATGCGCTTTTGGCCCGGCATGCAACAGGATATACCCGTCCAGGTCTCGCCGGCCGTGCAAACCATCCCGTAAAACATACAGTATCTCGTGATCCTTCAGGTGCCATGTTCCTTCGGATGGGTTGAAAATCTTTTTGGCCATTAATCTCGACGGTTCATAAAAAATGATGACAGTAAATATTACGGCCAGTATTTTCAGGAATGATAATCCAATGATTTCAGAAATTTTAATGTTAATGGTGATGATAAACCAGATAAAAGATGCAATAAAAAGTGCGAAGTATGGATATTCGGGGATATTATACCACTCAAGTTTGGTTTGCGAGGCAGAAATGATCAGCAGATGAGAGATTGTGAGCATCAGGCTAAAGATTATCAGTTTTCTGTATCTCTTTTCTTTCATCATCAACCCTGCAATAACTCCCGGTAAGATAAACGGCCACCATTTGATCAAACCGGGCCATTTCAGCCTTTGCAGGTAAAACCAGAAATTTTTATCATGCTTTTCAAGGGTTTCTAAATAGCGGCCACCGATTTCATTGGCCCAAATTGCTTTCAGATAACCGGGGTTCACCGCTTCCCTTCCCAGGTAAAAGCCGGCGATGACCACCAGGAATATCAGCATACCGTAATAGGTATGCCTGTTCTTCAGGATCATCATAGACGATCTGGTAAAAACGGCATACAAAAACAAACCGGGCAGAAACAACAGCCCTGCAATACCTTTAGTAAATGCAGCGAGAGTAATGAAAATGATAGTGAGGTACAGGTCTTTGTTTTTCTTTTCTTCAATGTATTTGAAGAAAGCAAGGTTGTATAGCAGCATGAAAAGGGTCATCAAAGCGTCGAAATCGCCCGTGCGGGCCGCGTGAAAATCGATGTAACTGTTGGAGGTGACCAGAACCAGGCCCCATATCAGGCCGAACAACGGATTTTTGAGGTATTGGGCCGAAAACAGGAATATCAGCAGACAGGTGAGAAAAGCTGCTATTGCGGATGGAAGACGCAAAGCGAGCTCGCCCGGCCCGACGATCTTCATGCTGATCACCTGCAGCCATATCAGCAATGGCGGTTTTGTCCCCCACATTTCAGGTTCTCCGTTATAATGGGTGACCAGCCAGTTCCCGTTGTGAAACATTTCATAGGCATTGATGCCTCTCCTGGATTCATCCCAAAGCCGGACGACCGGTTTATCCAGGTTGACAAAAACAGGGATACTGATCAGGGTAATGAACAAAACGAAAACCAGCCAGAGCTGCCATTTTTTCAGTCTGAAGGATATTTCTGGCCGGAGTGCGATAATCAATTCCCTGAGCTTCTCATTCATGGTAATAAATCCGTTTGATCCGCCTCGACAACCCTGCCAGGACCTCATACGGGATTGTCCCCATTTCAGAAGCCAGCTCCTGCAGGGGGCGTTCCGGTCCGAAAACGATCACCTCATCGCCTTCCGAAACATCCAAACCGGACACATCGACCGTGCACATGTCCATGCTGATATTTCCGACGACCGGGCAAAGGGTCTTTCCGATTAAAAGATGGCCCCTGCCATTGCTCAGGATGCGGCTCAGCCCGTCGGCATAACCGACCGGTATGGTGGCCATTGTGATGTCTTTCTCAGCCTTATATGCCCTGTTATACCCGATGGTTTCCCCGGCCGGCACCTTCCTGATCTGTGAGATGACCGATTTCAGCCGGGCAACCGCTTCAAGTTCAGGTTGTTCTTCCGGAATGGCGCTGATGCCATACAAACTGATCCCCAGTCTGACCATATCGAACTGCGCATCGGGAAACCGGCTGATACCCGCCGAATTCAGGATATGCATCATCACCGGGTGGCCGGCCTCGGCCCGGATGCGTTTCCCCATTTCCCTGAAAACATCTATTTGTCTTCGGGTGAAATCGTCCTCCGCGGGATCTTCACTGGAAGCCAGATGCGAAAAAACCGACTGGACATAGACCATCCTGTTGGCATGCAGCCGGCGGATCAGCTCTTCGACATCGCCAGGCATGAATCCCAGCCTGTGCATTCCGGTATCCAGCTTGATATGGACCTTAACGGGCTTGTTTTTTGGCAGGATGTTCTTTTTGATGGCTGTTTCCAGCATTTCCAGGATCCTGAAGCTGTAGATCTCGGGTTCAAGGTTGTGCTGGA
>JAWOHY010000066.1:0-6742 GCA_046484945.1 Bacteroidales bacterium
CAAGAAACAAGAAACAAGAAACAAGAAACAAGAAACAAGAAACAAGAAACAAGAAACAAGAAACAAGAAACAAGAAACAAGAAACAAGAAACACTATGACAAAGCATCCCACGCTTTCTCCGCCGCCACCTGCTCTGCCGCCTTGATGGAGAAGTCCAGTCCCCGGCCGACGGGCACATGATCGATGTAAAGTTCTACGATATATTGCTTGCGATGTCCCTCGCCCATCTCTTCAATCACTTTGAATTCAGCCGATTTCTTCTCTCGTTGGGCATATTCGAGGATCTTGCTTTTGAAATTCGTATCGGTCCGTTCGATCTCATCGACATCGAGATGAACGTCGATAATGCGGCGGATAACGATTTTCCGGGTGAATTGATAGCCTTTGTCGAGATAGATGGCGCCGATGAGCGCTTCAAACGTATCGCCGTAAATCGATTTGCTGCTGGTATATGCTCCATTTCCCCGGAAGATCAGGTTGTTCAGCCCCATTTTCAGCGCCAGTTTGCCAAATCTGCTGCGGCTGACGATCCGGGAGCGCATCTCGGTCAGGAAACCTTCGTGCTGATAAGGAAACTTCTTATAGAGATAATCGGCAACGATGGAACTGAGCACGGCATCACCTAAATATTCCAGCCGTTCGTTGTTGGTTTGCTGCCCTTTTACCCAGACGTGGGGCGCTGATTTATGTGAAAGGGCGACTTTGTACAGGTGGATATTGCGCGGATAAAATCCCAGCAGGTTTTTTATCGCGCGATAGAGTATTTTATCTTTGGAAAGCCTGACCTGGATGAATTTGAACATCAAGGGCAAAATATAAGGATTATTCCCGGTACTTTTTAAAGATGATGGAGGCATTGTGACCGCCAAAACCGAATGTATTGCTCAATGCCACATTTACGGTTCTTTGCTTAGCCTTATGATAAGTGAAATCAAGCTTGTTGTCTATCTCCGGGTCATCGGTAAAATGATTGATTGTCGGCGGTACGATATCATTACAAATGGACAGGACGGTAGCCATGGCTTCTATGGCGCCGGCAGCTCCCAGCAGGTGGCCGCTCATCGATTTGGTCGAATTGATGCTGATATTGTAGGCATGTTCCCCGAACGTAGTGATGATGGCTTTGGGTTCAGAGATATCGCCCAGCGGTGTGGAGGTCCCGTGGGTATTGATGTGGTCGATGTCTTCGGGTTTCAGGCCCGCGTTTTTCAGTGCGCCGGTCATGGAAAGAACCGCTCCTTTTCCCTCCGGATGGGGGGATGTCATGTGGTAGGCATCACCTGAGAGACCGCCTCCGGCGACTTCCGCATAGATCTTGGCTCCCCTGGCTTTGGCGTGCTCCAGCTCTTCCAGAATGAGACATACCCCACCTTCCCCCAGGACAAACCCGTCGCGGTCTTTGTCGAACGGTCTGGAAGCCGTGGCCGGATCGTCGTTACGGGTAGAAATAGCGTGCATAGCATTGAATCCGCCAACGCCCCCGGGTGTGATGGATGCCTCCGAGCCCCCGGTAATAAACATGTCGGCATAACCAAGCCGGATATAATTAAGGGCATCGATCATGGCATTGGCCGAAGAGGCACAGGCGGAAACAGTCGCGAAATTGGGCCCCATAAAACCATGCCGGATGGAGATATGACCGGCGGCAATATCGGCAATCAGTTTCGGAATAAAAAATGGATTAAATCGCGGGACACCATCCCCCTTTGCCCAGGCGACCACCTCCCTTTCAAATGTATCCAGCCCGCCAATGCCCGATCCCCAGATTACCCCAATGCGTTCCTTGTCAATCTTTTCAAGATCAAGTCCCCCGTCAACCACAGCCTGGTCAACAGCGACCAGGGCAAAGTGGGTGTAGGGATCGTATTTGCGGATCTCCTTGCGGTCGAAGAAATTGCTGACATCAAAATTCTTCAACTCGCAGGCAAAACGGGTCTTGAAATTCGTGGCATCAAAGTTCCTGATCGAAGCAGCACCGCTCACCCCATTGATCAATGCAGTCCAGGTTTCCCCGACTGAATTGCCCAATGGGGTAAGGGCACCAAGTCCGGTGACTACGACACGGCGTGATGTCATTAAAACAAATTAAATTACTTGGTATTCTCTTCGATGTACTTAATGGCATCGCCAACCGATCCGATCTTCTCGGCAGCATCATCGGGAATTGCAATATTGAACTCCTTTTCGAATTCCATGATCAGTTCAACCGTGTCCAGGGAATCGGCTCCTAGATCGTTCGTGAAGCTGGCTTCCGCCGTCACTTCGTTTTCGTCAACACCAAGCTTATCAACTATGATAGCTTTAACTCTGGTTGCTATGTCTGACATATTAAATGATTTTGGTTAAACAAGCTGCAAAGAAAATAATTAAAATGACATAAAGCAACAACCGGTTGAAATTTTTTCCGCCTAAAAACCTGTAATTAACACTATATGAATTATATGCATGATTTAAAATATGAAGACTGACAGGGATGGTCAGGCCAAATCTACCTGTTCATATTCAATAATTTAAGATAAATTGACGCTTTCGTGTGCAATTTGAGATATATTTGATACCTGGAAATTAGACCATCATGCATCACATTGCCATCTTCGCCTCGGGGAGCGGTTCCAACGCCCAGCAGATCACAGAATATTTCAGATCCCACCCCGACATCCGGGTCAGGCTCATCCTTTCCAATAATCCCGATGCTTATGTCCTGAAAAGGGCTGATAATATGGGAATCCCATCATATCTTTTCAACAGGGAAGAATTGTATAACAGCAAAACTGTTTTGAAAGTACTGCAGGATCATGAAATCAGTTTCATAGTTCTGGCAGGGTTTCTCTGGCTGGTTCCTGATTACCTGCTGAAAGCTTATTCCGGCAGGATCGTAAACATTCACCCGGCCCTGCTCCCGAAATTCGGCGGTAAGGGGATGTATGGCGAAAAAGTTCATGAGGCTGTTATTCAATCCGGGGAAAAGAGAACAGGCATCAGCATTCATTTTGTGAATGAACGTTACGATGAGGGGGAGATCATTTTCCAGGAATCTTTTGAGATAAAACCGGATGATACGCCGGAAAGCATTGCCGAAAGGGTTCATTCACTGGAATACAGGCATTTCCCGGAGGTGATCGAATCGGTTATCAACAATTGTTAATAACGCCTGTGATTAACTTGTGGATAGATAGGGGCTAAAATACTTGATTTCGCCTTTCGATTTGACATATCTTTGTGTCATCAGGTCAGCGATAAAAGGCTGGCTCGGGTACGCAGGGCAGTAACAACGCTGAGTCCGCAAGGAGGAGGCAGCGCCAGAGCCCGCCCCGGTAACCAGGTCGCCGCAAGGCAACAGGTAAGTCGGGGGAGTCTGGATCGATCAACGCCGAAAGGTAGGGAAAGAAAAGGACCGGCGGCCGCGGAGCTGGGGATCGGAAGCGCTAAATCAGTCGAAAGGCCGACACGCAAATCTGAACCTCGACCCTGAGAAGAAGGAACCGAAAGGAACCGGATTCAAAGGTCAGTCACAATAACAGTAGCCTGACGCAAACCGGAAGCTACGGCAGCCGACAAGCGAACGGGAATCCTCCGACAAGGCGGGTTCCCGTTATGTTTTTATATCCCACCCTTCATTTTTTGCAACCCCTAATCGCCGCGGCACAACCCTCGCCGGTGAAATTTATTTCCCTCCCCAACCTACTTTAATATAACCCGGCCCAGCCTCGTGTTGATCTTCCGGCTGATATCCTTCAAATCTTTATGGCGTGATTGTAAAGTGAAAATCTCCTTCTCATCAGTTGACGCCTTTATCGCTTGCAAGATATCCCCGATCATCCGCTCAATGGTTTTCGATTTGAAAGATAATATCGTCGCCTCGACCGCCTGCTGCAATTTTTCCTTCTCAGAAATCACCATCACCCGGTTCTTGATCCAATTTTCGCTCAGCTCATAAGGGATTAACAAGAGATCCCTTACCGTAGTACTCACCGGAGCATCTTCCTCACTGAGAATAAATCTTTTCTCATCCGGTGTTTCCCCCGCCTGCAATGCCCTGTCAAACTCATCCAGGATCTTTTGATATACCGGATTTACCAATTGCAGTGTATCCCGCCGGATCTCCTCGACAATATACCGGGCTACCGGTATCCTTTGCGTTTCGGATTCGCCGCTTTCCGGATCGTCGGCGATCATCAGGTCATGGTTGCCATACATCAGCAACAAGCGGATCAAATCCCGTTCCTGGTATTCGCTGCTCTCAGGCTCCGGCCCTTCCTGCCGGGGCTGGAACTCCACCGGGTAATCCACTTCCTGGCGGGCCGCCGCCTGGTCCGCCCGGCGCCGGTTCCGCTGATATAACATGCGGTTCAGCGAAGACATGAGGGCCTGCTCCTGCACCTCCAGCAACGCGCTGCTCTCCTTGATGTAAACACTGCGGAAAATCGGGTCTGGGATAAGGGATATGCTGCCGACAATCTCCTTGATCAGCGCCGCCCGCTTGATGGGATCCCCTGCGGCCTCCTTCAGCAGCAGACTGGTCTTGAACCGGATGAAATCCTGCGCCCCCTTGCCGGTCAACTCTTCCAGCTCTTCCCGGCGATGTTTGCGGGCATACGAGTCGGGATCCTCCCCATCGGGAAACAATACGATCCGCACATTCATCCCCTGCTCCAGTACCATGTCAATCCCGCGAAATGAAGCCTTGATCCCCGCCGGGTCGCCATCATATAAAATGGTGATGTTCGGGGTGTAACGCTTGATCAGCCTGATCTGATCCTCCGTCAGCGCCGTCCCCGATGAGGCGACTACATTTTCGATCCCCGCCTGGTGCAGCGAAATCACATCGGTATAACCCTCCACCAGGAAACAATTGTCGAGCCGGATGATAGCGCTCTTGGCAAAGTAAAGCCCGTAAAGGATCTGGCTCTTGTTGTATATTTCCGACTCGGGAGAGTTGACATATTTGGGAATATTATCATCCGTCAGCAGTGTCCTGCCGCCAAAACCGAGGACACGCCCCGAAATATTATGCACCGGAAAGATCACCCGCCCGCGGAACCGGTCGTAGCTGCGCCCTTCTTTGGTGATCGTCAACCCCGTTTTCTCCAGGTATTCAAGCTTAAAGCCCTGGTCAAGCGCGTGACGGGTAAAGGCATCCCAGGCATCAGGACTGTATCCCAGCTGAAACTTCCGGATGGTTTCCATTTTTAGATCGCGACCCTTCAGGTAGGCCAGCCCGATCGCTTTTCCAGGCTCGGTTTCCAGCAGATTGTCAGTAAAGAATTTCTGCGCAAAAGCTGAAACCTGGAAAAGGGTTTCTCGCTCGCTCTCGGCCTGTGTCTCCTCCGGTGTCATGGCATCAACCTCTATTTCAATGCCGTATTTCTTCGCCAGGTATTGCAGCGCTTCAGGATAAGTGAAATGCTCATGCTCCATCAGGAAGTTCACGGCATTCCCCCCTTTTCCCGAACTGAAGCATTTGTAGATGCCTTTGGCCGGCGAAACGTAAAACGACGGGTTCCGCTCAGTGGTGAACGGGCTCAACCCCTTGTAATTCTGCCCGCTTTTTTTCAGCTTGACGAATTCGCCGATCACCTCTTCGATGCGGGCCTCTTCCAATATTCTCGCTATGGTCTGCCTGGAGATCAAGATTTGTTGGTTTCTGTCTTACAAAGATAATGAGCCTGGAGGCTCGGGGTGCATTAAAAATATCAACAATCATTTAAAAGGGATGGAGTCCCTCCGAACGTACATATCATCTTTTTGTTGCTGAGGGTGTCTCAAAAGAGAGCCCCCTCTTTTCTTGTATAGAGATTTGCCCTCGGGCCGGGCGGGCCTTGTTGCCGCACCGCGACTGAACCTGGCGCTACCCGACTGCGTCGGGTTTCCCGAGCATGCTCGGGAATCGCGCCAGCTAAGGTCGCTTGTGCGGCAACAGTGTTGATTTTTTTATTCTCTTGTTTTTTAGCTAATTGACCATTTTGGCCAGATTGTGAGCAATCGCAAGCAATCCCGTTTCTATTTCCACTTTCGGTAATCCCCTCAGATTAAATCGGCGGAAGTTTTTGTTATGCTTTATGGCTGCAAAAACCACTTCCACATCGGCAGGCCTCTTTTTGCGATGAGAGATCCCAAGATCACTTAATAACCTTTGTCGGGCTTGTTCCTTATACTTGCGTAGTTTATGGTTTACTTTGATAACCCTGTTGGATTTTGGATCATGACAAGCTCCTCTCATTGGACATCCCTGGCAGTTCTGAGCTTGATATTTGGTATAAGTTTGCTGGTAACCATTGTCAGAAGTATCTGTGGAGATGCCTATATTGGTCATTTTTTGCCCCATTGGACAATAAAAACAGTCATCCTGAGCATTGTAATATAGATTTTCTTCAGATCCATAGCCCGCATCAGCAACCACTACATCCGGCATGCTATCATATTGACCTTTATATCCTTCCATGTGCGGACACAGGGTAAGAGTGTCGGCCTGGTTCTGGTGAAGGCTGTAATGTAAAATGAACTGATCCTGAGTGGAGATTTGAAGATTGTATCCGGGTTTGAGTTGCCCGTTTTTCATGTGGTCTTCCTTCATGCGCATAAAACTGGCATCAGGGTCTGTCTTGGAGTAATTGTTGCGCTTACAAAGGATTTTCTCCTGCTGATCATATCGCTTGAGATTCTCCGGCCAGTTTTTCTTTGCCATTTTCCTGTATTTGTCAATATCAAATCTAAGATATTGATTTATAATTATATAGGAAA
>JAWOHY010000171.1:0-11467 GCA_046484945.1 Bacteroidales bacterium
TGATGGTTGACGGGAGCAATAAGATTGAATTCGGTTATAAGCATGAAGAAGATTACGGGTATAATCCCTTGTATCGCACAGATGTGACCATCATCGGGAATGCCTTTGCATTTTCTTATTATGGTTTTCTGTTCTTCAGTTGCGTGATCGAACATCCTCCTTATCCCGCTTACTATCCGGGTACCTATTATCAGCTCTGGGCGAGGTTTGACCCTGATGCGGAGCCTGGAACTTCTCCCTGGGAGACATGGTATAATACCCTGGATGAGAAGCCAAAAATTTACAACATTGGGGCAATCCAGGTGGATTCACTGCTCCATATGCTGTATTGCGACTGGAATGTGTCTGCTTATGGCTTTCCGTGCAGTATTGGAAAAGATGTCTATACCTTTGATCCGGCCACCAGGAAAATCGTCTTTAAAGCGAAAGAAAATTTGTCCCTGCCCGGGAAGAGCCTTGGAGGGATGTTTACCTACCAGGATACGGCAGGTTACACAAACTTCATCTATAATACAAATTACTCAGAATTCGCTTCCGCCTGGGTCACGCATCACAGACCTCCCTTTCCCCCATTCCTTCTTTCAAATTTCACTGCTATCGGCTCCGTTGTTGTCCAGGGCAGTGCCCAGGGAAAAAGAGAGAATGAATCCTCACAGCCTGAGAAGGGAAACAGGTTTAATGTCTTTGACATTACCCCATATCAAAAACCTGACGGCAGTTATCCGCTGTATAACGTAGAATATGTCATTCCTGAAGACATTACCCAGAAGCCTTATGTGATCAGAAATCATGAGATAGTTTTGCCAACAGTAGCATCGATACAAGGCCCGGACCTCGGACTTTCCACTAAAATGACCGCCATGGACTTTATACTGCCGCCAGGCTATGACGGGCTTGCTAAAGTGATCCAGATATTTTATCCTGACGATGACGGAATTATTCACGGCGCATTTTTCAACTCTGACATCTGGCGGCCCGTGCCAGGTTCGGTTATAAGTAGTACAGATCTTCAAAATGATTCCCTGTATGGTCCGGAAATCAGAAAACTTTGGACCCTGGTGGGCATCACAGATGGCGCTCCGCCCTGCTCAATCGAATGGGAAGCATGGGATTCGACCCTCAACCTGAACCAGCATAAGATAGCACCCACGGAGTTAGAGTTTAGTTTCCAGGAATCAAAAAGTGTTGAGGTTAAAAGCATCTACGAGGATACCTATACGTTTGGCACCAAGATCGATATAGGCATTGAGGAAATAGCCACCTTAGGCTTCGGATTCGAATATTCAAATTGCTTTAAGTCATTGGTTTCATCAAGTCATGAGGTCACCACCAAATTGACACAATCCTTTGGCCTGAATTATCTGAACCAGGAGCATGGATACTATTTCTGGAACATACCGAATATCACCAGAACCAGTTACATGGTTTATCCATGGTACGATAATGGTTTTGCATATCCCATCCCAAATTCGTTCCAGTACCAGTTCATCACAAACGGTAGCGCCCTGCACATGGAAGAAGCCGACATCTCCGCGTTTCCTTTCCAGATCAATGAGCCTAATGAAGAAACGCTTCATGACTTCACACAGGAAGGAAGAGCAATGATGTATGCAGATATATTAAGTTATGGCGCTTACAATCCCATTAAAACATTGTATTGGTTAAACGGAATCAACGGGCAAAATTGGGTGTGGGAGGGCACCAATGATTCAACGGTTTCGCTGGAATCCAAAAATACTTATAAATGGGAGGAAACCGCAGGCTTCGGAATTCCCGCGATCTTCACTTCCACCACTCATTTGCAGCAGGAGGTATCCTACTCCGCTGAAAGCACCTGTAAGACAAAATTTGGCACCGAAGTAAAAGTGTCTTTGGATGGTCTGGAATTGAAAACTCACGGTATCAATTTCAGTGAATATTATGTAGATATATACTGGTTTAAGCCGGAGGAGTATGAATGGTGGTACCTCGACAGTACATTTGGCCATAAACCATGGTATCTGGCTTACATGGTAAAGGGCTTACATTCAAAGTTGCTTCTGTCGACTCCCCAGGATGCAAGCCATCTGAAAGGGGAAGACCTCCTGTTTACATGGCAGGTGGAAGGAGAAGAACTGAAGGATTTTGAATTGTTCATTACAAATTTTCCGGCAGTCCGCCAGCACACCCTGATCTATAGTGTTAAATGCGGAAACATGACCGCAGCTAACCTGAAGGATTTTTCACCCGAACCAGGAGTTACCTATTTCTGGACGGTCAGGGGTTTTGCTTCAGATGGCACGGTAGTCTGGTCAGAAACACGGTCCTTTATCATGGGGAAAGATCAACCTGACAATCCTGGCGCTTTGTTAAAAGCGACCATCTACCCCAATCCCGCCAGGGACGGTCAGGTTTGCGTGGCCTATGATCTGCCAGAAGCCGGCCGGGTTTCGGTGTATATATACGATATCAACGGTCACTTGCTGCAACAGAGCGAGCAGGCTTACCACCCGGCCGGAATAATCACAGAGCAGTTTGAAATCAAAGACTATGCTCCGGGGATTTATATTGTACTGATCCAAACTGGAAAAGCCAATGTGACCCGGAAGCTGGTGATCCGCTAACGGTGGAGAAGGTATCATTGAGCGCCTCAAGGTTTAATCGGAAAGCCCGGGAGCGGTTGCTTTATATTGCAACCGGCCTGGTGGTACTGGTGATATTATCAATCAGCTTTTGGGTGATCCCGCATGTCATCAATGACACGACACCCGAAGCAAGGCCTGAAAAGGCAGTGCCTGCATTCTGGGTGCTCATTGCCATTCACCTGGTTCTATTGGCCGTGTTGATCTGGAAAATATTGGTAAGCCGCCGGGGCGGCCGGTTGCGAAAAATCGGGCTGATCATCCCCGGGATCATCCTGATCCTGATGAGCATGATGCTGATCGACGCGGCCGGGGCCTTCCTGGAACATCATCCGGATATGTTCAGCGGGGCCATTGTATTATTTATCTGTTCTTTTTGCGATATGATGGCCGGCATCATTACGATCATGCTGCCGGTCAGGCTTCCGGAGAATCAGCATAAAACACCTTAACATTCGTCCATCAGTTCAATGATGACAACAACTAAAAAAGCAAGCGATATCCATTAAAACGAAAATGCCATGAAAAATCGAATTCTGTTCTTTACATTGATCCTTGGCCTTCTTTCCTGTGTTCAGGAAAAAGACCGGCCACAAGGCGTCACAGAGAAAAAAGTCAGGGACTATGCGCAAACAACGGAAATACCGGCAGGCATATTGACCCCGGATGTGGTGGAGACCTCTCTCGGTACACTTCAATTCCGGGATGGCGTCCCTGATCAAAAAACCGCATCGCTTGTTTATGAGAACCTGGACAGGATGCGGGCGGTGGATGTGTTCCTGAAATGCATGCCGGCTGCTTCCATTCGTCATCTGATGCTCGGGCCCGAGGCCATCGGTACCAATGCCCTCAACAAGGTGTTGATCTTCGAAGAGCTCATGGATTCCAAACCGCTTTATCTGACCGGCAATACTTCTACCTTGTATACTTTCCCGCACCTTAACCTGAAGGAAACCGGACCTACCGTTCTTGAAGTTCCGCCGGGGATGCTCGGCGCCTTCAACGACGCCTGGTTCAGGTATGTCCAGGATATCGGCCCGTTCGGACAGGATAAAGGCATGGGCGGGAAATACCTGGTGCTTCCCCCGGGTTATGATGGCGAGATCCCTGAAGGCTATTTTATCGTCCACTCGCCCTCATTCCGGATCTTCCCCTTCATGAGAAGCTCCATCGCCAAAGGGCTTGATGCCGCCGTTGCGAACATCAAAGAAAACCTGAAGATATACCCGCTCTCACAAAAAGACAATCCGCCAGTCATGGAATATGTCAATGGCAGCGGTCAATCCTTCAATACCATCCACGATAATGACATCCGGTTTTATTATACGGTCAATGAGGTCATCCAGGAAGAGCCCCTGGACCTGATCGATCCGGAGACCCGGGGATTACTGGCCTCTATCGGCATCGAAAAAGGCCGGCCTTTTCAGCCGGATGAAAGGATGACCAGGATCCTGACGGATGCAGTGGCCATCGCCAATGCCACGGCCAGGTCGATCGTATGGTATCCGAGGGTGGAGGGATTTATTGACAACATGAAGGGCACCATGATCTATCCGGAGGATAACAGCGCGTGGCATATGGCCTGGGTGGATAAAAATGTGTTCTTCACCGGAAAAGACGGGCATACCATCAATTCTGACGCCCGCGTGATGTTCTTTTACCCCTACACGGCCGTAACACCGGCCATGGCGGTGACCATCCCGGGAAAGGGATCTGATGGCGCTATGGCATTCGTGGACGCCAATAAGCAACCCTTTGACGGGGCTAAGCTTTATAAGATAAATATTCCACCGGATCCCCCGGCCCAGGATTTCTGGGCGCTGACGATCTATGATTCGCAAACCCGGTCTCAGCTTCAAACCGATCAGAAGTTCCCCTCTGTTGGCAGCCAGACACAAGGGCTCAGAATGAACGACGACGGTTCGTATGACATCTACTTTGGCCCTGAGGCCCCGGAAGGTTTTGAAAACAACTGGTTGCAGACCATCCCGGGGAAAAGCTGGTTCGTGATCCTGCGGATGTATGGACCGTTGGAGCCGTGGATTAACAAAACATGGCGGCCCGGGGAGATTGAAATGGTGAAATAGGGTTAGAAGGTTGTCTTAAAAGGCCAACTATTTAACCACGATGACAAGCAAATGACCTTACAATGGCGCACAATGTAATTGATTATCAGACCAGAACCTTTGCGTTCCTTTGTGGTTAAACACTTTTAAGACATCCTTACTTACCGTAAAGTGATTGTATGCGTATTAATCAGATTATATTCCATCATGAGATCTAAACAAGTCATCCTTGCAATGGCGATCGTGTTGCTGTCATTATCGCTGACTAACCCGGTCCGTTCCCAGGTCCTGATCTCCCTTTTGTTCGGAGATGAACTCAATTCGGATAAGGTAAGATTCGGCCTGGACGGAGGCGTCAATTTCTCTAATTTAACAGGGACAGAAGGGTCAAAATTCCTCGAAAATTTTAACCTTGGATTATATTTCGATATTCAGCTGAAGGAAAATTCAAACTGGTACCTGCATACAGGCGCCCTGTTAAAATCGGAGTTGGGCGCCAGGGGGGTTGAGGTTTACCCAACGGATAACCCGGACCTTGACTCTGTTTTTGCCGGAGGCAGCGTTGAAAGAACGCTGAAATACATCCACATCCCTGCACTGGTGAGATACAAGTTCACCAGCCATTTCTTTATTGAGATCGGACCCATGCTCGGAATATTGACCAGGGCTACCGATGTGTTTTACAATGAGGTGAAAAGGGAGGAGGACCTGTCCTTTACGAATAAAGTGACGGATCAATACAAGTGGTTCGATGCAGGGCTCATGGCGGGTATAGGGTATCATTTGTTGAAAGGGACGGGGGTGAACTTCGGGATTCGTTACTATCAGGGGCTTATGGATGTCATCAAGGATAATTCATCCGACCCTTCCCGGAACCAATCCATTTACCTCTTCGTCAGCATACCGATCGGGGCCGGGGAAAAGGCCCAGGCAAAGAAAGAAGCAAAAAAAGGAAAAAAATGAAGAAATTTTTTTTGATGGCATTACTGTTATTCCTGACAGGTCTAGTATCGGCCCAGCAGGTCGACCATACTTCCGATGCGGATGCCATTGCGAAAGAAATGGCCAATGCCAACACTACCCTGGGATCATTGAATTTGCAGTTTGATTATATCCACTATCGCGGGAACCTTCCTTATTCAGATCAACAGAATTCCATCAGCTTCAGCTTTCAGCCTATACTTCCTTATCCTGTTAAGCAGGGACTGAACATTTTTCTCAGGCCGTTGATCCCGGTCGTAATTGCCGGGCCGGTTTATACTGAATCCGAAGGATTTCAAAATAAGTCCGGCCTCGGTGATATTGCCATCGACCTGGTCGTGGGAAAAACCTGGAAAAGCAAATGGGTTACTTTGTTTGGCCTGGAAACGAGCCTGCCAACCGGTACAGGGTCACTTTCATCCGGGCGCACCACCCTCGGGCCGGATTTTTATTTTGGGAAAAACCTTAAAGGCGGCGCCATTGGCTTACTTCTTTATCAAACCTGGACCCTCAACAAAAATGATGAACTGGGAGCAGAAAGCATTACCGGAGGTCAGTATTTCTATGCGATTTTCCTGAAAAACGCCTGGCAAATCCAGTCCGGGCCTGTATGGTCGTACAACAATAAGGCAAACGGGACGAAATGGACCTTGCCCCTGGGCACCGGCGTGGCCAAGATCTGGAAATTTAACAAAACGCCCGTGATGTTTGCTGTGGAATACTGGTATTACCTGGCTTCGGCCGATCCCATCGGGCCGCAGCACCTGGTCAGGCTGCAGGTGGCTCCGGTAGTGCCCTTGCCCTGGGGAGGGAAGCATGAAAAATAAAACCTGGCAGCAGCGTGAGATCGAATTGATTCAATAATATCAAAACACCAAAATCAAATGAAAACAATCAGACTTATAATCTTTGCAGCAATAGCCCTCTTGCTGGTGAGTTGCGCTCCATCATCCCAACAACATGATGAGTCTACCACTGATCCCCTGGATCTGTGGAATGAAGGCCCGGTCAAGACCTCTATTCTGTCCTTCGTTAAAACAGTCACCGATGAAGCCAATCCGGCTTTTATTTCAGTGCCGGACCGTGTGGCCGTTACGGATATGGACGGCACCTTCCTGCTGGAAAAACCCAACCCGGTAAATTTTGATGTCATTATCAGGATGATGGTGGATCAAATAGCCGGAAACCCTGAATTGGCTCAAAAACAGCCCTACAAGGCCATTTATGAAAATGACTGGGCCTATTTTGACACACTGGGTTACGATGAAAATGGTGTTTACAGCCTTTTGAGGAATGCAACGGACGGATATACGGAAGACCAATACCGGGACTACATCCAGAATTATTATAATACGGTAAGGGATAAACGGTATAATAAACCATACAACGAGCTGGTCTTTGTTCCAATGGTGCAATTGTTCGGGTACCTGCAGGATAACCAGTTCGAGATTTATATCGTTTCAGGATCGGATCCCCAGTTCACACGGACCCTTTGTGAAAAATCCGCAGGCATACCGGTTCAGAATGTCATCGGCACGACCATATTGACCAAATGGATTGAAACCGATACCGGATCCTACTTTGTCAGGGTGAATGAAATTGTACAACCCATTAACGATGAAGGCGGCAAAGCCGTGAATATCCTGTTCAAGGTAGGTAAGCTACCGGTGATCGCAATCGGCAATTCTCCAGGCGACTATCACATGCTCCAGTACAGCAAAAACTCCTCCATGAGCCTGCAGATGATCGTCAATCATGATGATGCGGAACGGGAATATGTTTATGATATGGACATCATGAGGGACATGTGCCGGGAGAATGGCTGGCAGGAGATCAGCATGAAAAATGATTTTAAAGTGGTCTTCAGCGAATGACCAATTGACCTTTCATCAGAAACAAACATTATTGTTAACATAAAAAATGAATCATTATGAAAACCAAAATCCTTTACCTGTTACTCAGTTTCATCGCGGTTATCATTGCCGTCGGCTGCAGCCAGATCCGGCAGCGGGAAGAAAAAAAATCGCCTCCTGCCACGTTTAAAATGACCACCGACATCCCTGCTTCGATCACCACTCCGGATGTTGTCGAAACATCCCTGGGGACATTAAGGTTCTTCGATGGATTTCCCGATGCCGCCACGGTGCGGAAAGTCTATGACAACCTGGACTTTCAGCGCGGCGTGCAGGCGTTCCTCACCTGCATTCCCCCGGCATCGGCGAATGCCTTTCGTACCGGGCTGCGGACTTTCGGGCCTGATAACCAGACCGTGCTGATTTCCGAGACGCTGCTGGATTCGCGCAGCCTGATTCTCACCGGGAACACCGAGACCATTTACAACACTACCTGGTTCAGTACAAAGGATGGACCGCTGGTCATCGAAGTGCCCGCCGGTGTCCTTGGCGTGATCGATGACTTCTGGTTCCGCTTCGTCACCGATATCGGCCCGCTGGGCCCCGATAAGGGCAATGGCGGGAAATTCCTGTTGCTCCCGCCCGGCTACACGGGGGATGTTCCTGACGGATATTTTGTCCTGCACTCACGGACCTACGGAAATTGGTGTTTTTTTCGCGTCTTCATCGAAGGTGGCGACATGGAGACAGCCGTCGAATATTCAAAGAAGAATTACCGGGCCTACCCGCTGGCATTGGCTGCGAATCCGCCAGCGATGAACTTTCTGAACTTCTCCGGAGTGTCCTTCAACACGGTGCACTCCAATAATTTTTTATTCTTCGAAGAAGTCAATCAGGTCATCCAGGAAGAACCGCTCGACGCTGTTGATCCCGAA
This sequence comes from Bacteroidales bacterium, assembly GCA_046484945.1. Lineage (GTDB taxonomy): Bacteria > Bacteroidota > Bacteroidia > Bacteroidales > JAGOPY01 > JAGOPY01. The sequence continues at coordinate 8,457 of JAWOHY010000171.1, forward strand.
GTGCGCGGCCTGCTCGCCGCCATCGGGATACAGAAGGGCAAGCCATTTGCGCCGGATGAACGGATGAGGGGCATTCTTACCGATGCCGCTGCGGTTGGCAATGCCACTGCGCGCGCCATTAATTTCAGCACCCGCGACGAGGTGGCGTACTATTATCCGAACAGTGCCTGGAAGGCGGTCTTTGAGGGCAACGATTATCAATTTTCACCGGGAGGGGTCCTGAACCCGGATGCGCGGTCGTTGTATTACTACATGGCCACCGGCAGCAGCCCGTCATGGGTCGAAAAGATGGTCGGCCAGCTATCGCAATATATCTTCACCGAGCATGACGCCACAGGCCGGTACCTCGATGGAGGGAAGAGCTACCACCTGCAACTGCCACCAAACATACCGGCGAAAAAATTCTGGTCGTTGCTCGTTTATGACCCGCAGACACGCTCGATGTTGCAGACAGACCAGCCATTTCCCAGCATCAGCAGCCAGAAGGAGGGAATTGTCATCAACCCGGATTCTTCGGTGGATGTCTGGTTTGGCCCGGAGGCCCCTGAAGGCAAAGAGAATAACTGGATCCAGACCGTTCCGGGGAAAGGATGGTTCCTCATGTTACGGATTTATGGCCCGCTGGAACCCTGGTTTGAAAAGACCTGGAAACCCGGTGAGATCGAACGGCTGAATTGAGTAGATTTGATGACTAATTATAAGCCCAGGGACCGCGATGAGTAAAACGACAAAAATGGCCATTGTCGCATGGCTGCTGGTGCTGATATATTATTTCTACCAGTATGCCCTGCGCTCGGCCCCATCGGTGATGATACCCCAATTGTCGGAAGCATTCGGACTCAATGCCCTGGGGGTTGCTTCCATTGTCGGACTGTTCTATTACGGGTATTCACCCTTCAGCCTGATCACAGGCGTGTCACTGGACCGGCTGGGATTGAGAAAAGTGATCCCACTGGGCGCGTTTGCCGTTGGGTTAGGCGCCATTCTTTTCGTGACCGGTAATCAGACCGCCGCCAGTTTTGGGAGGTTCCTGCAGGGAGCCGGCGGAGCGGTCCCGCTCGTTGGAGCGGTATATATTGTGTCCCGATATTTCCCGGCTTCCAAAGCAGCCACATTGATCGGCGCGGCCCAGATGTTCGGAATGGCCGGCGGTTTTGCCGGCCAGTTTGCCGTCGGGCCGGCGATTGGCAACGGATACCCCTGGCAAAACTTCTGGATAGTCATGGGAATGGCCGGAATTGTCCTCGGAATTATACTGTGGATATTCCTTCCGAAAGAAGAAAGGCAGATAATGCCCGAGAACTATCTAAAGAGCACAATGCAGGCATTCAAATTGGTTTTTACAAACCCCCAAAGCCTTCTTTGCGGATTTATCGCAGCGCTGATCTTTATTCCCACGACCATCTTCGATATGGTTTGGGGTGTCCGGTTTTTGCAGGAAGGATACGGTTTTGATTACGGAAATGCCGTTATGAGATCAGCATCCGTGCCGTTCGGATGGATCATCGGCTGCCCGCTGCTAGGCTTCATATCAGACCGGATAGGAAGGAGAAAACCCGTCATGATCGGAGGTGCAGTGTTATTGCTTCTCTGCCTCACATGGGCCCTTTTTGGCAGGCCGGATGTTTTTCCGCCTTTTTCGGTGGGTTTGCTGATCGGCATAGCCTCTGGAGCAGGGATGATCCCTTATACGGTGATCAAGGAAGCCAATCCGCCGCAATTCAGCGGCACGGCAACAGGTGTGACCAATTTCATTAATTTTACCTTCAGTGCCATGATGGGCCCCGTCTTCGGATGGCTTTTAGTCAGGAATGCCGTCGGTCCGGGACCGTTCCCGATGAAAGATTACCAGATCACATTTGAGCCTTTATTATTCGGGGTCGGCCTGGCGATCATCCTGACATTATTTTTAAAAGAGACCGGCTTTGCCAGATTAAGAAACAGTAACTAATTTTATCATTATGGAATCCATCAGAGAAATTTACAAGATCGGAAACGGACCATCGAGCAGCCACACCATGGGCCCTTCCAAAGCCGCTTCCATCTTCAAAGAAAGAAATCCGGCAGCCGCGGCTTTTCATGTTACCCTTTACGGCAGCCTGGCTGCCACCGGAAAGGGTCATCTCACGGACAAAGCGATCATTGAATCTTTATCCCCTGTGCATGTTGACATTACCTGGAAGGCTTCGGAAACCATTCCGCCCCATACAAACGGGATGGTCTTCCAGGCATTGGACGCGGCGGGTAAGACGCTCCAGGAATGGACCACATTCAGCATCGGGGGAGGCGATATCAGCGACAGCGGTATGCGGGAGAGCAAGAACAAGGTCTATGAAATGAGCACCATGAAAGAGATCCTGGAATATTGCGAGAACCTGGGTTGTTCTTACTGGGAATTTGTGGAGGAAAGGGAAGGGCCCGGGTTATGGGATTACCTGGGGGAAGTATGGCAGGCCATGCAGGAAGCCATTGCAAGAGGTTTGGAAACAGAAGGCATGTTCCATGGCGGATTGCGTGTTTCGCGCAGGGCCAGTTCATTCTACGCGATGGCCAGGACCTTTCAACCGGCACTCAGCCGTCGTCCCCTGGTTTTTGCTTATGCCCTGGCCGTTTCGGAAGAAAACGCCGCCGGCGGAAGGGTGGTGACTGCCCCTACCTGTGGTTCCTGCGGGGTCATACCGGCGGTGCTCTATCTGTTCAAGACCCAGACCGAAGTATCGGAGATCAAGTTGCTGCGCGCCCTGGCCACTGCAGGTCTCATCGGCAACCTGATCAAGACCAATGCCTCGGTAGCCGGAGCGGAGGTCGGTTGCCAGGGAGAAATGGGAAGCGCCTGTTCCATGGCGGCAGCGGCTGCCGCCCAGCTGCTGGGTGGCAGCATCCGGCAGGTTGAATATGCGGCCACCATCGGCATGGAACATTTCCTGGGACTCACTTGCGACCCGATGAAAGGGCTCGTACAGATCCCCTGCATCGAGCGAAATGCCCAGGGTGCTTCACGCGCCCTTGAC
>JAWOHY010000072.1:0-10137 GCA_046484945.1 Bacteroidales bacterium
TTAGAAGATAGAAGATAGAAGATAGAAGATAGAAGATAGAAGTTAGAAGATAGAAGGCAGTAATCAGAAGACAGAAGTCAAAAGTCAGAAGTCAGAAGACAGAAGTTAGAAGATAGAAGTCAGAAGACTAACGACTTGAACGAAGGAACTCGTAAACGACCCTAGCTCTGGTTTTTCCTATCACTTTTTCCAGATCTTCCCGTGGGGCGGCTTTGATATTCTTCACCGATTTGAAATGCGTGAGTAGCTTGTTGGCCAGGGTTTTTCCAATGCCGGGAATATTGGTGAGGTCCGTTTTTAAAGTGCCTTTTTCCCTTTTTTTCCGGTGGTGGGCGATCCCGAAACGGTGGGCTTCGTCGCGCAGGCGCTGCAGGATCTTCAGGGTTTCCGATTTCTTATCAATGTAAAGAGGTAAAGGATCTTCAGGATAATAGATCTCTTCCAGTTTTTTGGCAATGCCGATCACGGTGATCTTGCCCCTGAGGTTAAGTTTTTCCAGGCTGGACATCGCGGAGCTGAGCTGCCCCTTGCCACCGTCGATCACGATTAACTGCGGCAGCGGTTTGTTCTCCTCCAGCAGCCTCTTGTAACGCCGGTGGATTACCTCCTCCATCGAGGCAAAATCATTCGGCCCTGAAACCGTCCGGATATTGTAATGCCGGTATTCCTTCTTATCGGGACGGGCGTTCCGGAAACAGACCATGGCGGCGACAGGGTATTCGCCCTGAATGTTGGAATTGTCGAAACATTCAATATGCCCTGGCAGTTCCCTCATCCGGAGGTCCTTCTGCATGGTGCTGAGGATCCGGTTTGTGCGACGTTCCGGATCGGTCAGCTCAAGCTGCTTAATTTTCTCCATGCGATAGGCTTTCGCGTTTCTTTCCGAAAGCTCCAGCAGGTGCTTCTTATCGCCGATCTTTGGTACGATGAAATCCACCCCCGGAATGGCGGTTTCGGGTTTCACCGGAACGATGATCTCCTCCGCAGTGCTGACGCCCCGCTTACGAAGATCAAAGATGGCAATGGTCAGCAATTCGGCAGGCGTTTCCTCCAGCTTTTTCCTGATCTCCATGGTATAAGCCTGCACAACAGCGCCATGGGCGACTTTCATAAAATTAATGTATGAAGATTCAACATCGTCAATAACGGAGAAAACATCCAGTTCGCCGAGTTTGGGATTGACGATGGTCGATTTTGCCTGGTACCGTTCCAGCAAGTCAAGTTTTTCCTTTATCGCCTGTGCCTTCTCAAACGCGTATGATTTTGCGTGGCAGGCCATCTGATCTTTGAGTTCCCGCATCACATTCCCGAAATTCCCACGGATCATTTCCCTGATCCCGTATAGTTGGGATTCATAGCTGTTGGCTGTCTGCAAACCCTCGCATGGACCCAAACAATTTCCTATGTGGTATTCAAGGCAGACGCTGAATTTCTTCTCTTCTATGTTTTTCTGTGTCAGCTTCAGGCTGCAGGTCCGCAGCGGATAGACCCTCCGGATCAGCTCCAGCAAGGTGTTCATCATGCGCACCGATGCATAGGGCCCAAAATACTGCGATCCGTCATTGATGACAGTCCGGGTGGGGAAAATGCGGGGAAACGGCTCGTTTTTGATACAGATCCAGGGAAAGGTCTTGTCGTCCTTCAGCATCACATTGTAGCGCGGCTGGTACTCTTTGATCAGGTTGTTTTCCAGCAGCAGCGCGTCAAATTCGCTTTCGACGACAATGTGGCGGATATCCTCCGTTTTCCGGACCAGCATATTCAGCCTGCCCCCTTTATTCTCTTTGTTGAAATAAGATGAGACCCGCTTCTTCAGGCTTTTTGCCTTACCGATGTAAAGAAGTTTGCCTTCCTTGTCGTAGAACTGATATACTCCTGGTTTATCCGGAAGGGATTTGACTGTAAGAACTATGTGATCTCTATTCACCACAGATTACACGGATTTACACGAATTAAGCACAGATTACCCGAACTTAAACCTTAAACCTTAAACCTTAAACCTTAAACCTTAAACCTTCCCCCTCAGCGCGTTCCACCCCTGCGCCTTGATTTCGACCAACTGTTCATCACCTGTCACCAAAAACGCCCCTTCGCCGGGCGCCGTCATGTGCCCGATCACCGAAATGCCGGGGATGATCCTGACCTTTTCAAAGTCTTGCTGACCAATGGTGAAGAGCAGTTCATAATCTTCTCCCCCGTTCATTGCGGCGGTTACCGGGTTGATGTTAAAGTCTGCCGCGACATTCACGGTAGTCGGATCAATCGGGATTTTATCCTCGTAGATCCTGCAACCCAGGCCGGAGCCTTTGCAAAGGTGCAGCACTTCGGAGCCCAGGCCGTCGGAGATATCTATCATGGCGGCGGGTTTCACCTGGATCTCATGCAGGTTACGGATGATATCGTTCCGGGGCTCGGGTTTAAGCTGGCGGCTGAGGATATAATCATAACCTTCCAGATCAGGTTGCATGTCAGGGTCATCTTTGAACACTTCTTTCTCCCTTTCCAGCAGCAGCAAACCCATGTAGGCGCCTCCCAGGTCACCCGTCACGCAGACCAGGTCGTTTTCACGCGAAGTATGCCGGTATACCACATCCTTTTTGTCCACTTCACCAATAACGGTAACACTGATGAATAATCCGGCAACGCTGGAGGTAGTATCGCCGCCGGCCAGGTCGACCTGATAAACCTTGCAGGCCTGTTTGATACCATTATAAATTTCTTCAAGCGCCTCGACCGAAAAGCGGTTGGAAACGCTGATGCCGACAAGCACTTGGCGCGCCGTACCATTCATGGCAACGATATCGGAAATATTAACCGCCACGGCCTTGTATCCCAGATGTTTCAAAGGAGTGTAAGTCAGGTCGAAATGCACCCCTTCCACCAGCAGGTCGGTGGAGACCAGGGTGAGTTTTTGCCCGTTGTCGATCACAGCGGCGTCATCGCCGACACCTTTGACGGTTGAGGGATTAGCTGGGATGGAGTCCCTGGTCAGGTGGTCGATCAGGCCGAATTCGCCCAGCTCGGTGAGTTCCGTGCGTTGTGCTTTTTCAAGGGACATGTGATGGGGTTTTAAGATGCAAAGGTAGGGAAAAATCAGGCATGGGGGCATGGGGGCATGGGGGATTAAACATTAATGGCTGTTAGTTGTTGTCTACATTAAAGAAAAAAGACATTTAGCCCGGATTATTTTTAACTTTGCAATACGGAATCAGTCTAAATTATATGAATGAATGGCGGAGACGAATGACATACTGAACGAACTGACCACCAGCGATTACAAGTACGGGTTTTTTACCGATATCGAGATGGATTCGGCGCCACCAGGGCTGAACGAGGATATTATCCGTTTCATCTCTGCCAAAAAGCACGAGCCGGAATGGATGCTGGAATTCCGCCTGAAGGCTTACCGCCACTGGCTGACGATGGAGGAACCGCAATGGGCGCATATTTCCTATCCGCCGATCAATTACCAGGACATCATCTACTATGCGGCCCCGAAGAAAAAACCGGAGCTGGCCAGTCTGGACGAGGTGGATCCTGAACTCTTAAAAACCTTTGAAAAACTGGGCATTTCACTGGAAGAGCAGAAAAAGCTGACGGGCGTAGCCGTGGATGCGGTGATTGACAGTGTTTCGGTAAAAACAACCTTCCAGGAAACGCTGAAAAAGCACGGGATCATTTTCTGTTCCTTTTCGGAAGCGATCCGGGAACATCCCGACCTTATCCGGAAATATATGGCCACGGTAGTGCCTTACACCGACAACTATTTTGCTGCGCTGAATTCGGCTGTTTTCACCGATGGTTCTTTCTGTTTCATTCCGAAAGGGGTGCGATGCCCGATCGAACTATCGACCTATTTCAGGATCAATGCGGCCAACACGGGGCAATTCGAGCGGACGCTGATCGTGGCGGAGGAAGGTGGTTACGTGAGTTACATGGAAGGCTGCACGGCGCCCATGCGTGATGAAAACCAGCTTCACGCTGCCGTGGTGGAGATCATCACATTCGACAACGCCGAAGTGAAATATTCCACGGTACAAAACTGGTACCCTGGTGATAAGGAAGGGAAAGGCGGTGTTTATAACTTCGTTACGAAACGAGGGATGTGCAGGGGAGTGAATTCCAAAATATCGTGGACGCAGGTGGAAACCGGTTCAGCGATCACCTGGAAATACCCGAGCTGTATCCTGATGGGCGATAATTCCATCGGGGAATTCTATTCGGTGGCGGTGACCAATCATTTCCAGCAGGCCGACACAGGCTCCAAGATGATCCACATCGGAAAAAATACCCGCAGCACGATCATCTCGAAAGGCATTTCGGCTGGCCGGAGCAACAACAGTTACCGGGGCCAGGTAAGGATTACATCGAGGGCTGAGAATGCCCGTAATTTCTCCCAGTGCGATTCTCTCCTGCTGGGCGACAAATGCGGTGCGCACACTTTCCCTTACATCGATGTGGACAACCGGTCGTCGATCGTGGAGCACGAGGCGACGACGTCAAAGATTTCGGAAGACCAGCTCTTCTATTGCCAGCAGCGCGGCATCGACATGGAGAAGGCCATCGGGCTGATCGTGAACGGCTACGCCAAGGAGGTGCTCAACCACCTGCCGATGGAGTTTGCCATCGAGGCACAAAAGCTACTGAGCATCAGTTTGGAAGGGAGCGTGGGATGAGTTAGTGTTGAGTGTTGAGTGTTGAGTTTAATTGATAAATTGAAGATATAGGAAATGCTGCTACAACTTAAAAATCTGCACATTGCCATCAAGGGCAAGGAGATCATTCACGGGCTGAACCTGGAAGTAAAGGCCGGGGAGATACATGCGATCATGGGTCCGAACGGCACGGGAAAGAGCACCCTGGCGCTGGCGGTTGCCGGCAAAGAAGGATATGACGTGACCTCCGGGGAGATCATCTACAACGGACAGATAATCAACGATATGCCGCCGGAAGAACGGGCAAGGATCGGAATATTCCTGGGATTTCAGTACCCGGTGGAAATACCCGGTGTGAGCCTGACGAACTTCATGCGCACCGCCATTAACGAGATACGTGAATTCAGGGGGCTTCCACCCATGTCGGCCAAAGAATTCCTGAAAAAAATGGAAGAAAAGAAACAACTGGTAGAGATCCAGTCGAAACTGACCAACCGGTCAGTGAATGAAGGTTTTTCCGGTGGAGAAAAGAAGAAGAACGAGATCTTCCAGATGGCCATGCTGGAACCGACACTGGCTGTTCTCGACGAAACTGATTCAGGGCTCGACATCGACGCACTGCGGATCGTGGCCAACGGGGTGAACATGCTCAGGAAACCTGACAATGCCGCTGTTGTCATCACCCATTACCAGCGCCTGCTCGACTATATAGTACCCGATTACGTGCATGTACTTTACGACGGCAGTATCGTCAAATCAGGCGGCAAAGAGCTGGCCGTGGAGCTGGAAGAAAAGGGGTATGAGTGGATCAAACAGGAAATTAACGCATGAAAGCCATAGTGCATAACGGTTCATTCAAAGAGAAACTGCAGCAGCTCTTCGCCAGGTATGAAAGCCTGATCTCGCGTAACGATACCCCTTATGTTTCCAAAGTACGTTATCAGGGATATGGAAAATTCAATGAGCTGAATTTACCCACCCGAAAAAATGAATCCTGGAAAAACACCGACCTGAGCGATGTCCTGAGTTTGGATTATACCAAATACCTGGAGCGGGACGAGATCAGCGGGGATATCGACTCATTGTTCGCCTGCGATGTGCATAACTTTGAGACGGACCAGGTTTCTTATCTGAACGGCTGGCATATGCGCACATCGGGCGACCTGGAGAAAATGCCCGGCGGATTGATCGCATGCAGCCTGGCTTCAGCTGTGCAAAAATATCCTGAACTGATAGAGAAACATTATGCCCGGTATGCCAACCCTGGCAGCGACCTGTTCGAAGCAATGAACACTGCCTTTGCGCAAGATGGGTTGTTTATTTATGTTCCTGACGGCGTTATAGTGAAAAGGCCTGTGCAGATGATCAGCATCATCAACCACACGGAAAACCTATTGCTGCAAAACCGCAACCTGATCATTCTGGGAAAGAACAGCCGGATGACGCTGGTGATGTGCGACGACTCGACCAACCAGCAGGCCAGCTTCAACAATTCGGTGACGGAAGTTTTTATGGATGAAGGAGCGCATCTGGATCATTACAAACTGCAAAACCTCAACAATATCAGTACCCTGCTCAACACCACCTATTTCCACCTGGAACCGGATAGCCGTCTGAACACTTACGCCCTGACGCTCAACGGCGGCCTGATCCGGAACAATGCCCGGGTCAGGCTGAACGGCCGCGGTGCCGATGCCAATGTTTACGGGTTGTACCTGATGGACAGAAAACAGCACGTCGATAACAGGGTATTTATCGAACATGCGGTACCCGACTGCACCAGCAACGAACTTTTTAAAGGGATCCTGGACGATGAGGCCAGCGCCGTCTTCAACGGGCATATCCTTGTTCAACGGGATGCGCAGCGCACGAATGCATACCAAAAAAATCCAAATATTCTCCTCACCGACACTGCCACGGTCAACACCAGGCCTTTCCTTGAAATATACGCTGACGATGTCAAATGCAGCCATGGCGCCACCGTGGGGCAGCTCGACAACGAAGCGCTTTTCTACATTCGCTCCCGGGGCATCTGCAAGGCCAGCGCCCGCTTGCTGCTGATGTATGCCTTTGCCGCCGAAGTGATCGGAAAGATGACCCTGGAACCGCTGAAGGAAAGAATCGACGAAATGGTGAAACAGCGGCTGAGAGGAGAGTTGCACATCTGCCAGAACTGCGTCCTGCATTGTGCCAACCAGGACAAGGAAATCCATTTCGACATCGACCTGAGCAAAATCTGACCCATGAGCTTCGATATCCTGCACATCCGCCATGACTTCCCCATCCTTGACCTGATGGTTCATGGCAAACCCCTGGTCTATTTCGACAATGCCGCCACCACGCAGAAACCCCGCCAGGTGATCGACCGCCTGGTCGCGTATTACAAAAAGGAGAACTGCAACATCCACAGGGGTGTGCATTTTTTGAGCAACCAGGCGACAGAAGCTTACGAAAATGCGAGGAACACTGTCAAAAACTTCATCAATGCAAAGCATGCACATGAGGTCATCTTTACGAAAGGGGCGACCGAATCGATCAATCTCGTGGCGGAATCCTACGGCAGAAAATTCATTGGGGAAGGAGACGAAATCATCGTTACCCAGATGGAGCACCATTCCAACCTGGTACCCTGGCAAATGCTGGCTGAACAGCAGAAGGCCGTGCTCAAATTCATCCCGGTCGATGACCAGGGAGAGATTAACGTCCACTCGCTCAAGCAGCTTATTACAGACAAAACGCGCCTGATCGCCCTGACACATGTATCCAACGTCCTGGGCACCATCAACCCGGTGCACCGGGTCATCGGTATCGCACACGACCATAACATCCCCGTATTGCTCGACGGTGCGCAGGCGGCACCCCATCTTTCGATCGACGTCCAGGAGCTGAAATGCGACTTTTATTGCTTTTCAGCACACAAGATGTACGGCCCGATGGGCGTCGGCGTATTATATGCCAGGGAAAATATCCTGGAAGAGATGCAACCTTACCAGACCGGGGGAGAGATGGTCGACCAGGTGACATTCGATAAAACGACCTTCAATAAATTACCCTACAAATTTGAAGCAGGCACCCCCAATGTGGCGGGAGTGCTGGGTCTTGAAGCCGCCATACGCTACCTGCAGGACCTGAATCTGAAAAAAATCCACGCCCATGAGCAGGACCTGCTCGACTTTGTCACAGTGGAGTTCCTGAAGATGGAAGATATCCGGATTTTCGGGAATGCCGAGAACAAAACCAGCGTCGTCTCTTTCAATATCGGCAAGATACACCCCTATGATGCCGGGACAATCTATGACAAGCTCGGCATCGCGGTCAGGACGGGGAATCACTGCACCCAGCCGCTCATCGACCGCTATGAAGTGCCTGGCATGATCCGTGCTTCCCTGGCGCTTTACAACACCCGCGAAGAAATCGGGCGGTTCGTCGAAGCCACAAAGCAGGTGAAGCGAATGCTGGGGTAAGTGAGCAAGAAATACCTAACCAAAAACCAGAAACAAAAACTTTTTTTCGTATTTCCATATTATCTTATTATATTTGCCTTTAGCAAATTCTTAGTGTTAACCAAAAAAAATAAAGCTTTATGAAAAAACTGTTACTATTTGCACTCGCGATGCTTATTTCCTGGACAGGGTTTTCTCAAAGATCATCATTATATTATGATGATTTTGAGGACTATGCCGTAGGGGATTTCATTGCTGAAGAGAATCCGACCTGGTGGATGACCTGGTCCAACAACCCGGGTTCGGGAGAAGACGGGGTCATTTCAGATGACTTTGCCAGCAGCCCGACTAAATCTGTTAAGGTTTACAAAGCCACCGGTGTCGAAACCGACCTGATCCTCAAATTGGGAAACAAGACGGCCGGAGCTTATGAAGTCAACTGGGATATGTATGTGGAAACCGGATATGCCGGGTATTATAATTTCCAGCATTTCGAATCACCCGGTATCCAGTGGGCTTTTGAAGTTTATATGCTGACCAATGGCTCGGGAGAACTGTATGCCGGCAGCAGCACGCCTTATACATTCTCGTATCCCAAAGATACCTGGTTCGAGGTCAAGCATGTCATTGATATTGACAATGACTGGATTGAATTTTACGTTGATGGCGTAAATGTCCACAACTGGCCGTTTAGCTATCAGGCAGGCAGCACCACGGGTGAAAACCAACTGGGCGGGGTTGATTTCTATGCCGGAGCCGTAACCGGAGAAGTTCCACGGTATTATTTCGACAACGTTGACTACATGCCCATCGCCTCTAACCTTTATTCGGAAGATTTTGAGTCATATAACGTAGGGGAATATATCTGCGTGGAAAACCCGGACTGGTGGAGGACCTGGTCAAATACACCGGGGACTGCGGAAGATGCGTTGATTGTCGATGATCAGGCCAGCAGCCCGACCAAATCATTGCGGATCGACAAAGTGCCATCAGAAACCGATATCCTGCTGAAACTGGGTAATAAGATATCCGGCAGCTACGATCTGAACTGGGAAATGTACGTTGAAACCGGTTATGCCGGTTATTATAATATTCAGCATTTCGAGTCCCCGGGTATACAATGGGCTTATGAAGTCTATTTACTGGCCGACGGCAGTGGTGAACTGTATGCCGGAAGTAACACTCCGTATACATTCAGCTATCCAAAAGACACCTGGTTCCTGGTGGAAAATTTTATCGACATAGATGCAGACTGGGTGGAGCTTTATATCGATGGAGTACTGATCCATGCCTGGCCTTTCCACTACCAGGCCGGTGGAACAACCGGGGAGAACCAGCTCGGCGCGGTCAATTTCTTTGCCGGGGCCGTTACTGGCGAGGCACCCAAATATTATTTGGATGATATTAATTTTCTACAGCTAGCCGGGCCGGTGGATCCGATCATCTCCGTTGATCCGGCCAGTATTTCGGCCACCGCGGCACAGAATACCGTTACTACTTCACCTTTGACGATAACCAATGACGGGGCCTCTGACCTGGAATATGAGATCAGCGTGTTGTACCCGATGGCCGGAAAGAAGCTTGCAAATATCGCCCATGAAACCCCATCTGCCACAGTCAGGACACTGGGTTACAACACCAGCGCCGACCCGGCAGCAAAACCTGCTCCGTATAATCCGGTGGCCGATGACTTCGTCCTGCATTATGACGGCGACAACTACTCGGCCATCGGATGGAATGTTGCACCCATCAGCCCCACAGTTGCAGCCATGTTCCCGACAAACCTGACGTTACCGCATGCCGGTATGATGCTCTCTTCCGTCGACATATACCTGAACGACCCGGGCACCGATTTTATCCTGAAGATCTGGGATATGGGCAACACCTTTGAACCCGGTACATTACTGGTCAATCAGCCCTTCGCAGGCCAGATGCTAAGCTGGAATACCATCACCCTGGCCGATCCGGTTTACATTACCGGGGCAGATATCTGGGTAGGTTACCAGTTTACCCAGCCCGGCCCCGATACATTTATTCCC
>JAWOHY010000272.1:0-3899 GCA_046484945.1 Bacteroidales bacterium
CGGACGAACCTTCGGTTCCTGGTGTTCCTCGTCAACATTCTCCGGGCCGTTTATGAACATGCCGACCTGCTCAGGGCGGGTATCGCATCAGCGGAAAATGACCTTCGCCTCGGTGCTAAAGAGGCCCCGCCGGCGATTATTTCGGCTTTTATCGGTTCGCATCTTACCCATATCCTGAATGAAATTGAAAAGAAAGTAAAAAAGGGAAAAATCAACCAGGCTTTACAGGAAGAACTGAACCTGAACATTTCCAAAATACCCGAAATTCTCCGGGATAATACCGACAGGAACAGGACATCGCCTTTTGCCTTCACCGGAAACAAGTTCGAATTCAGGGCTGTCGGGTCTTCGGATACCTGTGCCAGGGCGATGATCATCCTCAATACCATACTGGCTGACCAGTTACGGCAATTCAGCCATGAAGTGGATGAACTCATTGCGCAAAAGGTCAGAAAAGATGAAGCCATTTTCCGTGTATTAAAAAAATACATCACCGAATCGAAATCGATACGGTTTGAAGGGAACAGCTATAGTCAGGAATGGATCGGGGAGGCGACCCGCCGGGGACTCTCCACTGCCCGTTCAACCCCAAGATGCATGAAAGCATATATTTCAGGTAAAACCATCCGGCTTTTCATGGGACACCAGGTTTTTACAGAAAAAGAATTGCATGCCAGGTATGAAATTAAACTGGAAAGTTTTGCCCGCAAATTACAGATTGAATCCCGGATGATCGGTGACCTGGCTAAAAATCACCTGATCCCCACGGCGATCAAATATCAGAACACATTGATTGAAAATGCGATGGGATTGAAGGAGGTTCTGGATGCCAAAACATATGTAAAGCTATCTAAGAACCAGGTAGATACGATCAAGGAAATATCGGATCACATCAACCAGGTGAAGATCAATGTCGACCTGATGCTACAGGAGAGGAAAAAGGCCAACCGCCTGGTATCGGTTGAAGAGATGGCTTATGCTTATGATGAGAAGGTCAGGCCCTATTTTGACATAATCCGTTATCATGTGGATAAGCTGGAGTTAATGGTGGATGATAAATTGTGGCCGTTGCCCAAATACAGAGAGATTATGTTCCTGAAATAAATATGATCACAATGAAAAGTTTCAATGCCCACCGGTCCCTGCTGGTTATTTTTTTTACAGCATTTTTCATGACTATGCTCTGTGAATCATCGGCTCAGGTCAGGGTTACCCGTATTTCTGCACCGGATGAGCTGACCGAGAGAAGAGGGGTCGTTTACACATTGCCACGGTCGGTTGTCGAAGTGGAATTGTTTATCACGAAAACGCAACAGGTGCCGGGCCCGCTCGCCGCGTATGCCAGGGATTATCTGGGGCTTCAGGAAGTGGTAACCAAAGCTTCTGTAGCATATACCCTGGAAGGGGCAGAATTGCTGGTGATGACAGAACCGGACCCTGACCGGGTTTATCTGATTGAAAAAGAGGAAAAATCGACCGGTGAAATATGGCTGGCCTTTGGGAAATCAGGGCAACCTGTTAAAATGGAGCGGTTTTTTAAGGAGACAAAGCCCACAGGGTTCGAGGCATGGGGAGATCCGATCTTTCTCACACCTCACTCTGATCAACTGTTTTCTAAGTATTCGGAATCCTCAAAGCGGGAGGTGATTGACACAATTATCCGGAAAGTCAGTGTTGATACGCTGATCATGGAGCAAACCATATTTAAACGGTCTATGGTTGGTTTTACAGACAAGGAAAAAGCCGAGGAGGCGGTTGATAAGATTAACCAGATCGAACAGGATAAGTATAATTTGCTTGTAGGATACCAGGAAACGGCTTACTCCGGGGAAGCGCTTGAATTCATGTTCAATAAACTGGAAGAAGAACAGATTGAATATCGCAAATTATTCACTGGTGTTGTGATCAAGGAACGCTATGCGGTTAAATTTTTTGTTACCCCTAATCCTGCATTGGAGGGTCAGACATATCAACTTACGGGATTTTCAAAAACAAACGGCGTGGTGGCCACAGACGCCCAGAATGCCGTGACACTGAGTTTTATCAGGGGCAAATATCTTCCGGGTATCGGGGAAGCGGGCCCGGCTACTGCAGCGATGGGGATGGTATATCGCTTACCTGAGAAGGCTGAAGCGGTGGTTGCACACAGGGGTGTTGTAATTGGCAGGAAAATGATGGAGATCCTGCAATTCGGGCCTGTTTACACTCTCCCGCCTGAATTTAAAAGGGCGGCGTTTGATATTGAGACCGGAACCCTGAGATACCTCATCCTGGAGTAGTTTTTCTATTGGATCAGGGGTTGTGCAAACCGTTCCACATCTTCTGCTGTGATGGTATTATCGCATAAGATCACCAGGCGTTCGACCACGTTTCGCAGTTCCCTGATATTCCCGGTCCATTTCATTTCCATGAGCTTTTCCAGTGCTTCGGGGCTGAACTGAACCAGGTGCCTTCCCTGTTCTGCGCAAACTTCTTCCATGAAATGCTCCGCGAGAAGCGGAATATCATCTTTTCTTTCGTGTAAAGAGGGTACGTGGATAATGATCACGCTTAAGCGGTGGTAAAGGTCTTCCCGGAACCGTCCCGCCTTGATCTCATCATTCAGGTTCTTATTGGTCGCAGCGATAACACGCACATCCACCGGGATGTCCTTCTCGCCCCCCACGCGCATGATCTTGTTTTCCTGCAACGCCCTGAGCACCTTGGCTTGTGCCGACAGGCTCATGTCTCCGATTTCATCCAGGAATAACGTCCCGCCGGAGGCCAGTTCAAAGTCACCTTTGCGCTGCTTGATGGCCGATGTAAATGATCCTTTTTCATGGCCAAAAAGGTTGCTCTCGATCAGCTCCGATGGGATAGCGGCGCAATTAACCTCGACAAAAGGGCCTTTGGCCCGCAGGCTTTTTTCATGCAGTTGCCGGGCAACCAGCTCTTTCCCTGTGCCATTGTCACCCGTGATCAAAACACGTGCACTGGTCGACGCAACCCGGTCGATCATTTCCCGGATCGATTGCATCGCCTTTGATTCACCAATCATTTCATATTTACGGCTGACCTTTTTCCTGAGCGTTTTGGTTTCGTTCAATAATACCGACTTATCGAGTGCATTCCGGATGGTGACCAGAAGTCTGTTCAGATCGAGCGGTTTGGCAATGTAATCGAAAGCCCCCTTCTTGATGGCTTCCACGGCGGTTTCGATGGTTCCGTGGCCTGAGATCATAATCACCGGGGTGTCGTAATCCTTCAGGATATGCTCCAGCACCTCCAGACCATCCATTTTAGGCATTTTGATGTCCAGCAGGATGGCATCGAATTCATGTTGCCTGAGCAACTCCAGTGCAACCATACCCGATTCGGCTTCGCTGACTTCATATTTTTCGTATTCAAGGATTTCCCGCAGAGTATTCCGGATACTGCGTTCATCATCTACGACGAGGATCTTTGACATGGTGATTGATTTGATGGTGCGGTAAAGATACGGTTTTCCTTATTGCTGGCTGTGTTGAATTCGATGAAAAGTATGTGTTTGCCTGAATCGGTGCCCGGAAATTTTTGTATTTTTGGAATAAATTATAAATAAATGAAATTCAATAAAATATATACTTTTATTCTGGTTATTGTGGTCTGCTTTGTTTCCCTGTTATTAATTGCCCAGTATCCTGAAAATAGTCAAATCCTGGTTAAATCCCCCCAGGGCCAAACATATAAGTATCCGTGGGCAGGCGGAATGAACAGCTGCCAGTTTGGAATGCTCGACATTAACCGTAATGGCGTGAAAGACCTGGTTGTTTTCGACAGGGTGGGCAATCGCATTTTGCCATTTCTTTTCACGGGCACTCCGGGGAATCCTGAATATGTTTACGCTCCCGGATATGCCAGCTTCTTTCCTGATCTTGATC
>JAWOHY010000227.1:0-8930 GCA_046484945.1 Bacteroidales bacterium
GAAGAAAATGCTCAGGTCGATGATCTCCTGCGGCTCCAATTTATGGATCCACTCGTCGAAGCCAGACAGCCAATCGGGCAGGGAACGGCACCAGCGCGGCTGGCTGGCCATCACCCCGCCGCGGCACAGCGGATACCCGGCGCGCCTTTATGGCTACCGGGAATCCAATTACAGGAATACAGAATATATATTGCAGGGAGTGGCCTGGGACCTGAACTATTTTGCCCGGATCAGTGACAAGGTTTCTTTCAAGATTACCAATAATTACGGATCACCGAATATTCCCGGTTCACAAATGGGATTGCTGAATTTCGCAGCCAGCCCGATTTTTATGATCGGCAATAACCGGAATTTGATTTCAATGAATTATATCAATGCCTCCAGGAGATATTACGTCTATGATTTTGAGGGATCGCGCATGCCTGAAACCCGTTTGTACGATCAATATGCTAACATATTATTTCATTACAATTCGGGTGTTCACCATACCTGGCAGGCCGGCCCCAGCCTTGAATACTACCAGTCGTTCCGGCCTTCCCTCACCAATGAGCACTACGTGGAATACCAGGCAGAAAAACTGCGTATTGAATATAAATCCATCATCAGAAAAAACCTGAGCCTCAATATCAAGGCGGGGGTCAGTAATATTAATATCAAAGACATCGAAGAGACGAACGAAAGGAGATATGATTTTCATCTCATGGGGGGATATAGCTTCGGAAACGGCTACAGCATATCCTTCGGATATGATTACGGCCCCATGGTGAACAGCGGATTGTACCAGTTTTCAGGTGATGCCAAAAACCATAGTATGAATATCGGACCGACGATCACCGATTACTTTTTCAAGGAACGGGTGGCATTCAACCTGTTCACCAATTTCATATACCGCTTTGATCTGAACTACGCGGCCGTAAACGTGAATCCAAGAATAGAGGCCTATTTATTCAGGGACTGGTATGTCGTCATGACCGGAACTTATCACTACACGCGCCAGGAATATCCCCAAAAGACCACCAGTAATTCGCACATATATTTTGAGTTTGGTATCCGGAAGCGCTGGGGGAAAACTGATTACAACAAGTGGCAGAAGGATACCCGACGGTTGAAAATTGTTTTGTTCAGGGATGATAACGGGGATGGCCAGAAAGATGAGCTGGAGCAGGGGGTCCCGCATGTCAAAACCCGCATCCGGCTGACCAATTCCATAACGCAGCAGGTGAGTACGGAGTTCCCGGTAGATATCACCCTGTTGTCAAATGAAGAAGGCATAGTGATATACAACCGCCTGCCCATCGGGTTCTATGATCTGTCGATCATCCCCCTGGAGGATGTGCAGGAATATTTCTATGTCGACCGGAGCGCCGAAAAGATAGAGCTGACGCAAAATACGACCGTTTACATCCCTTTCCAGAAAGCCAGCAAAATAACAGGGAAAATAAACGTGAAACGGCAGCAGTTTATCAAGAAAGGAGAAGAAGGGCTCGATTTAGGAAACATCCGGATCACCGCCTATAATGCCCAGGGTAACAGTTATTCGGCCTTTACGCTGGATGATGGCAGTTTTATCATTTTCGTTCCGAATAACAATACTTACTGGGTAAGAATGGGGAATGTGTTCGGCGATAATTACAGGATCACGAATAATGATTTGATACTTGCCGTTTCAGATGGCTCCACGAACCATGCGGAGTTCAATGTAGTGGAAGGCGGCCGGCAAATCCGTTTCAAAAAAGCCGGAGAACCGGTTCCGCCTGATACACTGGAGGAAGCGCCCTTAAAGGTGAAGGTGTTGCATGGAAAATTCTATGAAACCTCACCTGAGAAGGCAGTCGACAAGGATGCCGTTCCATCATTTGACATCCAGGCCATGCCGGCGCTGGAGCATGCCATGATCCCCGGCAGGTTCTATGTGATCACCGGCGACGCAATGGCCAGGGAAGAAGCCTTGCAATACCTGAAGATCGTCCGCGAGAATGGCATTAATGCGTACATCGGCCACCACGAAGCCACCGATTCCTGGTACGTATTCACCAACCACTACGATGCCCGTGCTGAAGCACAGCGGGAAGTCAACCTGCTGAAGAAGCCGGGGCTGAGGGAGGCAAAGGTGATGCGGTTTTAGTTTATTACCCTATTTTGTTAACAATCTGTTAATTATTCCCCTTACATACCTGAAAGGTTTACCTTTGTTTGGATTTAGTCTAAATTAATAAAAGTAAAACCTTCCAACCATGAAAAACCTGTACAGTGCATTGTTCAGCTTCAAGCGACATGTTTCGCTTTCACTGCTTTTCGCTTTCGTTTCGATAACCGTCCTGCATGCGCAAGAAGATTGTGCGACAGAGAAAGTGCATGGCCAGGGATACACCACAACCATTACATCGGTCATTGATCTCGGCAGCAACAGTTTTCAGATCCGGTTAACGGTGGATCACGACGGCTGCCCCGGGCCGGACTGTAAAAAGCTGAATGCATATGCTGTCGAGGCCCTTCCCGGAACATATTCAGATATTTCCATGGAGGTGATTTCAGGTTCGGCCACCACAGGGAACATTAACTACGGCCCTAACCTGGGCGGGGTGCCGTTCCAGGGGTTCCGGATCGATAATGTCAATGGCATGGGAAATGGTCAGCAAGCGACTTTCGTAATTACCTATACACTGACCGGGGGGTTGCAGAACCAGCAAACCCTTGCCAAAGCCGGCAGCGATAACCTGATCGTCAGTTTTACGGTTTCCGACTTTGAAGCCATGTTATACTGCGGTGGAGAGAATATATTTCCCTATTATGCCCCGCCGGAAAACGGAAAGGCATTTGGCCTCATCGGGGCGGAGCTGACCTCACTCCATGATGTATACCTAGCCAATGGCAGTTATATTTCGGATGACATTTTCCAGATTATCGGCACGGGCGTTATCATCGATATTTTTGCGCAGGACGGCATGCTCGGCAGCCTGCTGGCGTTGCTGGAGACCCCTGAATACGGGCTGACCGGCGCCAGGACCGATACTGCCAACCTGCAGATCACCGGCACCTTTCCGATCGGCAACCTATTGTCTTTAAACCTGTTACCCCAATACATCAATTTTGTACGTCCGGTATATTCGGCGCTGGGCAACGCCGGGATCGTCACCAGCCAGGGCGATACTGCCATGCTTTCCTACATTGCCCGTAACGGTTTCAATCTTGACGGCGCCGGCATCAAAGTAGGCGTGCTTTCCGACAGTTACAATACCCTCATCGGTGATCCCGCTGCCGATGACGTGTTGCGGGGCGATTTGCCGGGTTTGCTGAATCCCGCGTATCCCGTTCCCGTCGATGTTCTGCAGGATTTTCCTTATGGGAGTCGGACCGATGAAGGCCGGGCCATGCTGCAGATCGTTCACGACATTGCACCGGGCGCTGAACTGGCTTTCCGGACCGGTTTCCTGGGAGCGCTCGATTTCGCCAAAGGGATTGTGGAACTACAAGAGGCAGGCTGTGATGTGATCGTGGATGACATCACTTACATCTCGGAGCCGTTTTTCCGTGACGGTGTTGTTTCCCAGGCAGTTGACTACGTAACGGCCCAGGGAGTATCCTATTTCACTGCTGCCGGGAATTACGGCACCAGATCGTGGCAGGGCACTTTTTCTCCCGCTTCTCCCCCTCCGGGTGTCGCTGGCGAAGCACACAACTACGCCGGGGATAGCGGAACGGATATCTACCAAAGCATCACCCTTGATGAGGGCAATTATACTGTGGTATTGCAATGGGACGACGGCACCCCCGGACTGACCACCAATACCGACCTCGACATTTACCTGACCAATGAGAACGGCAACAGGCTCTTTGGTTTCAACAGGGACAACACGGGCGGCGCACCGGTGGAGGTTTTGCCTTTCACCGTGGGAGAAGGCGGCGCACAGTCGAATTTCATGATCGTCAGGGCATCGGGCAATACACCGGTGGAAATGAAGTATATTGTCTTCCGGGGCAATATCCTAATCAATGAATACGATAACAGCGGCGGTTCCACCATCGTCGGGCAGGCGAACGCCGCCGGCGCCATCACCGTCGGGGCCGTGTTATACAGCAATACGCCCGAATATGGCGTGGATCCCCCCACGATCGCCTCCTTCTCCTCCAGGGGAGGCACACCGGTAGACGGCGTGATCCGCAGCAAGCCCGACATCGCAGCTCCCAACGGGGTAAACACCACTGTTGACCTGGGCGGATTCAACATCGACGGAGATGCGTTCCCGAACTTCTTCGGCACCTCCGCCGCCGCCCCGCACGCGGCCGGCCTGGCCGCCCTGATCCTGGAAGCGCGGAATAATTTCTACAATGACAGCTTTTCACCGTCACAAATGCGATCGCTGCTGCAGAGCACCGCAATCGACATGCATGAACCAGGTCACGACCTTGCCTCGGGTTACGGCTTCATCCAGGCTGATGCAGCGCTGCTCACCATGGCCAATCCTTCGCCGCTGATCACCGTTCTGACCTATGACACCACGCTGGTGCCCGGCCAGGATTCCATCCCGGTTTTTGTCAACGGCCATTACCTGACAGAAGATTCCGAGATCTGGTTCAACGGACAGCCGCTGGCTTCCGGCACGGAATACATAAGCGATACACTGGTAACAGGCATTATCCCGGTTTTTGATGAAAGATACCCCGCCATCACGGTCTATAACCCGCCGCTGCCGCAGACCAACGGCACCGACGGCGGATTTTCGAACCCGCTCTATTTCACCACCAAAAAGACCGTCGTGCTCAGTATCGATGACAAGACCAAGAAATACGGTGAGATTTTACCGCAATTCACGGCCAACTACTTTGTGGAAGGAACTGACGGCATCACATCTCTTGCAGAGGAAGGTTTTTCCGCAGAAGAAATTAACCGCATCACCGCGATACCTTTCTATACCGTAGCCAGCGCCCTTAGCAACGTCGGATTATGGGCCATCACGGCCTCCCCGGAAGACCCGCTGAACCCTGCCAGTATTGTTGCAGCCACAGACTCGCTGGATATTGCCCTGATGGAAGAATATAATTTCGACGTCGAAAACGGGTTGCTGCTCATTGAAAAGATGGATCTATATATCCAACCCAGAGACACAACGGTCACTTACGGGGATTCCATTGCCAATTTTGAATATCTGTTTATTTATAATCAGGATACTTTATACCCCGAAAACAATGTTGCCATCGACCCCGCCGATGATGAAGCGATCAGTTCCGCATTGAAACAGAATTTCGCCACTGCGCTGGTGAATGTTATTGGCATGTCACCGGCCAAAGCACTGGTAAACGAACTGGGCGAACCCATTCTCGACGCCACGGCTTTGGTGAACAAGAGCTTCATGATATCGGAAGCTACGGCGCTGGTGAATGCAACTGACCTGGCCAGCGGAGACCTGATCGATCCGGAGGCGCTTTATAACGCCACGGCGCTGGTGAACGCTATGAGTGCGACCACCACCCTTGCCCCGGCGAAAGCACTGGTCAATGCCATCACCATGGCACCGGCCAAAGCGCTTGTCAATGGCGATGTGACCGTCAATTCTTATGACGAAGATGGAAATCTACTGAATGCCACTGCATTGGTCAACGCAACCGCACTGGTGAATTCAACTGCACTGGTCAATTCATCCACCATCAACGCCAGCAGCAACAGCGAAGCCATCGTCATTCTGGGTGAAGACGACATCCTGATCCTGTCGGGCGATTCGGTGGGCGCGATCAACCTTCGCCCCATGAGCCTCATTCTCGGCAACACCGTCGGCGAGCACCTGATCGCACCGGGAACCTACCTGTCGCAAAACTTCAACATCACTTATGGTTTGGGTACGCTGACCGTTTTACCAGTGATGGCAACGGTAGCAGCTGACGACCAGGTCATTTACGCAGGAGATTCGTTACCTTCATTTACTGCAACTTTTGAAGGTTTTGTTAAGGGCGAGACCGATACCGTCGTGACAGCGCTGAGTTTTACTGTAGATCCTGCTTACACAGGCGCTGCCGGCATTTACCAGATCATCCCATCGGCCACTGCTGAAAATTATGTTTTCACACCTGTAAATGGCACGCTGTACGTGAATCCCTTCGGCCCCGGGACTAAACACATCAAGACCAAGCTCAGGTGCGTGGAACAATTAGATGAGCCAGATGAAAATGGTTTTTTGTATGTCGCTAATTTTGAATACGAAAACGATAATGCAACGCACGTATTCATACCCGTTGGCGAAGACAACTATTTCACCAGCCAGGGGTTGTATAACAACGTCAACCAGCCTGAGCTTTTCCTGGCAGGCGGCGGAAGTTTCACAGTACCTTTTGACGGCAGTTCACTGGTATGGACCGTAAAAAGCTTCAGGCATAACGGCAACAAGACCTCAGTGGCTTCGCAGGCCAGTTCCGGCTCCTCCAGGTGCCTCAAATTGGCTCCCGCAGAAGCATTGGCTGGGACTGATACAAACGGTGACATCATGAATATTTATCCCAATCCGGTGGCCGGCCGCCTGACCATTGAGATGAATCAGGATGCGGATCTATCCGGAGGAATCACTGTGCATGATATTTATGGAAAATCTTTCACCGTAAATATTTGGCAGACATCAGCTTTTCGTGCTGACCTCGATCTGAGCGGGCTGAGTGCAGGGATATATTTTGTGAGGATCAACCTGGGTGAGACTATGACAGTGCATAAGATCATCAAACTTTAACGAAGCAAACCGGTTTTCAAACTAAAATGACAGCTATAAGGGTTTTCCTGTGCATCATATTACTATTTTTTTTCGCCGCTACACCGGCGCAGCAGGCTGCTATCGACAGCCTGCGCGCCGTTTTGGAGAAAAGTGGCCAGGATACCGTGCGTGTGAACACCTTGCTTGACCTGAGCAACAGGCTGATGCGTTCTTCTCCTTCCGGTTCGATCGCCTATGCGCAGCAAGCAGTCGAACTGTCGGGGAACCTGAACTACCTCTCCGGCCTGGCCCTTGCACTGAAAAATATCGGCATGGGCTATTATTTCGAGGGAAACTACATCGAAACGCTCTATTACTGGCAGCAATCGCTGGGAACTTACGAGGCGATGGGCGACCGGCTGGGCGTGGCCAATATCCTCAACAACCTGGGAGCGGTATATTTCAATGAGGGCGATGACGCCAAAGCGATCGAGTATTACCTGGAATCGCTCAGGGTGTCGGAAGAGATCGGCGATACGCTCCGTATCGCCACCGCACTGGTGAATATCGGGGCCGTGTATTACAATAAAAAAGCCACGCATGAGCAAGCGCTGGAATATTATCTCAAGGCGCTTCCAATGAGCGAGGCACTGGGTGATCTTGATGCGATCGGGACCTCGGCCGTCAATATGGGGGAGATCTATCTTGAAAAAGATGAGGATACCGCAGCGCTGTATTATTTTGAAAAAGCGCTCGGGGCTTACAGGGGATCTGACAGCGGGAACGAGGCCTATGCCATGAACAATATCGGGAAGGTCTACGCAAAGCAGGGCGATTTTACAAAAGCGCTCAGGTATCAATATGATTCTTATGACCTGGCCAGGAGTCGCAACACACGGCTGGAAATGGCACAGTCGCTGCTGGGTATTGGTGAAACCTACCATATGCAAGGCGATCTGCAGGCATCAGTGCAGGTTTACCGGCAGGCCGAAACCATTGCCCGGGAGATCAATGCCCGGAACGAGCTGAAATTCGCCTATGAAGGGCTGGCCGATATTTATTCCAAAATGGCTGATTACCGCAATGCTTATAAATACCAGACTTTGTTCAGCAGTATCAAGGACACCCTTTACGACGCCGAAACGAGCAAGCGGATCCAGGCCATGTCGCTGAATTATGAGATCGACAAGAAGCAGGGGCAGATCGACCTGCTGGAAAAGGACAAAGCCCTGAAAGAACTGGCCCTGCAACGGCAGAAAACCATCCGCAATGCCATAGCCCTGTCTGGAGTGTTATTCTTGCTGTTGGCTGGAGGATTGTATAACCGGTACCGGTATGTAAGAAGGACCAAGCAGATCATTGAAAATGAAAAGGACCGGTCTGATAAACTGCTGCTGAATATCCTTCCCCACGAAACAGCGGAAGAGCTAAAAGAAAAAGGCAGCGCAACACCAAAACATTATGACATGGTTTCGGTCTTATTCACCGATTTCAAGGGTTTTACCACCATTGCCGAAAAGCTGAGCGCCACTGAACTGGTGGAGGAGCTGAACCGTTGTTTCTTCGCATTCGACCAGATCATCGACAAATACGGCCTGGAGAAGATCAAGACGATCGGCGACGCTTATATGTGCGCCGGCGGCATCCCGGCTCCCAATGCCACCAATCCGGTCGACATTGTGAATGCCGCTTTGGAGATCAAAGCATTCATGGAAAACCTCCGACAGGAACGCGAGGCCAGGGGGCAGGACTACTGGGAGTTGCGGATCGGCATCCATACCGGTCCGGTGGTGGCTGGCGTCGTCGGGAAAAACAAGTTTGCCTACGACATCTGGGGCGATGCGGTGAATACAGCCAGCCGGATGGAATCGAGCGGTATCCCGGGCAAGGTGAATATTTCAGGGGCAACCTATGAGTTTATCAAAGACCACTTCGACTGCATCCCCCGCGGCAAGATCCAGGCCAAGAACAAAGGGGAGATCGATATGTATATTGTGGAGAATGGGAGATATAACTGATTAAATTCCAAATTACAAGCACCATCCGCCAGCTGGCGGACCAAACAAATCACAAATCCCAGGAACCAAGACCCAAGACCCAAGACCCAAGACCCAATTCAGCGAGCTTATGCCCCGAGCATTGTCTTTGTCTTTTCTATGGTGTCAAGCATCTTGTTGAAAAACCGGTTACGTTTCTTCTCCCCGCTCAGGCTGATCAGGTTCGATTTCCTGATCAGGCTTTGCATGTAATTCTCAA
>JAWOHY010000256.1:0-8224 GCA_046484945.1 Bacteroidales bacterium
GCGGCCTCGGCGGTGCTGCACCATTTCAAGGTGGAGCTGGGCAAGCCCTGTGTCACCGTGGGTGAGTTTGCGCAGGCACTGGCCCGGGTTCTCCGCGGCTTCGGGCTGCAAGTTCGTGAGGGTTGGTATAGACAGCAAACCAGTTCAAAGTTCAAAGTTCAAAGTTCAAAGTTAAGTTTATAGTTAAAAAGTTTAGAGTGGGGCGGGTATATTTTGCGTTTTTTCGGATTAACAGAAAATAAGTAGTTCAAAGTTCAAGGTTCAAAGTGCAAAGTTGAGTTTATAGTTTTAAGTTATGAGTTGATAGAATGGAACTTAATTCATTAATATTTTAAAAACAGAAATTATGAAAGGACCTGTATATGAAAAAACGTTTGATTTTGCTGCGGAGGTGATGAATCTTAATAAGAAATTAACCTCAAGTGGAGAATATGTTATTTCCAGGCAGTTGCTAAGGTCGGGGACTGCTGTTGGGGCTAATGTGAACGAAGCCAGCAGCGCGGAAAGCCTGAAGGATTTTATCTCCAAGAATTCAATTGCCTTAAAAGAAGCCAAGGAATCATTTTATTGGCTGAGCTTACTGAAAAGAAACAGACCTGTAGATTACGACTATGAAATGCTGCTTGATCTCAACGAACAGATCATAAAACTGCTCAGTAAAATCATCCTGACTTCCAAAAAGAAACTCTAACCCCAACTATAAACTATAAATTAATAACTCAACTTTGAACTTTGAACTTTGAACTTTGAACTAAACGATCATTCCCACGCCTACTGTATTAAACGTTCCTTCATCGACCAGGATGATGCTGCCGGTGGTTCGGTTGCGGCGGTAGCTGTCGAAAAACAGCGGTTTGGTAGTGCGCAGCTGCACCCGGGCGATCTCGTTCATCCGGAGTTCCTGCCCGTCGGGCACGCGTTCGAGGGTATTGACGTCGACCTTATAGATGATCTCTTTGACCATCGCCCTCACTTCGTTGGTGGTGTGGCGCAGGTAGTATTTATTACCCGCCGCCATTGGTCGTTCGCTCATCCAGCACATCATCACTTCGACATCCTGCCCGATTTCGGGCACATTGTTTTCCCTGACGATCATATCGCCCCGGGAGATATCGAGGTCGTCGGACAGGCGGAAGGTGACCGACATGGGCGGGAAGGCTTCGTCGAGGACCTGTTCGTGCATATCGATTGATTCGAGGGTGGTGACAAATCCGGAGGGGAGGACCATTACTTTTTCGCCGCGGCGGAAGACGCCTCCGGCGACACGGCCGGCATAGCCGCGGTAATCGTGGAACTTTTCGGAAATGGGCCGGATCACGTACTGCACCGGGAATCGGGGATCGATCCGGTTATGGTCGCCTGCGACGTGAATATTTTCGAGGATATAGCGCAGGGTGCCCCCGCCGTACCAGGGCATTTTATCGGTTTTTTCGACCACGTTGTCGCCCATCAGGGCGCTGATGGGGACGAAGCGGATGTCTTTCACGGCCAGTTTGGCGGCAAAAGCGCTGAAATCGGCTTTTATTCTTTCATAGACCTCTTCGCTGTAATTCACCAGGTCCATTTTATTGACACAGACGATGAGGTGCGGTATTTGCAACAGGGAGGCGATGTAGGAGTGGCGGTAGGTTTGTTCCGTCACGCCGTTGCGGGCGTCGATCAGGATGATGGCGGCATTGGCGGTGGAGGCGCCGGTGACCATGTTGCGGGTGTACTGGACATGCCCGGGGGTGTCGGCGATGATGAATTTGCGTTTCGGTGTGGCGAAATAGCGGTAGGCCACGTCGATGGTAATGCCCTGTTCCCTTTCGGCGCGCAGGCCGTCGGTGAGCAGCGCCAGGTTGATCACCTCGTTGCCCTTTCGGATGCTGGCCCGCTTGACCGCCTCGAGCTGGTCTTCGAAGATCGATTTGCTGTCGTACAGCAGCCGGCCGATCAGGGTGCTTTTGCCGTCGTCGACACTGCCGGCGGTGGTGAACCGCAGCAGCTCCATGTCGAGGTAGGCCTTTGATGAGAATTTATCTTCCATTAGAAATATCCTTCCTTTTTCCGGTCTTCCATGGCCGATTCACTTCTGAGGTCGTCGGCGCGGGAGCCGCGTTCCGTTACGCGCAATGCTGCGATCTCCTGGATGATATCTTCCAGCGTGGAGGCTTCCGAGCGGGAGAGGCCTGTGCAGGAGATATCGCCGATGGTGCGGCAGCGGATGCGCATCGTGGAGACCTTTTCGGTATCTCTTTTCTTCATGAAGGGGGCGTCGGCCAGGATGACCCCGTCGCGGACAAACACCTGCCGTTCGTGCGTGAAATAGAGCGAAGGGATATCGATGTTTTCCAGGTAGATATACTGCCAGATGTCCATTTCGGTCCAATTGCTGAGGGGGAATACGCGGAAGTGTTCACCGACGCGTTTTTTACCGTTAAATATGTTCCACAGTTCGGGCCGCTGGTTTTTCGGGTCCCACTGGCCAAATTCGTCGCGGTGCGAAAAGAAGCGTTCCTTTGCCCGGGCTTTTTCTTCATCGCGCCGCCCGCCACCCAGCGCGCAGTCGATCTTATGCTTTGCAATGGCATCCAGCAGGGTGATCGTTTGCAGCAGGTTCCGGCTGGCGTCAAAGCCGGTCTCTTCCACCACGCGGCCTGAATCAATAGCTTCCTGTACAGACCCGACAATGAGCTGTACGCCGAGCTTTTTCACCAGCTCGTCGCGGAAGATCATCGTTTCCTCAAAATTATGCCCCGTATCGATATGCATCAGCGGGAAAGGGATCTTTGCCGGCCAGAAGGCTTTTCTGGCCAAATGCACCATGACGATGGAGTCTTTCCCGCCCGAAAACAACAGGGCCGGCCGCTCGAACTGCGCCGCCACCTCCCGCATAATATACATTGATTCAGATTCCAGCTCGCGGAGGTGGTTCAGATTATATTTGCGTTGTGATTCGGTCATATCTTACATTCTTACAATCTTACAGTCCTACAGTCCTAGAGTCCTATAGTCTTATTCTCGGCAATATGAACTCCACCAGCTTTTCTATGGATTCTTCCACGGTTATCTGATCGGTGCGGATTTCGATATCGGCGTTGACGGGTTCTTCAAATGGGGAACTGATCCCGGTAAAATCCTTTATCTCTCCTTTACGGGCGCGGGCATAAAGCCCCTTTACATCTCTGTCTTCACACACCTCTATCGGCGCGTTGACGAAAACCTCGATAAAATCTTTCCTGCCGATAATGTCCATGGCCATGTGCCGGATCTCGCGGGTTGGACTGATAAAGCTGTTGATGGTGATGATCCCGCAGTCCAGGAATAGTTTTGAGACTTCCGAGATACGGCGGATATTTTCCTTGCGGTCTTCTTCCGAAAAAGAAAGGTTGTTGTTAATACCGCTCCGGATATTGTCGCCATCCAGTACCTGGATGAGATAATTCATGGAGGAGAGTCTTTCTTCCAGGTGCCTGGCGAGGGTTGTTTTGCCCGCTCCGGATAATCCGCTGAACCAGATGACCCTGGCCTTTTGTCCAAGAATTTTCTCTTTTGCTTCCCGCTTCCTGAGTTTGTTAAAAACTGGATAAATGTTTTGCCCGATCTTTTTCATTCAGATTAAAACTAAGGAGTTTTAATTAACTTTGACCGGCAAAGGTAAAAAAAAGTGAGATAGAAAAGCATGACCCTCGAGTTAGCAGTTGTAGCGCTGGTACTTGTTTTTATCATCGTTTCGCTTTATACGGAGCGGATTGGACCGGCTTTCACTTTTTTGATCGGCATCATCGTGCTGGGCCTTTTCAAGATACTCACCCCGAAGGAGATCATGAACGGCCTGGGGAATGACCAGGTAGCGGTGCTCATCATGCTGTTATTACTGGGTGATATTATCCGGAAGACCGATCTGATCGATAGTCTGTTAGACAGGGTATTCCGGCGCACGCTTTCTTATAAGGGTTTTCTGGCCCGGATGACCTTTCTGGTCAGCGGATTATCGGCTTTCATGAATGATACCCCTTTGGTAGCGATCATGATGCCCTATGTGCGCAATTGGAGCAAACGCAACAACATCAAGCCTTCCAAGTTGCTGATCCCGCTGTCTTTTGCCGCCATCCTGGGCGGGAGCGCCACCCTGATCGGTACTTCCACGAACCTGATCATGAACGGGATGGTCAAGGATCCGACGATCATCCCGGGATTGGCTCCCCTGGGGCTTTTTGATTTTTCCGTAGCCGGTCTGCCGATGATCCTGATCGGTGTGTTGTACCTGATTTTTTTCAGTAACCGGTTGCTTCCGGAGCGTCAGGATGCCATGGCGGATTTTTCAACCGAATCGAGGCAATATCTCGTGGAGGCGGAAGTGCGGCCAGGCTCTCCCATCACGGGGAAAACCATTGAGCAGGCTAACCTGCGGAATTTGTCCGGTTTATTTCTGGTGGAGATCTACCGGGGCGAAGAACACTTCACAGCCGTATCGCCCCATATGATATTACAGGAGGGCGATGTGCTGGTTTTTGCCGGTGATACAACGACGATTGCCGAAATGATCAATTCCAATTCGGGATTGACTTTAAAGCAGGTGGGCATGTATAAGCGGAAGCGTCACACCCAGGTCATGGAGCTGGTTGTTTCCCAGAATGCCACGCTGGTGAACAAAACGGTCAGGGAATCGAATTTCCGCAGCCTTTTTGATGCGGCCATACTGGCCATTCACCGCAATGGCGAGCGGATACCGGGTAAGATCGGCAATGTCAGGCTAAAGGCGGGGGATGTGCTGTTGGTGCTGGCAGGTGACGACTTCACGGAGCGCTCGCGTATCAGCAATGAATTTTATTTGTTATCAAGGGTGGCGGAATTCCGGAAGCTGAAATGGTACAAGAACCTGATCTTGTTTGGCGGGGCGGCCACGGCGATCATCACTTCAGCACTCGGACTGATCTCCTTGTTCATGGCCCTGCTGATCCTGATGATCCTGATCCTGGTCCTGAAGATCACGACACCCAAAGAACTTCCCAAAAGCATCGATTATAACCTGGCCATTATCATCGTTTTGGCCATGGCGCTGGGCACTGCCATGATCAAAACCGGCTTCGCCGACCTGATTGCCACCGGGATCATCGAGGTGATCAAACCCCTGGGCGCGGTGGGATTGCTGGCCGGCATATTTATCATTACGAACCTGCTGGCTTCATATATCACCGTGAAAGCCGCCGCAGCCATCATCTTTCCCATTTCCGTGACGGCGGCGATCCAGATGGGGTTGCCCACCATGCCTTTCGTGCTGATCGTGGCCCACGGCGCCGCGGCCAATTTCATTACGCCGATGGGCTTCCAGACCAACCTGATGGTCTATGGCCCCGGAGGATATAATTTTAAGGATTATATAAAGATCGGATGGCCGCTTACAGTGATGTATCTTATTGTCAGCGTATTAACTTTAAGCTGGTGGTATGATCTGTTTTAGGCACGCTTAAAAATGCGTTTTACCGTCGATTCCTTTTCCTTATCCTTGTCATCGGAATAGTACCCGTACCCATATCCATAACCGTAACCATAACCGTAGCCGTAGCCATAGCCGTAGCCGTAACCGTAGCCGTAACCATAACCATAACCGTATGATCCTTTGGATAATTTCACGTCGTTGATCAGGATGTGGATATTGGGGAGTTGTCTTTGCTCAATATCTTTCACAATGGATCCGAACACTTTTTTCAGGGTATAATTCTGGCGCACCGCAACGAGGTTGGCGTCTGTGTATTTCATGAGCAAAAAGGCATCGGTTACCAATCCCACCGGAGGGGTATCGATGATGATGAAGTCATAATCTTCTTTCAGGCGTTGGAAGAGCTCATCCGTTTTTTCAGATGCGATCAGCTCGGAGGGGTTCGGGGGTACCGGGCCGGCCATGATGATGTCGAGGTTGTCGATCATGGAGGGCTGGATAATATTCTCATAACTGCTTTTACCGATCAGGTAAGAACTGATCCCTTCCAAATTCGATAATCCGAAATCCTGATAGATTTTCGGTTTCCGGAGGTCAAATCCCATCAGCATGGTTTTTTTGCCATACAGTGCGAAAATGGAAGCCAGGTTGATGGAAACGAAAGTTTTTCCGGCGCCCACCATATCGGAAGTGATCAGCACGGTCATTTTGGGTTTCCCTTTGGTGACGAACTGCAGGTTGGTGCGGATCGAGCGGAAGGATTCGGCGATGGACGATTTGGGTGATTCGGCCACCACGATGGTCGTGAGCCGGTTACTGTGGATGATATGCCCGATAATGGGCAGATTGGTGATCCTTTCGACATCATGCCGTTCGATGACTTTGTCATTCAGGTAATCTTTACCGAGAATGAACGCAACGGGCAAAATCATCCCAAGAATGATGGCTATGATATAATTCAGGCTCTTTTTGGGATATACGGGCGAAGCATCGAGGATCCGGGCCGTATCAATAATTTCATTATCAGGCACATTGGATGCCCGGGTGATCTGTGCTTCTGCCCGTCGCTGCTGAAGGAAGTTATAGATATTATCGCTCAGGGTGAATTTACGGGTGATGCCCAGTAATTCCCGTTGGGTTTTCGGGAGCGCGGTCATCTGGCTGGTGAGCGTTTCGATACGGTTGTTCACCTCCCGCAGCCCGATTTCGGAATTTTTAACAATATTGGTGATATTTTCCAGCAGGGCGGTCTTAATATTTTCAATGCGCAGGTCAAGCGCTATGATAACAGGATTTTTCTCGGTAGAGGTAAGGAGGGCCTCAGCCCGTTCGTTGACAAGCGTCGATAGTTCCTGTATCAGGCTGGTTGTCAGAGGATCATCGATACCCATGGCCGAGGGGACGATCAGCCCCTGCTGGATGTCTCTGTTCGTTTCCACATAATTTTTGATCGACTTATAGTACATGTTTTTAACCTTCAGATCGGCCTGCTGGTTTTCCAGTTGTTTCATGATATCGACCGCCTGCTGCGACTGGAACTCAATATCCATGACGACGTTCTGGCTTCTGTAGTCCTGGAGCTCCATTTCGGCAAATGAAAGGGAATCGCTGATATCCATCAGTTGCTCATCGATGAAACGGATGGTGTTGATCGCGATCAGGTTTTTTTTCTCGAGGCTCTGGGTCAGGTATTCCCGGGTAAGCATGTTCAGGAAGGCGGCCGATTTGGCTTCGTTAAAGCCCCGCAAGGATAGTTTCAGGATAGAGGCATCCCTGTTGATGGGTTCAATATTGATCCCCTGGAAACGGGTGACCAATCCCTTCAGATCCTTGAAGATAAATTTCAGGTTCCGGACGGAATAATCAGATGGGAGCACATTACTTTTCAGCACGAGGTGAAAACTGCAGGCATCATTTTCAAGCTGTTCGCCAAAGAACAAAGTATCATTGATCTTCAGAAAAGGAATCTTTTCGGGGCTGGCTTCAAAGGTCCGGTAATCGTAAAGGTCGACTTTCTCGGATTCTATCTGGATGTGGTATTTTGACTGGGAGAGGATTTTCACGCTGAATTCGATGTTCACCGGTTGCAAATGGTTGGTGTCGAAGATCACTTCGAACGGGTTGTCGAAGTATAACTCTTTCGAAATAAAGTTTTCTTCTTCAAAATAGGAAACAAAGAAATCAAGGTTTTCAATGGTTCTTTCGGTCAGGGAATAAGAATTCAAAATACCGATCTCATTCTCCACATTTTGTATATCGCCCCGGAAACCCAGTCCTATCAATTGTTGCGGATCGATATTCGTCCTGTCTGATTTGATCAGAATGGTTGTGCTGACCTCATAGACCGGTTTGGTGTATTTGTTGAAAAGAAAGGCGATGATCAGGGCTACGATGATGGTCAGGATGAAAAAATACCAGTACCTGTATAGTTTGAAAAAGAAGACTTTATAATCAAAACCTTCTTCTGCTGCCGGTTGCTGGCTATGGCGGTTCAATTCGTTTTCCACGTCGTTTTGTTGTTTACTTAAAATATTCGATGAGCAGGAGCGTTGTAGTGATAGTACTGAATATCAGGACATAAGGAAATTCCTTAAAGGCAAATTGCTTTCCTTTTACCTGTTGAACGTAAACGATATCGTTTGGCATCAGGTAATAGAGGTCAGATTCAAGGATATTTCTGTCATTCAGGTTTATCCGGTATGTTTTGGTGCCATCTTCGGTCTGCCGGATCAACAGGGAGCGGTTTTTCCTGGCGAAGTCGCTGAGGTCTCCCGCCATGGCGATCGCTTCAAAAATGGT
>JAWOHY010000084.1:0-15227 GCA_046484945.1 Bacteroidales bacterium
CAGGTTGGCAATTTCAAAGCGACAGCCGTATTTTT
This sequence comes from Bacteroidales bacterium, assembly GCA_046484945.1. Classification (GTDB taxonomy): domain Bacteria; phylum Bacteroidota; class Bacteroidia; order Bacteroidales; family JAGOPY01; genus JAGOPY01. Next base: position 36 of record JAWOHY010000084.1, read on the forward strand.
TGGCGATAAATGTGGTGATTTCAATGTCTTCCTCCGACGGGCAGTCCATGAACCCCGCCTCGTTGTCCATGCCGATGTGGATGTAGAAGATCATGGGATCATATCCCATTTCTTTCAGCAACGGAACAGCAACAGAGGAGTCGACCCCTCCTGAAACAAGGGCGGCGATTTGCATACTACAAAGATAGGAAAAGCTTAAAACCCTTTGTGCCTCTCGGTTAAACCCTCTGTGAAACTCTGTGAGAAATATTTGTTTCACACGGAGTTACACGGAGAATTTCACGGAGATACACAGAGATAACCGAAAACTAAGAACTAATAACTCAACTTTGAACCTTGAACTTTGAACTAGATAAGTCCTTTCGCGTGCTTCTCCCCGATCACCTTGAGCATATCGGCCGTCATGGTTTCCAGGTTCCATTTCGGATCCCATCCCCACTCTTCGCGGGCGCAGGAATCGTTCATGCTGTTGGGCCAGGTGTCAGCGATGGCTTTTTTCATCGGGTCGACGTCGTAGTTCATCACGAAATCAGGGATGTGCTTTTTGATCTCGCCGGCGATGATCTCCGGGTCGAAGCTCATGGCGGTGACGTTGAAGGCGTTGCGGTGTTTCAGTTTCGCGGGGTCGGCCTCCATCAGGTCGATGGCGGCGTCGAGGGCGTCGGGCATGTACATCATATCGAGGAAGGTGCCGGCCGGCAGGGGACAGGTGAATTTCTTCTCCTTGATGGCAGCGTAGTATATCTCCACGGCGTAGTCGGTGGTGCCGCCGCCCGGAAGGGTGACGTTGGAGATGATGCCGGGGTAGCGCAGGCCGCGCGTATCCACGCCGAATTTCTTGAAGTAATAGTCGCTCAGCAGCTCACCGGTGACCTTGGTCACGCCGTACATGGTATTGGGGCGCTGGATGGTATCCTGCGGGGTGTGATCCAGCGGGGTAGTGGGCCCGAAGGCGCCGATGGAGGAGGGGAAGAAGACGGCGCAACCGTTTTCGCGGGCCACTTCGAGGCAGTTAAATACCCCGCCCACGCCCACGTTCCAGGCCATGACCGGGTTGCCTTCCGCCACGGCCGACAAAAGGGCGGCCATGTTGTAAATGGTGTCGATTTTATATTTTTTGACAATTTCGGCCATCCGCACGGCATCGGTGGCATCCACCCTTTCCAGCGGCCCCGATTCAGCCAGTTCCTTCGACGGTTCCGTTTTACGGTATCCTGCCACCACGTTGGCGGCGCCATACACTTGCCTGAGGCGCATGGTCAGCTCCGATCCGATCTGACCCACCGCACCGATCACGAGTATCTTCTTCATAATTAATCGTTTGATCGTTTTGTGAATTAATTAACAATTTGCGGCAAAAATATAAAAGTTATTGTTCATGCAGCAGATTTGTAAAAAGTATTGCGATGAGGTGTTGTTATTTCGTATATTTGGTAGTATAAACGCAGTATGCTTGGTGCGGATATTGCTGCTGGTGACTTAACTTATCCTTATGACCAGGGAAATAATTTTCGATTAAAACTTTTTGAAGATGAAGATAATCTATCAGGTTGATGCCTTTACAGATGAACCTTTTAAGGGCAATCCGGCAGGTGTAATAATGATTGATGAAAACACCGAACCCGAATGGATGCAAAATATTGCGCTGGAAATGAACCTGTCGGAAACAGCATTTATCATTCCCTATGAGGATTTTTTTAAGATACGGTATTTTACACCTGAAAGAGAAGTGCCTTTATGCGGGCATGCTACACTTGCCAGTGCACATATAATTTATGAAACGGGAATACTTGGTGGTCATAAAGTAATTAATTTCAGGGCAGAAGGTGGCGACTTGACAGTATCCCGGGAGTCGGACTGGATTAAAATGAACTTCCCAGAATATCCTTTGAAAAAGATTAATCCAATAAAAGCATTTAAGGATACTATTGGATTTGAGCCAGTTGAAATGTACTTGAGCCTGTATGACTGGATAATTGCAGTTGCCAGATCGCCGGAAGAAATCATACAGGCGAAGCCAGATTTCGAAACAATGAAAAGAAACGGTTTAGGACACTTGATAATAACGGCGAAAAGTGAGACTAAAGACTTTGATTTTGTTTCAAGGTGTTTTGCCCCAACATCCGGCATAAATGAAGACCCGGTGACAGGTTCTGCCCATTGTGCTTTGACCCCATTGTGGTGTGAAAAGACAGGAAAATCAGAACTAAACTCATTTCAATTGTCTAAGCGGACTGGAATCCTGAGAGTTAAGCAGATTGACGACCGGGTTGAGATATGGGGGAAAGCAATAACAATATTCAGAGCGGAATTGAAAATATAAAAAATTAAAAAAATGAATAAAAAACAATGGTACGAAATATTATTTGAAAACTATGGTCAAAAATATGACAATGAATGTTTTACGCAGGGAACAATTGGCGAATGTGATTTTATTGAAAAGGAGATAAGTTATGACAAGGAGCTAAAGATTATTGATATTGGATGCGGAACTGGTCGCCATTCCATTGAGTTATCAAAAAGAGGTTATTCAATGACTGGGATTGATCTGTCTGAATCGTTACTTGAAAAAGCGAGAGAAAAGGCTACGCAGAGCGGTTTACAAATAGATTTTTTAAGGCACGATGCGCGAAATTTGCCTTTTGAAAACCAGTTTGATGTGGCCATCATGATGTGTGAAGGTGGATTCCCTTTAATGGAAACCGATGAAATGAATTTCGAAATTCTTAAAAATGTTACTAAATCTTTGAAGAACAGGTCAAAGTTCATTTTCACAACCTTAAACGGATTATTCCCCTTGTTTCATTCAATCAATGATTTCCATGCTGATGGGTCTGTTGACGGCAATGCTACATACGACAGCAAGAACTTCGATCTGATGACTTTCAGGGACTACAACATTACAAAAGTCACTGATGACAGCGGAGCAGAAAAAGAACTCGAGTGCAACGAAAGGTATTATGTGCCATCTGAAATAACCTGGTTGCTGAAAACGCTTGGATTTGCAAAAATTGAAATCTTCGGCGCCAAACTCGGTGCTTTTTCCCGTGAAGATAAATTAACGACCGAAGACTTTGAAATGCTGGTAATTGCAGAAAGGTAGAACATGAAGACAAAAGGAATCATTCATGACAGCTATGTGAAAATTTTTATTTAAATTTGCTGCTTCTTACATAAGAATGATTCTTTTAAGAGAACATTTCAAATGAACTTGTCAGCAGAAAATATAAGAAAAAGGCTTTCTGAAAAGGGATTAAAAATTACCCCGCAGCGTATCACCATCCTCAAGGCTGTTTGTGGCCTGAACAACCACCCCACTGCTGATCAGATCATCGAACACATACACCGGTCGAATCCGAATATTGCTACCGGAACGGTTTATAAGGTACTGGATACATTAGTAGAAAACCAATTGATCAGGAAAGTAAAAACGGATGGCGACGTGATGCGGTATGATGGTGTTCTTGAACCCCATCATCATTTATATTGTTCCTCCGGCAATATGATAGAAGATTATGTTGACAATGATCTGGATGAATTATTGAAAGCCCACTTTGCTTCGAAAAGACTCGATGGGTTTAAGATTGAAGAAATCGTTCTGGAGATCAGGGGAACATTCGATACACGGTAAACACTAACTAAAAAAAGATATCATGGACAAAAAAGAAGACAACATGAGCAAATGCCCTGTTACGGGAGCAACAAACAGGCAGACGGTCGGTGCCAGCGGGACAAAAAACCGCGACTGGTGGCCGAGCCAGTTGAAATTAAATATCCTTCGCCAGAACTCACCCCTGTCGAATCCCATGGGGAAAGATTTCAACTATTCGGAGGAATTCAAAAGCCTGGATTATGAGGCTTTGAAAAAGGATCTGCATGCGCTGATGACTGATTCACAGGAATGGTGGCCGGCAGACTTTGGTCATTACGGTCCTTTTTTCATCCGCATGGCGTGGCATAGTGCCGGCACCTACCGCATTGGTGACGGACGTGGCGGGGGCGGTACCGGGCAGCAACGTTTTGCGCCGCTTAACAGCTGGCCCGATAATGTGAACCTTGATAAGGCGCGCCGCCTGCTCTGGCCGATCAAGCAAAAATATGGCCGCAAAATATCCTGGGCCGACCTGATGATACTGGCTGGCAATGTAGCCCTGGAATCCATGGGCTTTAAGACCTTTGGCTTTGCCGGGGGACGGGAGGATGTCTGGGAGCCGGAGGAGGATGTGTACTGGGGTTCCGAAACCGAATGGCTGGCTGATAAACGCTATTCCGGCGAGCGCGACCTGGAAAATCCGCTGGCAGCCGTACAGATGGGATTGATCTATGTGAACCCGGAGGGGCCGGACGGCAACCCGGATCCCATCGCTGCTGCGAAAGATATTCGCGAGACATTTGCCCGCATGGCCATGAACGATGAAGAAACCGTAGCGCTGATCGCCGGTGGGCACACTTTTGGCAAAACCCATGGAGCGGGGGATGCAAACCTTCTCGGTCCCGAACCCGAAGCCGCCGGACTCGAAGAACAGGGTCTGGGCTGGAAAAGCAAGTTCGGCACCGGCAAGGGCGGCGATACGATCAGCAGCGGCATCGAAGTCACCTGGACCACTACACCCACAAAATGGGGCAACAACTTTTTCTGGAACCTGTTCGGTTATGAGTGGGAGCTGGAAAAGAGCCCTGCCGGCGCGCACCAGTGGCGCCCGAAGCATAAAATGGGAGAAGGTACGGTGCCTGATGCCCATGACAAATCAAAGCGCCATGCACCGAAAATGCTGACCACTGATCTCTCCCTGCGGTTTGACCCGGTTTATGAAAAGATCTCCCGGCGCTTCATGGAGAACCCGGACGAATTTGCAGACGCTTTCGCGCGGGCATGGTACAAATTGACCCACCGCGATATGGGACCGCGGGAACGCTACCTGGGCCACGAAGTGCCGAAGGAAGACCTGATCTGGCAGGACCCCATTCCAGCCGTTGACCATCCTTTGATCGACGACAAAGACATTGCCTCCCTGAAAGCCAAAGTATTGGCCTCGGGACTGCCGGTGTCGCAACTGGTATCCACCGCCTGGGCATCAGCGTCGACTTTCCGCGGGTCCGACAAAAGGGGCGGTGCCAACGGCGCCCGCATCCGTCTCACTCCTCAAAAAGACTGGGCGGTGAACAACCCCACCCAGCTGAAAAAAGTGCTGGAAACGCTGGAAGGCATCCAAAAGGAATTCAACAGCGCCCAGACCGGCGGAAAAAAGGTTTCCCTGGCCGACCTGATCGTGCTGGCCGGTTGCGCCGGTGTAGAGAAAGCCGCGAAAGACGCCGGGCATGACATCACGGTGCCTTTTACTCCGGGTCGCATGGATGCTTCGCAGGAGCAAACCGATGTGGAAGCGATGTCCTTTCTGGAACCTGTAGCCGACGGCTTTCGCAATTACCTGAAAGCCAAATTCTCCGTATGTTCCGAGGAGCTGCTGATCGACAAAGCCCAGTTGCTGACGTTGACCGCTCCTGAAATGACCGTCCTGGTGGGCGGCATGCGTGTGCTGAATACCAACTTCGATCATTCAAAGCACGGCGTGTTTACCAGCCGTCCCGAAACCCTGACTAACGATTTCTTCGTGAATTTACTCGACATGGGCACGGTCTGGAAAGCCACTTCTGAATCGCAGGAGGAATTCGAAGGACATGATCGCAAGACCGGCGACCTGAAGTGGACAGGCACCCGCGTAGACCTGATCTTCGGCTCGAACTCGGAACTGCGCGCCCTGGCCGAAGTCTATGGAAGCGCCGATGCACAGGAAAAATTCGTGAAGGATTTCGTGTCGGTCTGGAACAAGGTGATGAACCTCGACCGGTTTGACCTGGTTTGATCCGATTTACCGAAAATGGAGACTCACATTATCCGGTGAAAATCATCGAAAGCAAACAGATCCCCCCGGCCAACGGCCATTATTCCCATTGCATTGAACATAATGGTGTTCTTTATATTTCAGGGCAATTACCGGTGGATCCCCTGTCAAAAACCATCCCGGAAGGCATTGAAGCACAGCTGAGGATGGTTTTGGATAAGATCGACCTGATCCTTACAGAATCGGGTAGTGCCAGGAATAAGGTAATCCAGGTCAGGATATATATTTCTGATATTGCGCTGTGGGATCAGGTGAACAGGATTTATGCTGAATTTTTTGGTGAACATAAGCCGGTTCGCTGTGTCGTGCCGGTCGGAACGCTTCATTTCGGTTGCCTGGTCGAGGCAGAAGCCATTGCCTTAGTGGTATAAATCCAAATCAGGGTTAACTAAGATTTCAAACAGTAATTCCTGTGAGATACTGTTTTGGGCTGCAGTTCAGGATGATAAGCCGGCAGATGGCTGATTTCGGGGACAGGGTCCAAAGGCACGGGATGACATGACAAATATATTGCTATGTTTAAAATATAATTTAATCTATTGAACAAATATTACTATTACCCTGTTTATGCTTTAAGTTTTTCAATTCACAAACAATAACATGAAATTTAAAGCCATGAAAACATTCAAATTACTTGCCCTGACCCTTATGATCGGCGCCGCTTCGGCGTTAACCCTTAATTCACAGGCTCAGATGTCATCAAAATCAAAGCTGGTCGACATTGTTGACCTGGCAGTTTCCCAGGAAACCCTAAGCACCCTTGTTGCGGCCGTGAAAGCCGGCGGACTGGTTGAAACCCTCAAGGGCTCAGGCCCATTCACCGTTTTCGCCCCAACCAACGATGCGTTCAAAGCGCTTCCGGCCGGTACGCTCGAGTCGCTCCTGAAACCTGAAAACAAGCAGCAGCTTGCCGAGATCCTTACCTACCACGTTGTGTCCGGCAAAGTGATGTCGACCGACCTGAAGGACGGGATGAAAGCGAAGACCGTTCAGGGCGGTGAAGTAAAGATCGGCGTATCGAAAGATGGTGTAACGGTCAACGAAGCGAAGGTCACCAAGGCCGACGTGGTCGCCTCCAACGGTGTGGTGCATGTGATCGACAAAGTGATCCTGCCCCCGGCGAAATAATTGTAATCATTTTCTTTTATTAACCACTAAGGCACTTAGGAACACTCAGGATACCGGTAATAAAACTTAGTGTAACTTAGTGCTCTTAGTGCCTTAGTGGTTAATTCCATAGTTCAATATATATGAAACACTACCTGGTTATCGGCGCATCTTCCGGAATTGGCAAAGAACTGGCAGGTTTTCTTGTCCGATCAGGCCATCAGGTATTTGGGACATATTTCAATCATCAGATGATATCAGGTGAAGATTCCCAGGAATATCACTTTCTGGATGTAAACGAAAAAGAGTTAAATTTTGATTATTTACCGGAAATCCTCGATGGCCTGGTCTATTGCCCGGGCAGCATCAACCTGAAGCCGTTTCACCGCATTAAGCCTGAAGAGTTTATGGAGGATTATCAACTACAGGTAATCGGTGCGGTAAAATCCATCCAGGCTGCTCTGCCGCGATTGAAAAAGTCGGGCAAGGCATCCATTGTTCTTTTTTCGACGGTTGCCGTTCAATCAGGATTCAATTTCCATTCCCAGGTTTCATCTTCCAAAGGTGCGATCGAAGGATTGACCAGGGCGCTGGCCGCGGAACTTGCGCCTTCGATCCGGGTGAACTGCATCGCGCCTTCGCTGACCGATACCTCTCTTGCAGAGAAGCTGTTGAACACGGAGGATAAGAAAGGTGCCAATGCCCAGCGCCATCCACTGAAAAGAATCGGGGCACCGGAAGATCTTGCCCATATGGCAGAATTTTTGCTTTCCGAAAAATCGTCCTGGATCACCGGGCAGGTGCTGCACGTTGACGGAGGCATTTCAACGCTTAAAGTATAAATCAATGAAGATCCTCCTTACCGGTGTTACGGGGTATATTGGAAAGCGGATGCTCCCTGTTTTGCTGGAGGAAGGGCATGAGGTAGTGTGCTGTGTGAGGGACAAAAAAAGGTTCCAGGGTTCCAGGTTCCAAAGTTCCAGGGTTCCAGAGTTCCAGGGTTCCAGGGTTCCAGGGTTCCAGAGTTTCAAAGTTTCAGAGTTTCAAAGTTTCAATGGAACTTTTGGAACCTTGGAACTATTGGAACTATTGGAACCTTGGAACTATTGGAACTTTGGAACCATTGGAACAACTGGAACAACTAAAACGCAAAGTTCATTCTCTTAGAAATCTCCCATAGAACTATCCCAGCGCTGATTGCCACGTTGAAGGAATGTTTCGTGCCGAATTGCGGAATCTCAATGCAACCATTACATTCTTTCAATAATTCCTCTTTAACCCCAAAAACTTCATGACCGAAGATCAGGGCGATTTTCGAGCCTTTCTCAGGCTGAAAATCTCCCAGTGAAATGCTGCCTTCCGCCTGTTCTAAGGCGTAAATCCGGTAGCCGTTTTGCCGGAGGCTGTTGGCCGCATCCAAAACATTGGCGAAGTAATGCCATTCAACGGATTCAGTAGCCCCCAAAGCCGTCTTGGAGATATCCTTGTGCGGCGGGCGGGCTGAAATGCCGCAAATATAGATCGCTTCTACCCTAAAGGCATCTGCGGTCCTGAAGATAGAACCTACATTGTAAGCACTTCTTACATCATCAAGGACAAGGATAACAGGCAATTTCCCGGAAGCTTTAAATTCTTCCGGGGAAATCCTGTTCAAGTCCGACATAGAGCGTTTTTTCATTTAGTTTTTTCATCCTGCCCCTTTTTGTTGAGCGTGTATCACGGGCCTTTACTTTCAGTCCGACGACTAAAGCCGTCGGTTGCTTGTTTTTTCTTCCGACGACTGAAGCCGTCGGTTGCTTGTTTTTTCTTCCGACGACTAAAGCCGTCGGTTCAACCTTTGCAAACATTTGGAACCAACGGCTTTAGTCGTTGGAGCAAGGACATTATATCCTAACAGGCATCCATCCGCTCGGTGGGGGCACTGCTAAATTACTTATTTTTGCTTTCAATAAACAAACCCTGTGAGCAAAGAACCCGAACTGATCGATACCCCGCTCATGCGGCAATACGCTTCCATCAAGGCGAAATACCCCGATGCGCTGCTGCTGTTCCGCGTGGGCGATTTTTACGAGACCTTTGGCGAAGACGCGGTGAAAACTTCAAAGATACTGGGCATCGTCCTGACCAAACGGGCCAACGGCGCCGCTTCATTTGTAGACCTCGCCGGGTTCCCTTACCATGCCCTGGATACTTATCTGCCGAAACTGGTCAGAGCCGGACAACGGGTAGCTATCTGCGACCAGCTCGAAGACCCCAAACTGGCGAAAAAGATCGTCAAGCGGGGTGTAACGGAACTGGTGACACCCGGCGTCTCCTATAACGACAAAGTACTGGACCACAAGGAGAACAACTTCCTGGGAAGCATCCACCTGGGGGATAAGATGTCGGGAATCGCCTTCCTGGATATCTCCACCGGTGAATTTTACGCCGCCCAGGGGAACAACGATTACATCGACAAGCTACTCCAGGGTTTTAAGCCCAGTGAAGTGGTGGTGCAGAAAAGCAGGCGGGAGAGGTTCCAGCAGCTCTTCGGCAGCAAATTCTACACTTACACGTTCGACGACTGGGTCTTTACGGAAGATTTTGCCAACGACATCCTCCCCTCCCACTTTGGGACCACATCGCTGAAGGGCTTCGGCGTGGACGACATGCCCCACGCGGTGGTGGCGGCCGGAGCGGCTTTTCATTACCTGGCAGAAACGCATCACGACAAAATTCAGCATATTGTCAAGATCTCCAGGATCGAAGAAGACAAATACGTGTGGCTCGACCGCTTTACGGTCCGCAACCTGGAACTGATCAGCTCCATCAATGAAAGGGGCAAGACCCTGCTGGACGTGATCGACCGAACGATCACGCCGATGGGCTCGCGGATGATGAAGCGCTGGACCGTGCTCCCGCTGAAAGAGCGCAAACCCATCGAAGAGCGGCTGAACATCGTCGAATACCTGATGGCGAACGATGAGCTTTCGGATCTCCTGGCTAAACAACTCAAGCTGACGGGCGACCTGGAACGGCTCATCTCCAAGGTGGCCGTATCCCGGATCACGCCCCGCGAGGTGGTCCAGCTGAAAAGGGCGTTGCATGCAGTGGAAGCCATTAAAAACGCCTGTGAACATACCGGGCAACCTGCTCTGCAGAAAATCGGCGATCAGCTCAACCCATGCAAGATCATCCGCGACCGCATTGAACAGGAGATCCAGGAAGATCCGCCCGCTACGGTCAGCAAGGGCGGCGTGCTGAAAAACGGCGTTTCCGGGGAACTCGATGACCTCAGGGAACTTCTATTCTCGGGAAAAGACTACCTGAAGAAGATTCAGCAGCGCGAAATCGCCCGTACCGGCATCACTTCGCTCAAAATTGGTTTCAACAATGTTTTCGGTTATTACCTGGAAGTCACCAACGCGCACAAAGACAAGGTGCCGGACGATTGGCACCGCAAGCAGACCCTGGTGGGCTCCGAGCGGTATATCACCGAAGAGCTGAAAGAATACGAGCAAAAGATCCTGGGCGCCGAGGAAAAGATCCTGGTCCTGGAGAGCCGGTTATTCGACGAATTGGTGCAGGGACTGGCCGACTACATCCGTCCCGTGCAACTCAACGCCAGCCGGGTGGCGCAGCTCGACTGCCTGCTGTCATTTGCAATGATCGCCAAAGGCAACAATTATAAACGGCCTGAGATCAACGACAGCTTTATCATCGACATCAAAGGGGGACGCCATCCCGTCATTGAACTGGAGCTTCCCCCGGGGGAGAAATATGTGGCCAACGATGTGTATCTCGACCATGAAAAGCAGCAGATCATCATCATCACCGGGCCGAACATGTCGGGCAAATCGGCCATGCTGCGGCAAACGGCGCTGATAGTGCTGATGGCCCAAATGGGATCTTTTGTGCCAGCGGAAGAGGCCAGGATCGGGATGGTGGACAAGATATTCACCCGCGTGGGCGCATCCGACAACATCTCCTCCGGCGAATCGACCTTCATGGTAGAGATGAACGAAACGGCCAGCATCCTGAACAACATCAGCACCCGCAGCCTCATCCTGCTCGACGAGATCGGCCGCGGCACCAGCACCTACGACGGCATTTCCATCGCCTGGGCCATCACCGAGTTCCTGCACGAGCACCCGGCCTACCGCCCAAAAGTACTCTTCGCTACCCATTATCATGAGCTCAATGAGATGGCGGCCACGCATAAGCGCATCCGGAATTACCACATCTCCGTCAAAGAGATCGGCAACCAGGTGATCTTCCTCCGAAAGCTCAGAAAAGGCGGCAGCGAGCACAGCTTCGGGATCCACGTCGCCCGCATGGCCGGCATGCCACCCAAAGTGATCGAACGGGCGCACGAACTGCTGAAACTGCTCGAACGATCACACAGCAACGACGAACTGTCGAAAATGGCCAGGGAAATCGCCAAAACCGGAAAAGACAATCTCCAGCTCTCCTTCATCCAGCTCGACGACCCGCTTCTGCAACAGATCAGGGACGATATCATCCACCTCGACATCGACAACCTCACTCCCATGGAAGCGCTGATGAAACTGCATGCTATCAAGAAGATGCTGGATAAGGGTTGATTCGTGTTTCTTGTTTCGTGTTTCGAGTTTCGTGTTTATAGAAATTATTACAATCCGATAACAAGAAACAAAAAACAAAAAACAAGAAACAAGAAACACGAAACACGAACCACGAAACACGAAACACGGAACTCGGAACTTTTTCCTAATTTTGCCCCTCCTAAACTAAACGAATCAATCCATGAACGATACTATTGAACATGTGCACTGCCTGATCATCGGTTCAGGCCCTGCAGGCTATACTGCAGCCATATATGCCGCCCGTGCGGATATGCACCCTGTGATCTATGAAGGCATCCAGCCCGGCGGACAATTGACGACAACCACTGAGGTGGAAAATTACCCGGGATATCCTGCAGGCGTGATGGGTCCGCAAATGATGGAAGATTTCAAAAAGCAGGCTGCCCGTTTCGGCACCGATGTCCGTTTCGGGATCATCACGGAGGTCGATCTTTCGACCCGCCCTTTCATGGTGAAAGCTGATGACGGCAAGACACTGAAGGCCGACACCCTGATCATCGCCACCGGCGCCACGGCCAAATACCTGGGCCTCGAATCGGAAGAACGGTTCATGGGAGCAGGTGTATCCGCTTGCGCCACCTGCGATGGCTTCTTCTACCGCGGCAGAGATGTGGTGGTGGTCGGCGGCGGCGATACGGCGGCCGAGGAGGCCTCCTACCTGGCCAAGTTATGCCGTAAAGTCCACCTGGTGCATCGCCGGGACGAACTCAGGGCTTCCAAAGCGATGCAAAAGAGGGTTGTCAGCACCCCGAATATCGAATTGCACTGGAATTGCGTGGTGAAGGAGATCGTTGGGACCGAGGAAGGTTTCAACAAGGCCGTTACCGGGGTCATCATTGAAAATGTTAAAACCGGTGAGATTAAATCGCTGGAGGTGGACGGCTATTTCTCCGCTATCGGGCACAAGCCCAATTCAGACCTGTTCAAGGGGGCCCTTGACATGAATGAGGTGGGTTATCTCATCACAAAACCCGATTCAACGGAGACCAACATCCCCGGCGTGTTTGCCTGCGGGGACGTGCAAGACTGGAAATACCGCCAGGCCGTGACGGCAGCGGGCAGCGGCTGTATGGCCGCCCTCGAGGCAGAACGGTTCCTGGCTGCTCAGGAATAAAATGAACCGTGAAAAGCTGATTGTCAGCGCTTCCTGGATCAGCATCGGCGGGAACGCCATCCTCTCGCTGATGATGATCATTACCGGCCTCGTCGCCGGAAGCCTGGCCGTTGTGGCCAACGGCATCGATTCCGCCACAGACATCGTGGCTTCCGTGGTCACCCTGTTTGCAGCCTACCTGATGACCCGGCCACCGGACCTGAAGTATGTTTATGGTTACGAAAGAGCCGACAGCATTGCCTCCAAAGTCCTGGCTTTCATTATCTTCTTTGCCGGCGTGCAGCTTGCGATCTCATCCATTCAGGGACTGACCGGGAAATTCCCCAGGGAACTTCCATCCATGCTTGCCATATATATCACCGTAGCCGCCGCCGCCGGTAAGGTTCTGCTGGCCTGGTATCTCTGGATATCCGGTAAAAAAACGGGCAGCATGATGCTGCAATCCAATGCCCGCAACATGATGAACGATGTGATCATCTCACTGGCAGTACTCGCAGGTCTTTTATTCACTTTTATCCTGAAACTGCCGCTCCTCGATTCCGTTACAGCTTTGCTGGTCAGTTTCTGGATCATGTATGTGGCCTTCAATATCTTCCGGGAATCAAGCACGGAATTAATGGACGGCGTGAAGGATTCAGGCCTGTACGATAAGGTCTTCAGTGCCATAAGCAAAGTGGAAGGTGTTTGCCACCCGCACCGGACCCGTATCCGCAAGATCGGTCATCAATATGTTATTGCCGTGGATGTGGAGGTCGACGGGGACATCCCTGTCAGTAAAGCCCATCAGCTGGCTAACGAGGTGGAGGAACAGATCCGCAGGGAACTGGTGGATGTTTATGATGTGCTGGTGCACACCGAACCGATTGGCAATGATAACCAGAATGAAGTCTTTGGTATTGATGAAGACAATCTCAGCAAATTGAAGAAGAGAAAAAACAATAAATAACAACCTGTCGATGGTCATTTTCTATCAGAACAATCAATCAACCATTTACGCCGTAGGCAGCCCACAGCGCCTGGCCAGGGAAGATCTCGAAAAACTGGCCTGGCTGTTTGGCGATGCCTCCCTGTTATTATGGGAACAGCTCGAAGGTCATTTTATCGGCCCCCGAAAAGAGATGATCACCCCGTGGAGCACCAATGCCGTGGAAATGACCCAGAATATGGGGATAGAAGGGATTGAGCGGATCGAAGAATTCATCCCCGCGAAAGCCAATGCCCCTCATGACCCGATGCTGCAGCGGCTTTACAAAGGGCTGGACCAGCATGTCTTCAACATTGAACACGAGCCTGAACCGGTCATCCCCATCGATGATATCAGGGGATATAACCTGAAGGAAGGACTTGCCCTGAGCGACGACGAGATCGTATACCTGGAAGAGGTGAGCCGGAAAATCGGCCGGAAGCTGACCGACAGCGAAGTATATGGCTTCGCGCAGGTCAATTCGGAGCACTGCCGCCATAAGATCTTCAACGGCACTTTTATCATCGACGGGAAGAAACAGCCCGAATCGCTCTTCTCTCTGATAAAAAAGACATCCAATACACATCCAAACCGGCTGGTATCGGCTTATAAGGATAACGTAGCCTTCTTCAAAGGCCCTTCCATGGAGGAATTTGCCCCTATGACGCAGGACAAGGCCGATTTTTTCCGCATCCGTGACATCCGGTCCGTGATCTCCCTGAAGGCCGAAACGCATAATTTCCCCACGACGGTGGAGCCATTCAACGGCGCCTCCACCGGCACGGGCGGAGAGATCCGCGACCGTATGGCGGGTGGCAGGGCTAGCATCCCCCTGGCCGGAACGGCAGTCTACATGACCTCCTACCCCCGGATCGCTCCCGGCAGGAATTGGGAAGAAGGAAAAGCCCCACGGCCCTGGCTCTACCAGACACCCGAAGAGATACTCATCAAGGCTTCCAACGGCGCCAGCGACTTCGGCAACAAATTCGGCCAGCCGCTGATCTGCGGAAGTGTGCTGACCTTCGAGCATGAAGAGAATGGCCGGATTTTAGGTTACGACAAGGTGATCATGCTGGCCGGCGGAATCGGTTTCGGGATACTGGAGGAAAGCCTGAAAGACATTCCCGGCACAGGAGATCTGATCGTCGTGCTGGGCGGCGATAATTACCGCATCGGCATGGGCGGCGGGGCGGTGTCGTCGGTAGCAACGGGCGAATACGGCAACCACATTGAACTCAATGCCGTGCAGCGTGCCAATCCCGAAATGCAGAAAAGGGTCTATAACGCCATCCGGGCCATGGCGGAATCGGGGGCCAACCCCATCATTTCCATTCACGACCACGGCGCGGGCGGCCACCTGAACTGCCTCTCCGAACTGGTCGAGGCCACCGGCGGCGTCATCGATATGACAAAGCTGCCCATTGGCGACCCTACCCTGTCCGACAAAGAGATCATCGGCAACGAGTCGCAGGAGCGTATGGGGCTGGTCATCCGCGAAAA
>JAWOHY010000130.1:0-2808 GCA_046484945.1 Bacteroidales bacterium
TATCATTTCATACATCTTTTCATAATGCGACCCTTTCCAGTAGATCTTTCCGCATGTGCTGCACCGGAAAAACTCATCGAATGCCTTGCGGGTGTTGGCTTGCAGCTTGCTTTCGATCTCGCTTTTACCGACCGCTTCAATCATGCCGTTGCAAACCATACAACGGGTGAAAGGTTTGATATGACCCTTCAGGTCGAAGCGACGGATGACTTCCTCCACTTGTCGTTTGGGCTGGGTTTCGCGGATATAATAGCCGTGGGTCAGCCTGCCGTTTTTTAAAAGCGGCAGGTCGCGGGTGAGCAGCACCCGTCTTTCCGAAAGCGAAATGCTGATCAGTTCATCATCCTGGTAATCATTACGATAGAGGGTGTCAAAACCTAACATTCGCAAGTATTTGGCAAGGGTGCCCAGGTGTACGTCAAGAATGAACTTTGGCTCGCGCAGCGGCTCAGGGCGTAACAAATTGATGCTGCTGATATCGATCGATTCAAATACAGGATATACTGAGATAATATCCCCCGCTTCAGGATGGTAGTCGAATGCAACGGGTTGATTATTAACCAGGATCAGATCCACTTCGGTGTGGGGGACGCCGATCGCCTCGATGATGTCTTTGACCGATCGCCTGCCTGAAAAACTGAAGGAAAATGCCTTTTTTCTTCTGGAGTAGTGAAGGAAATCATTCAATTCTTCATAAAACCGAAGGGAAATGTTTACTGGCATATTTCCGGAGAATCATTGCGCATCTCCAAAATTACAACAGAAATGGTAATAGTTATTATTCCATTCACCGATTACAGGTCAAACCTGGGGTTGACGGCATTGTTGTTCGTAGATCCGAAAGTATAGGATATGCCGATGCTCCCGTTGAAATTGAAATCCGACTTCAATTCGTACTGATTGGGCAGCCAGTATTCGTCATCATCCAATGTATTCGTCAGTGAGATCTGGTCATTGACATATGCCGCTCCGCCGATGATATAAAATGAGAAACCTTTCAGTGCCTTGCTGTTTCTGAATGGCCCCAGGTTTACTGACATGTTGATGCCGGTTGAGAAGAAAGACCGGCGGTTCAGGTAGCTCCTGCCCCAGGCCGTCGCGTTAAAGCTGCCCCAATCATCCAGGTAGCAAAACCTGACCCTCAGTTCCTGCTTGAATAATTCATCGTTAATCTTGTTGTATATGGTCTTTTGATTATACGCGGAATACTGGTATAGGATCCGGTAATTGATCAGGAGCCGTTTATTGTCGGCATCCGAGTATTTAAATACATTATACTCTGCGACCGGGCCTGCCTGGAATTGGTAATTCAGGTTGGAATAGTCGCTTTTTAAAACCCCTCCGATGCATCCAATCCCCCAGTGTTCCCCGAGGCTTTTCACAAACTGGGTGTAATTATGAATGGAATTCTGCTTATAATCAAGCGATAACAATAAAGTGTCCTCATCGTACAGGTTGTATTTACTGTGATGGAGCAACAGGCTGGTCACCGATTCAAGTTTGACCCTGTTGGTTATCTTGCTGATATATACACTTCCCATGATATTCATCATCGAAGCCATTTCCTGCCTGGAATACGACCCATCGCCAGATAAAGTGAACATCCAGTTTTTCCATTTGTCTGTGTCTTCGACCAATATTTCATCCTGGGTAATAAAAAGCGTCAGTTTTTCCCTGGAGGGTGTTTTCATTAAACAGGGCACCAGGCTTAATTGTATATTTTCCAGCATGGTCTCGCGGACCTCAGCGTAGGTGGATAAGCCCGGGACGGTGAAAGAAAAATGATAATTCTCCGATTCAAACCGCCCTTTGCCTTTCAGGTAAATATTATACAAGGATCCTCCGCTACCTGTTGTTTGTTCTGTGATCCTGATATGAACATCTGCATTGTAAGGTTCGGTAACGTAATTCACCTCCCTGAAGTTGTTCCGGATATGGTCCATATCGCAATCGGGACAATCGATGTAAATGCTTAGCAAAGCATCGCGGCCGCCCGGGGTTGAGATTTCGCTTTCCTGCGGTAATCCTTGCAGGGAGATCCCCAGCAGGCTGATGAGGATAATAATATATGATATTTTCATGGCATCCGGAATTTATGCCATAAAAGTATGTTTCCGAAGCCGCAAAGTCCTGGCGGAATCTGACCAGTCAATTAAATAGTGGTTTTTACTGATTTAAAGATAGTTTTTCAAAAGGCATAGCAATCGAATGAATACCTGGAAATGGGTTGTGATGAGGTTGTCTCAAAGTCAAAAAGTCTCGTTTTTTTAGTAGTCCGACGACTGAAGCCGTCGGTTCCAACATTTGCAACATACTCAGAACCAACGGCTTTAGTCGTTGGAGCACCACCTAAGTCCAGACAGATTCTTTACATAGATGTTACACCGGTACTTCAATAAAATACCTGGTGCCCTGGCCGGGGGATGATTTGATTTCCATTGTGCCGTTCAGGAACCCGACGCGCGACTGCAGGCTTTTCAGTCCAAAAGAGCCCGTTTCGGCGTCCAGGAGTTTTTGCACGTCAAATCCCACTCCGTCATCCATGTAATGCAATCGCAATGTGCCAGGGCTTGTTTCGATCGTCAGCTCAATTTTGCCGGCCCGGGCATGTTTCAGGGTATTGTTCACCAGCTCCTGTACGATGCGGTAGAGCATGATCTCCTTGTTTTCGGGCAGCCTGCTTTTATGGCCGGATATCTGAAAGCGGGCGTTGATATTTTCCGTTTCGTTGATCCTTTCGATCAGGTCGGCCGTGGCTTCATAAAGCCCCAGTTTGGTCAGCAATCCCGGCATCATGTTATGCGAAAT
>JAWOHY010000132.1:0-20667 GCA_046484945.1 Bacteroidales bacterium
AAAAACACGATCAACGGGAAAGGCACTGCCCGGACAGCCCTCAAAGAGATGTACTCCCCCATAGAGGAAAGCAAAGCCGATATCATGGGCCTTTACCTTGTTACTAAACTGTATGAAATGGGCGAACTGACCAGCGGAGAAGTGATGGATAACTACGTGACCTTCATCGCGGGAATTTTCCGTTCATCGCGCTTTGGCGCCGCCAGCGCACACGGCAAGGCCAATATGATGCGGTTCAATTATTTCTCACAGGAAGGTGCGCTGGTAAGAAATGCTGATGGCACCTACACCGTCGACTTTGAAAAAACCAAAGCCGCCATGGAGAAACTGATGCAGAAGATCATCTATATCCAGGGTGACGGTGATTATGACGCGGCTAGAGAATGGGTACTGTCCGAAGGGGTCATCAAACCTGCACTGCAGTCCGACCTGGACCGTATCAATGCAGCCGGCATTCCGGTGGATGTAGTGTTCGATAAAGGCAAACACAAACTCGGATTATAAATAAACACCCAACACCCAACACCCAATACCCAATACCCAACACCTAACACCTAACACCTAACACCTAATTCCTAACACCTCAACTTATTATCAATGAAAAAAACCATTCTATTCATTGCCTCATTTGTACTGATCTTTGGTTCATCAGTAAGAGCGGACGAAGGCATGTGGCTGCCGATATTTGTGGAAAGGCTCAATTATACCGATATGCAGAAAATGGGCCTGCAACTCACGGCGGAAGAGATTTACAGCATCAATAATTCCAGCCTGAAAGACGCCATTGTCGGGCTCAGTACCAGCGGTGAACCCGGCGGATATTTCTGCACGGGCGGGATCGTGTCGGACAAAGGTTTGCTTTTTACCAATCATCACTGCGGATATGATATTATCCAGAAGCACAGCTCTGTTGAGCACGATTACCTGGCCGATGGCTTCTGGGCGATGAGCCTGGAAGAGGAATTGCCGAATGAGCAGCTTACTGCCACATTTTTTTTACGGATGGAGGATGTGACCGACTCGATCATCCCCTTTCTTTCCGATACCATGTCGGCCTCACAGCGATCAGCCAAAGTGAGGGAGATCTCCAGCAGGCTTAAAAAGAATGCCGATCCCGATAAAAAATACTATGTGAATGTGACCAGCTTTTTCGGAGGCAATGAGTATTATCTTTTTGTTTATGAAGTTTTTCGCGATGTTCGCCTGGTAGGGGCGCCGCCATCAGCCATCGGGAAATACGGCGGCGATACGGATAACTGGATGTGGCCCCGTCATACCGGCGATTTCGCCATTTTCCGCGTCTATACTGCCCCCGACGGCAGCCCGGCCGATTTTGCCGAAGAAAACGTACCGCTTGTGCCAAAGCACCATCTGCCCGTCAGTATTGCCGGTGTCGAAAAAGGCGACTTCGCGATGATCTGGGGATACCCCGGTAACACAGACCGCTACATGAGTTCCTATGGTGTTGATTTCCAGATGAATTACTTCGGCCCAAATATCGTCAGGTTACTGGGTGAACAACTTGCCATCTGGAAGGAAGACATGAGCGCCGACCGGGAAGTGGGTATTAAATATGCTTCCAAATATGCTTCCAATGCGAATGGCTGGAAATATTTTATTGGCGAGCAAAGGGGATTGAAACGGCTGAACGTGAAACAGCAGAAAGAAGAACTGGAAAACCGTTTCATGCAATGGGTCGCTGAAGATACGGAGCGCCAGGAGAAATATGGAGAGGTGCTGGAGGGATTGAAATCAGGATATGAACAGATCAGCAGTAAATTCGAACCGTTCATCCTGGGTGTGCTGGGGGCCAATGCACCCGAGATCCTGGGCTTTGCCCAGTCGTTTGGGACCATGGCAGGATACCTGGAAAACAAGGATAAAACCGGTGCGATTGAAGAAACGGCGGAAGAACTGAGAGAAGTGGCGAAAGAACATTTTAAGAACTACAATGCACCCACCGATCAGAAAGTGTTTGCCCGGATGATGGAGATCTATGCTGCAGATATGCCTTCGGATATGCAACCACAGGGATTTAAAGACATGGTGGCAAAATATAAGGGTGATTTTCAGGTGATGGCGGAAGAGGTCTTTGCAAAGTCATTTCTTTCGTCTGAAGCCAAAGTCAACGCCTTCCTTGGCAAACCTTCTTACAAAGTAATTTCCAGAGATCCGGCCATTAACCTGAGCAATGAACTGATGGGATCGATGATTGTCCTGGCGGGATCATACCGGGCGGCCAACGCCGAGATCGGAAAAAATAACAGGCTTTTTATCGCAGGTTTGCGAGAGATGATGCCTGATAAGGCATTTTATCCCGATGCCAATTCCACCATGCGGCTCACCTATGGATCGGTCCAGGATTACAAGGGCGCCGATGCCGTTTACTATGATTACAAAACACGCCTCAGCGGGGTGATGGAAAAAGAAGATCCCACGAATGAAGAGTTTATCGTCCCCGAAAGACTGAAAGAGTTGTTTGCCAGGAAGGATTATGGCAGGTATGGCACCGGGAAGAAGCTTATCGTTAACTTTCTAACGACCAATGATATAACCGGAGGAAATTCCGGTAGCCCGGTCATTAACGGCAGGGGGGAACTGATCGGCCTGGCTTTCGACGGCAACTGGGAAGCCATGAGCGGCAATATCGCTTATGAGCCCGCCCTGCAGCGCACCATCTGCGTCGATTCACGGTATATGCTGTTTATCATTGATAAATACGCCGGGGCACAGAACCTGATCGATGAAATGACCGTCGTGCCCAGGAGAATTAAAGTGCCAAAAGAAAAGATACTGCAGATACAAGAAGAGTCAGCGATTATACACTAAAAACTGCCGATTGCGTATTTTTTCAGGCAGTCGGGGCACAGGCAGCGATCATATAGCTTTCTGATCTCCTCAAGCTTTTCGGGAGCAAGTATGATTTTATGGCACCAGCAATCATCCGATTTGCTGCAATGAAATTGCTTTCCGCACCGCGGGCAGGTTGATACAATGGTCATACAATGGTCATACAATGGTCATACAGTTGTCATACAGTTGTCATACTATTGCTCTATGCCCCTACGCCCTATGCCCTATGCCCTACGCCCTACGCCCCATGCCCCAAGCTCTATGCTGACTTTTTCCACTTGTCCGCCGACCGGTGGATTCAGCTTAGAGATCTTTACCCTGGCCGAGGTGACCATTGGGTAACTTCTGGCAATCCGGTCAAGGATGCGGCGGGCGACATGCTCCAGGAGCTTAGAGTTAACATGCATCTCAGCCTTTACCAGCTGGTATATCTCCTGATAATTGACGGTCTTCGCAAGGTCATCCGTTTGTTCCGCTTCCAGCGTTTCTGTTTCCAGGTAAACATCAACCTCGAAATGCGTTCCGACAAGCTGTTCTTCGCTGAAACAGCCATGGTGGGCAAAAAATGCCATCCCTTCAATGGAGATCATTCCCATAGTCCAGTGATCTTGAATTATTTGGTCTTTTCTGAAATATACGCCAGCGCTTTATCGATCCGTACCGTCACTTCTTCCCTGCCAAGCATTTCACAGATCATCATCAGGTCGGGGCCGAATGGACCGCCCACCAGGCAGAGGCGCAGCGGGCTCATCAGCTGCCCCAGTCCCTTTTCCCGTTGCCCTACAAATACTTCCGCCGTTGCTTTGATCTTTTCAGCGGTGAAATCACTCATTTCGGCAAGAATATTCCGGAAATCCTTTACCAGGCCCGGCGTATCTTCCTTCCATTTTTTCCTGACCATGTCCAGATCCCAGGCAGATGGTTTTTCAAAGAAAAAATAAGACTGCTCCCAGAAATCCTTCACAAAATCGGAGCGTTCCTTTACCAGTTCGACGACGCGACTGACGTAAGCGAAGTCGCGGTGGATACCCTTTTCCGCCAGTATTTTTTCGAACAGCGAGGTCAGCTCTTGTGTCGGGCGGCTCACCAGGTAGTGATGATTGAACCAGCGGGCTTTCGCCGGATCGAAACGTGAACCCGATTTTCCCACCCTTTCCAGTGAGAATTCGCGGATCAGCTCATCCATGGAAAAGATCTCCTGTTCGGTGCCGGGGTTCCATCCAAGCAACGCCAGCATATTGACCAATGCCTCGGGAAAGTAACCTGTTTCGCGATAGCCGGAGGATATTTCTCCGGTAAAAGGATCTGTCCATTCGATGGGAAATACAGGGAAGCCGAGCCGGTCGCCGTCGCGCTTGCTAAGTTTGCCTGTGCCTTCAGGTTTCAATATCAGGGGCAGATGGGCAAACAACGGCATCTCCCAGCCAAAACCGCGGTACAGCAATACATGCAGCGGCAGTGAGGGAAGCCACTCCTCTCCCCTGATCACATGTGTGATCTTCATCAAATGGTCGTCCACCACATTCGCCAGGTGATAGGTGGGCATGCCGTCTGATTTGTAGAGAACCTTATCGTCGAGCGTGGCGGTCTGAACGGTTATTTCACCCCTGATGATATCGTTGAATACCAGCGTTTCGTTCTCGGGGATCTTGAAACGGATCACAAAGGGGGAACCCGAATTCAACAGTTGCTGCACTTCATTTTCGGAAAGGACCAGGGAATTTTTGAGATGTCCGCGCACCGAAGCATCGTAGGTAAAGACCTGCTTGTCTCTTTCAGCTTCTTTTCTCTTCTGCTCAAGCGCTTCTGGTGTATCGAAGGCGTAATAAGCCTGGCCGCGGGCCAACAGCTCCTCAGCATAACGCCTGTAGATCTCCTTGCGCTCCGATTGCCTGTAGGGAGCAAAGGGCCCGCCCATGTGCACCCCTTCATCAAAACGAAGACCGGCCCATTCCAGTGATGCTATGATATATTCTTCCGCACCGGGCACAAAACGGTTCTGGTCGGTGTCCTCGATGCGGAGGATCATCTTGCCGCCCGTGTGCCTGGCAAAGAGATAATTATACAACGCCGTCCTCACGCCGCCAATATGCAGCGGCCCCGTGGGACTGGGTGCAAAACGAACCCTTGTTTCTGAAGCTGGTATATTTCCCATGAATTGGTTTCGTATTATAGTTCCTGGTTCCTGGTTCCTGGTTCTTGGTTCCTGGAACTCTGGAACTTTGGAACTTTGGAACTTTGGAACTTTGGAACCCTGGAACTTTGGAACCCTGGAACAAATAAAATCAGTCAATAAGCAATTTTCTATTCCACTCTTCCCTTCCGTTTGTAAGCGAAACGATATACATTCCACTGCTGATGTTGCTAATATCGATGCGTTGCCTGCTGCCGTTCACGCTTTGCCTGCCCACTGTGCGGCCCGAAAGATCCCGGATGGCCAATTCGTATGCGGCCAGCGGTTCGTGCGACAGATAGATGTTCACATAGTCTCCGGCCGGGTTAGGTCCGACGGTGAAATGCACCGGGCTGGAGATCTCCTCGATTACAACTGTCAGACTGTTCAATCTGTGAAGGATCCATTGTTTGGGATCCAGCTCGATCTGCTCAACCGAACCATTCAGCGGCACAGTATAGGAATTCAGGTTATTATCCTGGAAAAGCAGCAAAGTGGTATCGGTGCCATCCGCAAACTGAATATGGTAAGGGACCAGCATCTTAAACAGCGTGGTCACGGTTGTCGATGTCGTTTGTGTGGATGTAATGTACAGGTTGCTATCATCCTGGTTCCAGGTGATGTCATAAATGGGGTATCCTTCACCGTAATACCACTGGTCGAAGAAATCGGTGAAATCCTGTCCGGAGATATATTCCAGCCAATCCCGGAAGTCATCGCCGGTGGCTACCGAATCGGCATATTCTTCAACAAAGGTTTTCAGCACCTCAAAGAAAACATCATCATCCTGCAATTCGAACCGGATCATATGCAGCAGCAAAGCCCCTTTACTGTAAGAAAGCCTGCCGTCGAAGATTCGCCAGACATTGCCCAGTTCGTCTTCGGGAACATACACGCTGCCACCGGGCTGGCTTTTCACATGGTCATGGCGTATTTTCAGCCATAACGAGTCATAATAGGGCGTGGTCAGAAAAGAATGAGCCAGGTAATCGGAATAAGTGGCAAAGCCCTCGTTGATCCAGATGTCGCTCCAGGTAGCGCAGGTCACTTTGTCGCCGAACCACATATGGCCGAGCTCATGGGCCACCAGGCCGAACCCGAAGCCGCCCATGGTCGACATGGTCTGGTGCTCCATGCCGCCGCCAAGCTGCGTCAGGCAGTGTCCGTATTTCTCATCTATAAACGGATACAGCCCATAGAGATCGGAAAACAACTCCATCATCGGAACTGTCTGGTCTATCCCCGATTTGGTATTGGGCAGGCAGTTGGGATGATTGTAGATGTAATTTTGAATGAAGACCGAATCGTCGGTCCCCGCAGGGTAGGCATAAATGTTGTATTCCTGGTAATCGGCCACCGCAAAAGAGATGAGGTAATAAGCGATCGGATAATAACTTTTCCATTCATAACGGACATTCCCGTCCGGCATATTGGTAATACCGGTCAGCAAACCCTGTGATCCGGCTTTGTTTACGGGGCTGGTGGTCAGAAAAACCCAAACCGAATCCGCCTTGTCGTGCAGGTCCTGCTTTGTCGGCCACCAGTCTTTCGCGGCGTAAGGCTCCGACAGAGTCCATGTTACGTGTTTCTGGTATTGGGTGGAGTATGCAGTCGTTACCCCGGAGAAAAACCCGCCGGTTGGTGGGGTGCCATGATAATAGACCTGAACCGAAAATAAGTCTCCCTGCGATATGGGGGCCGGTAAAGGCACAGTCCCGAGATCGTTGGCATGCTGGAATGATCGCTGGACACCATTGACAAACAAGGAGTCGATGGTCATCGCAGTGGCGAGCTCAAAAGCGAACGTGTCAAGGGCGTTTACGAGGGAGGTAGCCTGAATGGTCACATTCCCGGAAATAAATATCGTATTGTTCTCTACGTTCAGGTCCAGGAAGTAAAATTTTACATCGTAATGATCGAGCAGGTCGCTTCTTACCAGGGGCTCATAGTATGATTTAACATGATTTTCGGCACATTTGGCATGATGGCAGTAATGATCGTCCGGTAAAAATGACATATTGAACTGGCTGTTTGCAAAAAGGGCGCTAAACAGGAAAATGCAGCTGAATAAATAATTTTTCATAGGGCTGATAAATGAATGAAGGTTGGAAGACAGAAAAACAATGCTTATATTTGTAATGAAGAACAAAGATAATATTTATTTGTTCCCATTCGTTAAGGGATAGGCTGTATTGGAGCTATTGCAGATAAATGCGGAAAGATACCTACAAAATATTAATTACCAAGCTGGATGAGTTTATCCGGAAATATTACCGGAACCTGCTGATCAGGGGAGGTATTTTTTTCCTGGCGCTGATGGTGGTTTTCTTCCTGATCGTTATTCTTCTTGAATATTTCGGTCGTTTCAACACCATGACCAGGGCCGTTATTTTCTATGCTTATATTGCGATCAACGGGCTTGTTTTGTGGAAATTGGTTTTAGTGCCCCTGTTCCGCCTGTTGCGGATCGGCAGGATGATCAGTTATGAAGAGGCGGCGAAGATCATCGGGAGCCATTTCCCGGAGATCAGCGACAAGCTGCTGAACACATTGCAGTTAAAAAACCTGCAGGAAAACCAGGCCGGCTATTCGACCGATCTCATCCGGGCCTCCATCGATCAGAAAATTGAAAAACTAAGGCCTGTTCCCTTTACCCTGGCGATCAAACTGAGGCAAAACCTCAAATACCTTCGCTATGCCCTGCCGCCCCTGGTGGTTTTCTTGCTGATACTGGCCGTATCACCTTCCGTTATCACCGAACCTTCGGAGAGAATTGTCAGGTACCAGTCGGTATATGTACCCCCGGCGCCGTTCACCATTCAAATTTTAAATGAGAAACTGGAAGCGGTGCAGCAGGACGATTTTTTGCTGGAGCTGAAGGCGGAAGGCCCGGAACTGCCTGCCGAACTGTTTGTGGAGACAGCATCCGCCAGGTTTAAAATGGAGCGGAAAAGTCCGGTAAATTTTCAGTACCGCTTCAGGAATATCCAGGAAAACAGGCGTTTTCATGTGGTAAACGATCTTTTCAGATCGGAAGGCTATGAGCTGAAAGTGTTGCCGAAACCCATCGTGCTCAGCTTTGATGTGAGCCTGCAATACCCCGCTTACACCGGGAAGGTGAATGAAACGCTGGAAAACACGGGCGATCTGGTCTTGCCCGCCGGAACCAGGATAAACTGGCGTTTTTATACGCGGGATACCCGCCGGATCTGGTTTCGCTGGCATGATGAAGCCCGGGAACTCGAAAGTGAAGCTTCCAATACCTTTGACGTAAATGAAAGGGCCGTAAAAAGCACCACCTATTCGGTTTCTTTCGGGAATGAATTCCTGCGAAACAACGATTCACTCGCCTATACCGTGAGTGTTATTCCCGACAGCTACCCTTCCATCTCGGTAGAACAGGTCCGGGATTCTGTTTTCGACAAGAAAATCTATTTCCGGGGCCTCATCAAAGACGATTATGGTTTTTCAAGGCTAACATTCAATTACCGGCATGATGCGGATGTCAGGGAGGGAGAAACGGAAGAATATATCGTTGAGCTTCCGGTGAGCAAACAAACCAACCAGCAGCAGTTTTTCCACTTTTTCGACCTGGATACCATAAATATTAAACCCGGTCATCAGATTGCCTATCATTTTGAGGTTTGGGATAATGATGGCGTGAATGGCGCCAAGGTTACCCGTTCGCAACCCATGTTATTCAAGGCGCCTACACTGGAGGAGATTGAAAAAATGACAGAAGAGGACAACCAGCAGATCAAGGATGAACTGGATCGGAGCATACGGGAAGCTCGTGAATTGCAAAGGAAAGCCGATGAGTTGAGCCGGAAACTGATTGAAAAGCCTGAAATCGGCTGGCAGGAAAAACAGCAGATCCAGGATCTTTTCAATGAACAGAAAAAATTGCAGGAGCGGATTGAGAACATCCAGCGGGAAAACCAGATCAAATCTTTACAGGAACAAAATTATAAGCAGGTTGATGAAGAATTGATCCGCAAACAGGAACGGTTGCAGGAATTGTTCGATGCGATCATGAACGAGGAGCTGCGGGAGATGTTCGAGGAGATGCAGCAATTGATGGATAAGATCGACAAGGACAAGGTCAATGAAATGCTGGATAAGATGAAGATGGACAGCAAAGACCTGGAAAAGCAGCTTGACCGCAACCTTGAACTATTCAAACAACTGGAATTTGAAATGAAGTTGCAGGAGAGCATCGATAAATTGAAGGAGCTGGCTGAAAGGCAGGAAGATCTTGGAAAACAGAGTGATGAAGAAGGTGCCGATGCCCAGGATTTAAAGGAACAGCAGGAGGAGCTTAACGAAGATTTTGAGAAGTTCAGGGAAGACCTGGAAGAACTTCGCAACAAAAACGAGGAATTGCAGGAGCCCAATCCCATGCCGGATTCGGAGGAGCTGGAGGAATCCATTGAGCAGGATATGGAGGAGGGCACTGAAATGCTGGAACAGGGCAAGCCGTCGAAGGCATCGCCAAAACAAAAAAGTGCGTCGGGAAAGATGCAGGAAATGGCCGGCAGGATGGAACAGATGCAGAGTGAGATGTATGATGAAGAGCTGGGCGAGAGCATTGAGGATCTGCGGATGATCCTGGAAAACCTGTTGCAGCTGTCGTTCGACCAGGAAGGGCTGCTGGAGCGGACGAGGGAAATCACCACGATCGATCCGCAGTATCCTTCGATCATGGAAGAGCAAAAGAAGATCAGGGATGACCTGGTGATGGTGGAAGACTCGTTGTGGGCCCTGAGCAAGCGGCAGCAGATGATTGAACCGTTTATCACACGGGAAATCCAGAGCATCAACCATCATGTCGACCGGACACTGGAGAACCTGACCGAGCGGAAGAAGGCGATGGCGACCGAGAACCAGCAGTTTGTCATGACCTCCATCAACGACCTGGCGTTGTTGTTATCGGAAGCGCTCCGGCAGATGATGGATGCGATGCAAATGCAGGCTTCCGGGCAATGCAGCAAGGGCAGTCCGAAACCCGGAAAGGGACAGGCTTCCATGAAGAGCATGCGGCAGTTACAGCAGCAGCTGAACGAGCAGATCCAGAAGATGAAAGAGGGAATGGGCAAGCAGGATTCGCCGCAGCAGGGTGAAAGGAACACCATGAACAGCGAGGGTTTTGCACGTATGGCCGCGCAGCAGGAAGCGATCCGGCGAATGATGGAGCAATACCAGGAGCAAATGAAAGAGATGGGGCTTGGACAGAACCGGGAGTTGAATGATATGATGGAACAGATGGAACAAACGGAAACGGAGCTGGTCAATAAAATGATCACCCAACAAACGATGGAAAGGTTAAAGGAGCTGGAAACAAGGCTGTTAAAACACGAGAAAGCGGAGCTGAAAAGAGAAATGGAAGAGCAAAGGGAATCAAGGGAAGGAAAAGATGTTAACAATAGAAACCTTGATGAGTTTTTAGAGTATAACAGATTAAAAAATAAGGAGGTTGAATTGCTCAGGACCGTCCCCCCGAACCTGCGACCCTTCTACAAAGAGAAAGTTAACCAGTACTTTTATTTTTTTGAATTGCGTTAAAGCATGAAAAAACGGAAAGAGATCACGATTGCCTCCACTATGGATGAGATGTACCTCGTGGAGGGATTTGTCGAACAAATCAGTGATGAGTACCTTTTAGGCGACAATTATTTCGGAAACATGATGGTGGCGGTAACCGAAGCCGTGAAGAACGCCATTGAACACGGCAGCGGGAATGATAAAACAAAGCATGTCGTGATCCGGCTGGAAGCGGATAAAGAAGGCCTTTGGATCAGTGTAACCGACCAGGGTAAGGGGTTTGAGAGCGAAAAATATATTGGGCGGGATATTTTCATGTCGAAGGAGATAAAGGCCGGTGGGCTGGCGCTCATCAATGCCCTGGCCGATGAGGTCCGGTTCCGTGAAAACGGCCGGATCATCGAGATGTTGTTTTGCATTACCGGTATAGAGGAGCGTATCATTGAGCAACGGCAAAACCTGATGGCCCGGTTTTTCCAGGTGAGCCATCCGGAGAGAAAACATAATTAGGAACCAAAGCCTGTTGTGATGAACCATGCGCCGGAGATTTACTTTTTCAACGAACAGGTCAGTTTCCAGTTAAGGGAGAAGAAGAAAATCCGCGAATGGATCATTCAAACCATTGAATATGAGGAATATAAGCCCGGTACGCTGAACATCATCTTCACGAACGACGATCTGCTGGTTCAATTGAATAAAGAATACCTGAAGCATTTTACCCTGACTGATATTATAACGTTTGATCTTTCTGATTCAAAGGGGATCGTCGAGGGAGATATTTATATCAGTATCGAGCGGGCGAAGGAAAACGCCAGGGCTTACAGGGAACCTTTTCAGCGGGAAGTGCGCAGGCTTATCATCCATGGGGTTTTGCACTTGCTGGGTTATAAGGATAAAACGAAGGCGGAGCAGGACGAGATGCGGGCCCGCGAGGAATATTACCTATCTTTGCCCCCCTGGGCCTGAAATGTTCCACGTGGAACATTCCTTATCCGAAAATTTTTATGTTTAAAGAATACGATATCATTGTCGTGGGTGCCGGACATTCCGGTTGTGAGGCCGCTGCAGCGGCCGCCAACCTGGGCTCGTCGGTGTTACTGATCACCATGAATATGGCGAACATGGCGCAGATGTCATGCAATCCGGCCATGGGCGGGATTGCCAAGGGACAAATCGTGCGGGAGATTGATGCCCTGGGAGGTTACTCGGGGATCGTGACCGACAGGACCATGATCCAGTTCCGGATGCTCAATAAATCCAAAGGACCGGCCATGTGGAGTCCCCGGGCACAGAACGACAGGATGCTATTTTCTTTGGAATGGCGCAAAATGCTTGAAAACACCCCGAATCTCGATTTCTGGCAGGATATGGTAACAGGCGTTTTGACAAAGAACGGTTATGTCACCGGCGTTACTACTTCCATGGGGCATGAGATCCTGGCAAAAGCCGTTATCCTGACCAACGGCACCTTTTTGAACGGGATCATCCATATCGGGATGAAACAATACGGCGGAGGGCGCATCGGGGAAAGAGCGGCGAAGGGACTGACCGAATGCCTGGTCGATCTGGGATTTGAATCAGACAGAATGAAAACCGGTACGCCGGTCCGGGTCGACGGCCGCAGCATCGACTTCACCAAAATGGATGAGCAAAAAGGCGATGAAAACCCCGGGAAATTTTCATTTTCCAAAACCCCTCGTTTGTCTGAGCAGCGAAGCTGCTATATCACCTATACCAACCAGGAGGTGCACGACATATTGAGAACGGGCTTTGACGAATCCCCGATGTTTGCAGGAAGAATTGAAGGGATCGGTCCGAGGTATTGCCCGTCGATCGAAGATAAGATCGACCGGTTTTCCGGGCGCGACAGCCACCAGCTTTTTGTAGAACCGGAGGGCTGGGATACTGTGGAGTACTATGTGAACGGCTTTTCTTCCTCGCTGCCCGACCATGTCCAGTATGCCGCCCTCCGGAAAATACCGGGATTTCAAAATGCGCGGATATTCCGGCCTGGCTATGCCATTGAATACGATTATTTTCCGCCGGTTCAACTAAAACTGACGCTGGAAACAAAACTGATCGAAAACCTTTACTTTGCCGGGCAGATCAACGGCACGACAGGATATGAGGAAGCGGCCGCACAGGGATTGATGGCCGGCATCAACGCCCACCTGAAAATGAAAGCGGCGCCGGGCTTTGTCCTGAAGAGATCCGAAGCATATATCGGCGTGCTGATCGATGACCTGATCACCAAAGGGGTGGATGAACCATACCGCATGTTTACATCCAGGGCGGAATACCGGATCCTGCTGCGCCACAGCAACGCCGACCAGCGCCTGACGCCTTTGTCGCACCGGATCGGGCTCGCTTCTGATGAAAGGTACAACAACGTGGTCAGTAAAAGGGAGAAGATCGATGAACTGATCCGCTTTATCAAAAAACACAGCGTTTCACCCGACCAGGTCAACACATTCCTGGAATCGGCCGGAACCGCCCCCATCACGCAAAAAGTCAAAATGGCCGGCCTGCTGCTACGTCCGCAGGTGAACCTGGCCGGTTTGCAAAAGATCCTGCCCGCCCTTGATCAAATGATCTGTACCACCGGGGAGTACTGCGATGAGATCGTAGAAGAGACGGAAATCAGGATCAAATATGAGGGTTACATAGGCAAAGAAGACGAGATGGCCCAAAAATTGGAGCGACTTGAAAATATTGGCCTCAGTGAAGATTTCGATTATCACCGGCTCATTGCCCTCTCTTTCGAAGCCCGTGAAAAACTTTCCCGGATAAAACCCCGGTCGCTCGGACAGGCCTCCCGGATCAGCGGCGTCTCACCGGCCGATATTTCCATCTTGCTCGTGCACCTCGGCAGGTAATGTTCCACGTGGAACAATTTATGCCGGAAACCTGGATTATTTTACCGGTTTTTATCCTGTCCCGTTTTTTGCTTAATTTTAAGCCTTCTGATGAAAGCAACGCCCCGGATGATGGTTGGTATATTTTTTGCCAGAAAATCGCTCAGAGAGGCGCTAATGAAGCCTGTTGCAAGTGAATGAAACTCAGTTATTTTTTAAGTTATGGAAAAAGACCCGGCTTTAAAACGAAAAATATTCCGATTTGCCATATGGTTTACTGTGTTGCTCACAACAGCCATCTTTTTGCACCTTTTCGTTTCAAACAGGCAGGCAAGCCCTGAAAAACTCGTGAACAGTATCGGGAAAGAACTGCAAACCCAGGAGCGCCGCATCCTGAATATTCTGAATGCGCTAACGGATTCAGAACCTCTAACTCCCGGTTTTGAAAACATTCATCTGATTGTTTCAGAAAAATTTGCTGTGGATGAAGGGCTCATGGTCCTGGTGTATTACCGGGATTCGCTGGTCTACTGGTCTGACAACAACATCCCGGCCGCCACTGAATATCCGCAGGATATCTTTGACAAGCCTTTCATCGCATATGGCAATGGCTGGTTCAGGGTGTTAAAAATGACCAACAATGATCTCGTGGCCGTTGGCTTAATCCTTGTAAAGAATAATTACCCTTACCAAAATGAATACCTGGTCAATGATTTTCATGAAAGTTTCCGGATGCCGGATAACACAGGCCTGGATACCATTCCCGGCATATACAATATTGTATCAACCGGTGGAGATTTCCTGTTTTCATTGAAAATACCGGCGGACCCGGTTGAAGATCCGGGCACGGAGATTCCCGCGCTCCTCCTTTTTTCCGTTGCATTGGCCCTATTGCTCGGATTACTCTATTACCTGTATCATGCGTTTGAATTTTTCAGGAAACGCCCCCTACTTTTTCTGCTCGCATTTCTTATAGATGCATTGATAATCAGATACTTATTGCTATATTTTGAAATACCCGGCCTGTTCTGTCCGGGGGAGATATTCCGCCCCTACCTTTACTCCACCTCCTTTATGTCTCCCACGCTTGGCGACCTCTTCATAAATAGTATTTTCTGGCTGACCATCGCCTGGATCTTTTATGATAAATTCGACTTTTCATTTTCTGCCGCACAACCCGCGATACGCAGGGCAGGAAGCCTTTTGCTGATGCTTTTTCAGGGATTCCTTTTCTTCCTGCTGGTGTCGGCGATCCGACGTTTGGTCCTCGATAGCCGTATCGAGCTGAACCTCAATAATATATTCAATATAGATGTGTATAGCGGGATGGGTTTTATCGCCATGACATCCCTTATAATGGCCTTTTTTCTGGCTACATCCCGGATCAATCTCATCGTTTGCAAAACTGCATGTAAATCCTGGCATTATGTTTCACTGGCGCTTTTGACATCATTGCTTGCCGTTCTTTTGTTTTCTCCCTGGAAGGACCATGCCTACTCCCTGGCTTATCCCGTCATGCTACTGGTTTACCTGTTGTCATTCTTATATTTTCAACGGAAAAAGGCCGGTTTTAAAAATATCCGGGGGGCGCTCTTTTATATCGTTCTCTTTGCCATTATCACCACTTTTATCCTGGATTATTACCACAATGAAAAGGAGAAGTCATACCGGAAAATCATCGCTGCCGAACTTTCTACCCGGCGGGATCCGCTGATGGAACACGAGTTTTTGCGCATATACGAACACCTGATGACTGATGAAAACTTGAAGGAAATGCTGGAGGTCCGGATTTCGGAGCCCGAAACGGAAGAAAAGATCGTTGCCTACCTCAATCAGTCATATTTCTTTTCCGTCTGGAATAAATATGAGATCTTCGTTACCATTTGTCACCCGGAGGAGATCCTTAGCATTCAACCGGCAGGAACCCTGACCAATTGTTTTGATTATTTCGGGGAGATCACCGGTTCTTCGGAGGCGGAGATGGTCTCCCCGGGACTGTACTTTCTCAACAATATTGCGCAAAACAATAACTATCTGGCCTGCTTCGAGTTTCAACCCGACGGGGTCATCCGGGACCCGACGAGGATCTATGTGGAACTCTTTTATAAATACATTTCCGAAACAGGCCTGGGGTATCCCGACCTGCTGATCGACAGCAAGGCCGGGATTGTAGCCGGCCTTACCGATTATTCCTATGCCCGTTATGCCGATGATAAACTGGTCTATAAATATGGCGATTACTTCTATAAACTGGCCTTTGCCGACTATGCATCGGGCCCCGGGAAGTCCTATTTCCTGGACCTGAAAGGATACAGTCATTATGTTACCCATATTGACAATTATAATAAGCTGATAGTCAGTAAAAAAAGCCTTACATTCCTGGACCTGATCGCACCTTTTTCCTACCTTTTCATATTCTTTGGGCTATACACCCTGCTTATGATCCTGTTGCTTATTTTATATGGAAAATTCAGGAGGTTTGAGTTCAACTTCAGCAACCAGCTCCAGGTCTCGATCATAGGGATCATTATCGTGGCTTTTGTGGTACTGGGGCTGATCACCCGTTCCAATATCGTTCATCTATACAACAATAAGAACCGGGATTACCTGAATGAAAAAACCTTATCGGTATTGACTGAGGTCGAACACAAGATTGCAAATGAACCGGAGATCACCGGCGAAATGCACGGTTATCTCTACGAATTGCTGTATAAATTCTCCCTGGTGTTCTTTTCCGATATTAACCTCTACGATCCAAACGGGAACCTGATCGCTACCTCCAGGCCCCAAATATTTGATGAGGAGCTGATATCCAGGAGGATGCATACGCAGGCTTTTTATAAACTGGCGCATGATCAGAGCCTGCTGTATATTCAGAATGAAAAGATCGGCCGGCAGGAGTATCTTTCGGCCTATATCCCTTTCCGGAATAACATGGACCAGGTCACGGCCTATCTCAACCTCCCCTATTTTGCCAAGCAGACCGAGTTGCGCAAAGAGATCGCTGATTTTCTGGCGGCTTACATCAATGTTTACGTACTGCTGATCGTTTTATCGATCATGGTGGCGATCGTCGTGTCGCGGTTTGTCACCCGGCCGTTGCAATTCATCCGGGAAAAGATGGGTCATGTCGGGCTGGGGAAAACCAATGAAAAGATCGAATGGCGGAGGCGCGATGAGATCGGCAGCCTGGTGGATGAATACAACCGGATGATCGACGAGCTGGCCAGAAGCGCCGAACTGCTGGCGATGTCGGAGCGCGAGGGCGCCTGGCGAGAAATGGCCCGGCAGGTGGCCCACGAAATAAAGAACCCGCTCACCCCCATGAAACTGAGCGTGCAGTATCTCCGGAAGGCCTGGCAGGAAAAAACGCCCGACTGGGAAAAACGGATGGAGAACTTCACCCGGACGATCATTGAACAGATCGATGCCTTGTCGGAAATCGCCTCCGAGTTCTCCGACTTTGCCAAGATGCCGGTGGCTACGCTGGAAAAGATCGACCTGTCCGGGATCGTTAAAAATGCCGCTGAGCTATACCATCACCTGGGTAACATACACATTACCATCGAACATACCGGGCAGCCGCATTTTGTTATGGCCGACCGGCGGCAGATGCTGCGGGTGTTCAACAACCTGATCCAGAATGCCACGGAGGCCATCGGGAGCGAAAAGGAAGGCTTTATCCGGATAGACATCACCCGGGATGATGGCCATCACATCGTCACTGTTACAGATAACGGGGCTGGAATTACGCGGGAACAGGCACAGAAGATCTTCACCCCCAGTTTTACGACCAAGACCAGCGGGATGGGGCTGGGACTTGCCATGACGAGAAGCATCCTGACATCGATCGGTGGCACCATCCACTTCACCTCCGTTCCGGGAGAAGGCACCACGTTTACCCTTACCATTCCCGGATACCGGGCAGAATGAAAGCTTAGCCCATCAGGCGGATCAGCCCGCGGTAATCGGCTTCATTCAGTTTATGGTGATTGCCGCCGGCTTTGTTGCTGGCCATCGTGGCAAAGATCTCTTCCCCGTGTTTCGCGGTATCGATCCCGATTTCCGCCAATCTGACAGGGGAGCCGATGGAGGTAAAGAACGATTCCATGGCATGTATGGCCTGGCCTGCCGCGCTTACCCCGAAAAGGTTAAGGCCAAGGGTCTCTATCCGCCGCGGTATCCTGGATGTGTGAAGCTTCAGCCAGGCGGGATAGACGATAGAGAGGGAAGCGCCGTGCGGCACGTCATATAAAACCGAAAGCACGTGCCCGATGGAATGTACCCCCCAGTCGCCCGATTTCCTTCCATAAGCTGTCAGGTTATTCAACGCGTTGGTGGCTGCGTACATGATCTTTTCACGCAGCGCATAGTTTTCAAGGTCATTCATTAACGCAGGCCCATACTCCATCGCTTCTTTGATGATCGCGTAGACGAAACGGTCCGACAGCGTGGCCTCCCCTTCCCCAAAGTAAGCCTCCAGGCAATGGGCGATCAGATCGGTGACGCCGTAAGCAGTATAATCCTTTGGCACCGAAATCGTATAGGATGGATCGAGGAAGGACTCTTTCGGGTAGGTGAGCGGATCGCCATAGCCGAGCTTTTCCTTAGTGGCGTTATTTTGCACTACGGCAAACCGGTTCATCTCGGTGCCGGTAGCCGCCAGGGTGAGCACTGCGATCAGTGGCACGGCCGACTGGGGCTTCTGCCGGTTTTTCATAAATTCCCAGCCGCTGTGGTCGGCCGGGATGGTGATCGAAATGATCTTGGCCGAATCGATCACGCTTCCCCCTCCCACTGCAAGGATGATATCCACGTTCTTCTCCCTTCCCATTGCAGCCGCGGCATCCACATCTTCGATCACGGGGTTCGGTTTGATGCCCGAATATTCGAACACCTCTGCCCCTGCTTCTTTCAATTGCGCCATGACGTGGTCGTACACGCCGTTCCGTTTGATCGACCCGCCGCCGTAGACCAGCAGAACACGCTTACCGTATTTCAATACCGAATTTCCAAGGCTGTCGGTCACTCCCCTGCCGAAGTGCAGCCTGACCGGGTTGTACATTACAAATGGTTCCATAGTTTCAAAGTTTCAAAGTTTCAAAGTTTCAGAGTTTCACTGATAAATACTAATCTGATATAATGCCGCTTCCGAGGCAGATTTTTCCGTCTCTGGTATAAACCACGCCGAACTGCCCCGGCGCCACCCCCGCAATACTCTTCTCCGATTCAATCACAAACATCTCCCCTTCCCCTCTTCCCCTCTTCCCCTCTTCCCCTCTTCCCCTCTTCCCCCCTTCCCCTCTTCCCCCCTTCCCCTCTTCCCCTCTTCCCCTCTTCCCCTCTTCCTCCCTTCCCCTCTTCCCCTCTTCCCCTCTTCTCACCATGCCTCCATGCCCCCATGCCCCCATGCTTCCCTCGTGAAACTCCGGCTGATGCCTGATCTTGAACAAAACAGGCTGAGGTACGGTATAGTCGCGGTCGGGTGTTTCGTTGATGAAAAGAAAATCTTCCAGTTTCACTACGTGGCTGTGCTGGGCGATGGGATCATATCCGTTGGAGACGTAAATGATGTTGTTATTTGTGTCCTTTTGAACGACGAACCACGGTCCCTGCCCCAGTCCCAGTCCTTTGCGCTGTCCGATCGTATGGAACCAGAAGCCCTTGTGTCGCCCCAGTACCTTCCCGGTTTCCAGTTCCACAATCTCCCCTTCTTTTTCTCCCAGGTAGCGTTTGATGAATTCGTTGTAGTTGATCTTTCCCAGAAAACAGATCCCCTGGCTGTCGGGCCGGCGGGCGCTGGGCAGATGCAGCTCCTCCGCCATTTTCCGCACCTCCCCTTTCTCCATATCCCCGATGGGAAACATGGCCTTCGACAATTGCGGGTAAGTGATCCGGCCCAGGAAATAGGTCTGGTCCTTTCGCCGGTCCTTTGCCGTGGCGAGATAATATTTTCCATCCTTTTCCAGCACCCGGGCGTAATGGCCGGTGGCGATCTTATCAAAGTCCTTTCCGAACTTATCGTCAAAGCTGCCGAATTTGATGAAGCGGTTGCACATCACGTCGGGATTGGGGGTTAGTCCTTTGCGGACCGTATCGAGGGTATATTGCACCACGCGGTTCCAGTATTCGTCGTGCAGGTTGGCAATTTCAAAGCGACAGCCGTATTTTTTGGCGATAAATGTGGTGATTTCAATGTCTTCCTCCGACGGGCAGTCCATGAACCCCGCCTCGTTGTCCATGCCGATGTGGATGTAAAAGATCACGGGATCATATCCCATTTCTTTCAGCAACGGAACAGCAACAGAGGAGTCGACCCCTCCTGAAACAAGGGCGGCGATTTGCATGGTGCAAAGGTAAGAAATTGAAGGTTGAAGATTGAAGGTTGAAGATTGAAGGTTGAAGGTTGAAGGTTGAAGATTGAAGGTTGAAGATTGAAGGTTGAAGATTGAAGGGGTGGATAAAAAAAGTTATCAACAGGCGGGTATATTTGACTTGAATAGTGGATTAATAGAAAAAAGTATGGGAACAAGATCGGATGAAATTTCTAATCAGCTGAAAAATAATGCAGTAGGTATAATAAAATCCTGTAAGGTTATATACCAGGATCCTGCTTACCGGTTTCTGGTTTCGCAGATTTACCGATCTGCTACATCAGCGGGAGCGAATTATGAGGAAGCTTGTGGCGCGGAAAGCCGGGCCGACTTTATTCACAAACTTCACATCGCATACAAGGAATTGAGAGAAACAGCTTACTGGTTAAGTATTATCCAAATGGCCAACCTCGGCAGTAAGGAAGACATAGAAGTATGTAAGGAAAGCACAGAGAAATTACTTCGAATTATTGGTAAATCGCTGATAACCAGCAAGAAAAATATGAATAAACCTAAAGATAGATAGTATCCAACCTTCAATCTACAACCTACAACCTTCAATCTACAACCTTCAATCTACAACCTTCAACCTACAACCTTCATATCTCCCCTTTCGCGTGCTTCTCCCCGATCACCTTGAGCATATCGGCTGTCATGGTCTCCAGGTTCCATTTCGGGTCCCAGCCCCACTCTTCGCGGGCGCAGGAATCGTTCATGCTGTTGGGCCAGGTGTCAGCGATGGCTTTTTTCATCGGGTCGACGTCGTAGTTCATCACGAAATCAGGGATGTGCTTTTTGATCTCGCCGGCGATGATCTCCGGGTCGAAGCTCATGGCGGTGACGTTGAAGGCGTTGCG
Organism: Bacteroidales bacterium; assembly: GCA_046484945.1. Taxonomy (GTDB): domain Bacteria; phylum Bacteroidota; class Bacteroidia; order Bacteroidales; family JAGOPY01; genus JAGOPY01. The sequence continues at coordinate 20,654 of JAWOHY010000132.1, forward strand.
GTGTTTCAGTTTCG
>JAWOHY010000173.1:0-2778 GCA_046484945.1 Bacteroidales bacterium
TTCGGCCGCCAGGCGTTGCAGGAGCAGGATTATTCCCTGCTGCTGGCCGACGTGACCAAGAGCGTCTTTTCAGGAGGCTGTGGAAGATTATGCCGAATTATGCGAAATAGCCGGCAAACCTGTCAGGAAATCTTACAAAGGAAGTTTCAACGTGAGAATTGACCCCGAGCTTCATAAAAAAGCCGCCAACCTTTCAATCGACCTTGGCCTGTCACTTAATCAACTTGTTGAAGAAGCCATCCAGAAGTATCTGTCTGCAAAGGGTTTACAGTGAATTACAACCGAGTATTTCCCGAGCGGCAAGGGATCTCCTGGGTATTGGGTATTGGGTATTGGGTGTTGGGTGTTAGGAATTGGTTCTTGGTTCTTGGTTCTTGGTTCCTGGTTCTTTGAACACGAAACAAAAAACACGAAACAAAAAACATGAAACAAAAAACACGAAACACGAAACCCGGAACTAACTGCTCAATGCTCAATGATAAATGTATGCGCTCCCCAGGGCTGGAGGCCGGCGAACAGGCCGGGGTCGTTCATTTCGTTGCCGTCGCGGGTGTAGAGTTCTCCTGACAGGGTATCGAAAAGCTGGTAGGCATGGCCGGGATCGTAGGGGCGGCCGGGCCGGATGTGACATTGTGCCGGCTCATCGCTCATGTTCACGATGATGAGGGCGCGGACCTCCTCATTGACCCATTCCCAGGCCAGGATATTCCGGTACGACTGGTTTTCGGGCCATCCGGTGGATTCGCACAGACTCCATTCCCCGTTCCGGATTACCTCGGATTTGAGCAGGTTTATCAGCCTTTCGTAGAAGCGGTTGATGTCATCATCGGTCACTTCGTGCTGGCGTCGGCCCAGAAAGACGGGCACTTTCACCTTGCGTCCGTCCCGCTGGCCGTCGTGCAGCAGGCGGATGCCGGGCAGCGTCAGTGCGGCCACCGCCAGCGTCATGTGGCGGTCGACCGGTTCGATGGCTGCCGCCCTTGGCTCGTCGTGGTTCTCCAGGAAGCGTAGCAACCGCGACTGGAACGACACTTCCGCCGTGAGATGCTCCCGTACGCTCTCCGGTGGACCTTCGAGCAGGCGGTCGTAGAGCCGCTTATCATAACAATAATCAAATCCCTGCTGCATCATCTCCCATTCCATGTCCCAGTATACCTCACCAATGAAAATAAAGCCGGAATGGACTTTGACCGCTTCCGGGATCAGTAGTTTCCATAAATTTTCCTCCGGCACCGGGCCGGCTTTTTTGCCCCAGGTTTTTAAAAATATCTCATTGGTGTCCAGCATGGCCATGTCGCATCGCACCCCGTCGCACATCCCGGCAATCTCGCGTATGGTTGCTTTCAGCGCTTCGCGCAGGCCGGGGTGGAACACATTGAGCTGCAGCACATCGGGCCAGGGCGGGTAAAATGGATCGCGCGCCCGGGCAAAGATGCTGTTATTCGACTCCAGGTAATCTTCGGGATGATCTGACAGCTCTTTCTCGGTACCTCCGATGAAATATTCGGGGTGTTCCATCGTCCAGGGGTGGTCGGGCGCTACATGATTGGGCACGAAGTCGAGGATCAGCCGGATGCCGCGCCGGGCCAGCTCCCTCCGGGCAATAGTCAGCCCCTTGTTGCCACCCAGCTGTGCTTCCACGCGGTAACGGCGGATGCAATAGGGCGAGCCGGCGAGATCGCTGTCGGTATAATCAGGCAGCGCTTTTTTCAGCTCTTTTGCAATGATGGTATGATAGCGCGCAATGGCAATGCCGACAGGGCTGCGCTCCCACACCCCCATTAACCAGACTGCATCATAGCCGGCATGGACCAGGTGGTCGTATTCCTGCGCGGGGATGCTGGCCAGCGTGACACGCCGGCTGTACCTGCCGCTCAGCTCTTGCAGCCATATCCATGTATTGATCTCGTAGATCAGCGGGTTCTTTGGCCAGGACATTGGATTAATTTTTTACAAAGATAATAAACAGGGACTCCATCCCAAAATGGTTAATTGAAGTGTTATCACCACATTATTAACAATTTAACTTAAAGGAAGGGGTCGAACAGGGATGGAGTCCCTCACAACCGGGACTCCATCCCTTTGCATGCCCTTCCTTTACCCGCCCTCCCTTTCCCCGGGACTCCATCCCTTTTCACCGGGACGGAGTCCCTGTTCCGATTTCTTTCCGATATTTGCAGCATCAATCCGCCAAACCCATGAGAAAATTACCCGCCCTATTTGCCATCCTTCTGCTGATGGCCTGCGCCACGCAGCAACCAAAGCTTCCCTCCGATCACTTCATTCCCGGCCTTGCCAGCCCGCTCCGTCTTACAGGAGAGATCAGCGAGATCTGGCTGTCGGATTATATCCCCGATCTGAGTCTGGTCGATTCGGTTATTATTGATAATGAGATGATTGTGCTGCCATCCGGAGAGGAGATGTTCATTTTCCAGACCCCGCCTGATGCCGGGCCGATGTTCGAAATGCGTGTCTGGAGCGGAGGAAACTATCAATCCGTGCCAGTGATGAAGAGCCGGAAAGTGGAGCATGTCTATACATTCGATCCGGAAGGCCAGGTTTTTCAATCGGTACAGCTAGCCGGCGAATTCAACGGATGGACACCGTCGCGCACAAACCTGGAATTCATCGATGGCCTGTGGACCGTCACCCTGCCACTTAACCCGGGACGATATCAATACCAGCTGGTGACCGATGAGGGATGGAGTCCCGATCCGGGAAACCCCGACCTGATCGATAACAACGTGGGCGGTTTCAACTCCGTGATGAAAGCAGGGG
>JAWOHY010000205.1:0-20503 GCA_046484945.1 Bacteroidales bacterium
GCCATGGTGTGCGGCAATGAATAGTTCCACGGGTCGATGTACCAGTTGATGGCGCCCCAGGATTCGGTTTCGACATCTGTCACAACCAGATCCCCATTGGTGAAATTATATATGTCAAATGATTTTCCGTCGAGCATGTCTTCAACTGTCAGAAATACCAGGGTATCGGGTGTGATCACCGCATCGGTGGCGTATTTCACTTTGAATACATGGGGATCGGGCTCACCGATATAAGGGTGTTTCCTGGTTCTTCCCGAAAAGTCGGCAGCGTGCAGGTAATACGACACTTCGCTGCCGGGCTCGATGAACGGCAGGGAAGCTTTGTACCGGTAGTAATTATCCACCTTCACCAGTGGTACCGACTGATAATCACCGCTGTCTATTTTATAGTGGCATTTCAGGGAATCGGTAATGGCGCCGGCTCCGCTGTAGGGAATGATGTCGGCGTACATTTCGTAAGAAAGGCTGAAATTCTTATTTCCACTCAGGGGGATATGTTCCACATAGAGCATATGGACATCGGCGATGCCGATCGTCCGGCAGTGCAGCGCATCGGTATTTTGCCAGCTGCCTGACATGACCCCGAAAACTTCGTAACCGGGCATTGCGGTTTCATACACCTCTAATGCCTGTGTATCCCACTGGCTTCCGGTAATGGGGACGAAGACTTTCTTATTAAGTATCAATGAGTTGGTGTATGGTGTATATGGGAAGTTACCAGGTGTATAAACCCTGTAGACCTTGAAGGGTGTTCCATAAGAACTGGTTTGGAGCGCGAAATAATTAGCGACGAACTCAAAGTCGTCATACCGCCAGTCGGTAGGGGGTACCTGGCCGATGAGTACCTTATCGATGTCGAGGAACTTCCCCCAGCAGTCGATATGCTCAATGTAGTCTCCCAGCGGATCGGGCAGCACATGATATTTTCTGATACCGAGATAATCTTTGACAATGGTGTCGATTTGCGCGTGCGTCAGCGATGGATTCTCGTCCCACACCAGTTCGGTGGAGGCGGCAATCCCCATTCCGTCGCACATCCAGTTTCCACCGGTATGGATCAGGTCCATGCCATACAAGGGGACGCCCATCTGCTGGGCCAGCACAACCGGTATATTGTCGTCGTTGGGCCGGGGCCGGTTGTAAGGGAAATCGCTGATGCCCACCTGGTAATTGCCGTTCACCACGAACCAGGGTCCGTAATCCCTCGTCCAGTAGGAATCGGTCGGAGCGATCAGCCATTCGCAGTTGGCCAGGTTCACCCCGGCCGACTGGTACTGGTTCTGCACCTGGGTTTGCTGGGAGGTATTGGCTACAATCGTTTTCACCATGCAATCCTCCGCCATTTCCTTGATGAGCGACATGGGTATGCCGAACGGATACCTGATCAGCACCCCCTCCATCTCTTCAAACTCGGCAACAGCCCTGACCGGCGGTGAAGGCGGGTCGGTCGGGGTAAAATTGATTCCGATTTCGTGTTTTCTGAGTTCCTCCTCCGGGGTCATATGGTGCGTGAGCCGTGAAGGTTCATCCTGTGAATACAAGGAACTGACAAGAAGTAAAACGCTGAATAAAATGAGAGCAGATAGTTTTTTCATAGTGCCTGAAAAATTCTTTCCTGCAAATTTACAGATAAATAAGCCAGAAATGGTAAACCCGGCGCATACTTTATTTTGTATATTTGTTTGATAATTTTAAGAAGAAAGTCATGAATGCATTTATCATACTCGGCATGATCGGTCCCTGGCAGATCATTCTCATCGTTGCCATTGTATTGTTGCTCTTTGGCGGCAAAAAGATCCCGGAATTAATGAAGGGCATCGGCAAGGGGGCCAGGGAGTTCAAGAAAGGACTCAGCGGAGACGGCGAAGAAGAGGAAAAAAAGGACGATCGGATCGAAAAAGAATAATCTACCCATCTGCTCACTTTAATTGGTCTGATATTATCCGCTCTGCTGCAAATTGTTGCTGCTATCAGCGCATTGTGGCTGCTCCGGGCTTCAAGGGTGAAAGTGGCCTGGATCATGATCTTTTTTGCTTTTTTGTTCATGGCTTTCCGCAGGATTGGCGAAATTATATCCATCCTCTATGGAGATCTGCCCCTGGCATACAAGGAAACGTCGCACTGGCTGGGTATTGTGATTTCGGCCATCATGGCCGCGGCCGTCATTATGATCGGACGAATTCTTTTCACCTATAAAAAATCGGAGGAGTCAAAGCGGGAGCTGGAAACACGTTTAACCACTCTTTTTCACAACAGCAGCGATGAGATATACCTGGCCGACCTGAAGGGAAACCTGATCGAAGTGAACCAGGTAGCCTGTGATACACTGGGATTCAGTCGGCAGGAGTTGTTGAAGAAGAACTTCAAAGACCTGAAAACACCGAGGTATTATGAAACAGTGGAACCGAACCTGAAGAGGATCATAGAGAGCGGGCAACATGTTTACGAGACCGAGCATGTGTCAAAGGAAGGCAAGGTAATTTCCCTTGAAGTGAAAAGCCGGCTGATCGATTATTTCGGGCGGGAGGCGATCATTTCCATCGCCAGGGAAACTACTGAAAGGAAACAGTTGGAGAGGAAAATACTGAGCGCCGTCATTAAAGCGGAAGAAAAGGAGCGGGAGCGGATGTCGGTGGAGATCCATGACGGCCTGGGGCCGCTGCTTTCCACGATCAAACTGTACGTGAACGAACTGGAATCAGGCGATATGGAACGGGAAGAAAAGGAGGAGATGCTGAAGCAAACGAATGACCTGATCAATGAGGCCATCACAAGCGCCAGGGCGATCTCGAACAATCTTTCGCCCCACCTGATCCTTGACTACGGGTTGGTAAAAGCTGTCGAATCTTTCTGCAAAAAAGTGAACCTGGCCCAGAAAACGCAGATCCGGTTTGAGAGCAGTCTGCAGCATAGCAGGTTTGACCAGACAGTTGAACTCATACTTTACCGGGTTATCACCGAATTGATCAACAATACCCTGAAGCATGCAAAAGCATCGAAAATTGAGATCTACATCGAGATGATCGATGAGGTGCTGCAGATGACCTATATGGACGACGGGGTGGGATTTGACAAAGAGAAGGCCCTTGGCGAAGAAGCGGGCGGGATAGGGCTGAAGAACATCATCAGCCGGCTGCGCTCGGTGAACGGAACATACCGTATTTACAGCCGTCCCGGGGCGGGGATGCTGGTGGTGGTTGAAATTAAGATTGAAAAAACCAAGTCATGGAGCAAAAGCTGAATATCATTATTGTCGATGATCATGAATTCTTCCGGAACGGATTAAAAATGGTGATCAACCGGTTGAAGTATGCCAAAGTGGTCGGTGAGGCAACCAACGGGAAGGAATTCCTGGAGCTTCTCCGGCAGAAGGAACCCGACATTGTGCTGATCGATATCCAGATGCCGCAAATGAACGGGATCGAAGCCACCCGGCAGGCGCTGGAGGAATATCCCGACCTGAAGATCGTGGCCCTGACCATGTTTGATGACGAGGAGTACATTCAGAGCATGATCGATGCGGGCGCCAAAGGTTTTCTGCTGAAGAACATCACGCGGGAGGTGCTCGACCAGGCCCTGCAGGCAGTTCAATCGGGCAAAAATTATTATTCCCCCGAATTATGGGAGTTTTTCACCCGGAAAGTAGCCCGCGAACCCCGGCAGGATGAAGAAGAGATACAGCTCACCCGCCGGGAAAAGGAGATCCTGCAATTGATCTGCGATGGGCTATCGAATAAGGAAATAGCCGACAGGTTGTTCATCAGCGAGCGGACCGTCATCGGGCACAAATCCAACCTTTTAGCCAAGACCAATACCAAGAGCTCGGTTGGTTTACTGTCATATGCTATTAAGAATAAGCTGGTGGAGATTCAATAGATTTCCATGATCTTCCATTCTGTCGTCCCGATGGGACTTTGATTGATGGTCTGAATTTTGGTCCCATGGACTGCGACCAGGGCTATTTTCGGATCAACCCGATGGGATGACAGCATAGGATACATTATCAGGCAATGCGAATTCTCCCAACGGGATTGAAGTATTTGTCAAAAACACTGTCCCATCGGGACTTAAGATAATAGCCTCGGACGAAGTCCGCGGGAAAGAGGATGCAAACGCACAATCAGAGTCCCATCGGGACGACAGAATCGGTTTTCAATCTGCTTTACAAATTCCTATTGTGAAATAATTAACAACAGTTGTTAATTAGTTAACAATAAAATTGATCGATTTTTGGGGTGAGATCATCAATGGTTATTGGTTCGATTGTTCAATTGTTATATGTTGATTATGAGTATGATAATATATTTTCTTCTCCATTATCTACTGAAAAACCGGTAAAAAAGTACTGGTTTTTTTGCGGGTTGCTACCGGTGGGTTTTTCATAATGCCGCTGGTTCTCTTTCGGTAATCTTTCGCTTTCTTCTCATTGAAAATCAGGACATAATCACCTTGCACAGACCGTGCGACAGGGTTAATTTTGTCTCAGAAAATTCAATGAATCGTGAACCTTCAAAAAAACATCACCATGGAAACAAAAAAAATTCTCATCGTTGACGACGACATCGACGTTATCACCGTTGTCAGAGCCATCCTCAGCAAGGAAGGCTACAATGTCATCTCGGCATCCGACAAGATCGAGGGATTCAAAATGGCTTACAGGGAAAAACCCGACCTGGCCATCCTCGATGTCATGATGACCACCCAGTTTGAAGGATTTGAGCTGGCCAGGGAGTTCAGCGAAAATCCCGAATTCGAGAACATGCCGGTTTTAATGATGACCAGCATCGACGTGCTGACGACCACCAAGTCATCGGTCCAGGAAATGGCCCGTGAATTCCGGCAGGACCCCAATTACCGCGAACTGGATGTGTTGCTTATAAAAGATGTGATCACCGGCAAGGCCGGCGTGGATTACAGAACGGAAAAGGGCCCTTCGGTCTGGTTGCCGGTGGATGGTTTCCTCAGAAAACCGGTCGACGGAAAGAAACTGGTTCCTGAAGTAGCGCGCCTGCTGGAGCTGAAGCATGAAAAAGCGCACTGACAGGTTCCGTATTTCTAGTTTCTTGTTTCGAGTTTATTGTTTGATTTTTAAATGAAATAAGATGTCACCAGCTGTTCAACAAATACTTACGGAATATGCCGGCAGCGGCAGGGAAAGCCTGATCCCGATCCTGCAGAAGATACAGGAGGAGGAGGGATATCTTTCCCGCCAGGCTGTCGTGGAAGTCGGGAAGAGCCTGGATATGCCGGCCAGCAAGATTTACGGGGTAGCCACCTTTTATAACCAGTTTCGCTTTGAGCCGCTGGGCAAATACCACATCCAGGTTTGCCGCGGTACGGCCTGTCATGTGCTGGGATCGGCCACCGTATTGGAGGAACTGGAAAAGATGCTCAAAATCAAGGCCGGCCAATCGACGCGTGACGGGTTGTTCAGCATGGAAGTCGTGGCCTGCATCGGCGCCTGCGGACTGGCCCCGGTGATCTGCGTCAACGGCGAATTTCACGCCAAGGTTACCAGGGAATCGCTGAAAGGTATCATCGATATATATCGCGGGTTGGAAACCCCGGGGTTGGAAACCCTTCAAATTCAAAACGCATGAATACTCACACACAATATCAGCCACTCATAAAGCAGTATTTGGTTAATGGACCCTCTGTAAAACTGGATAACCTGCAACAGAAGCAGTTGAGGTTGATGCGGAGGGATGAAGTGGTGGCGCCCGTGATCTATATCGGCACGGGCACCTGTGGGCTTGGAGCAGGGGCGGGAAAAACTAAACTATCTGCCCGGGAATATCTGACGCGTCATAATATGGACGGTACTATCGTTGAAGTCGGATGCATCGGCCTCTGCTCCTCCGAGCCCATCATGGATATACAACTCCCCGGGAAAAAGAGGATTTCCTTTGAGAATGTCACCGCTGAAAAGGTGGATGACATCCTCGACAGTGTATTTTCAGATCAGCTGCCCGCTCATCCGGTTCTGGGGCAGTTTGCACAAGGCGACGGGTCAGCCTGGGATGGAGTCCCTGGGCTGGACGAACATCCGTTTTTTGCACCGCAGACCCGGTTTGTGCTGAGGAACTGCGGTGTCATCGACCCGGCCAGCATCGAAGAATATATCGCCAATGGCGGTTATCATACGCTCGTAAAGACCTTGCAGGCCCACTCCCCGGAGGAGGTCTGCCGGATGGCTGAGGAAAGCGGGCTCAGGGGGCGCGGCGGCGGCGGTTTCCCTTCAGGCAAAAAATGGTCCCTGGCAAACCAGGAGACCGCCGATCAGAAATACCTGATCTGCAATGCCGACGAAGGAGACCCCGGCGCATTTATGGACAGGGCGGTCATAGAAGGTGATCCGCACCGGCTGATTGAGGGAATGGCCATCGCGGCATACGCGATCGGCGCTTCCAAAGGGTACGTTTACATCCGGGCGGAATATCCGCTCGCTGTCAAACGGCTCAAAAATGCAATCGCGCAGGCTTATGATCTCGGGTTATTGGGTTCCCGGGTTGCCGGCACAAACTTTTCGTTTGATTTATTGGTTAAGATGGGTGCCGGTGCGTTTGTTTGCGGAGAAGAGACCGCCCTGATCCATAGTATAGAAGGCAAGAGAGGGATGCCGCGCCCCCGGCCTCCTTTCCCATCCACCAGCGGTCTGTTTGGTAAACCAACGGTGATCAACAACGTCGAAACCCTGGCCAATGTGCCGACCGTATTCGAAAAAGGCCCCGCCAGTTTCAGCGCCGTGGGAACGGCATCCAGCAAAGGAACCAAGGTATTTGCCCTTTCCGGCAAGATCAACCTCACCGGGCTGGTGGAGATACCCATGGGAACTACCATCCGCGATATCATCTTCAAGATTGGCGGGGGTATCCCGAACAGCAAGAAATTCAAAGCGGTCCAGATCGGCGGCCCTTCGGGCGGCTGCATCACCGAAGCCAACCTGGACATCCAGATCGATTACGACTCGCTCCTGAACGTGGGCGCCATGATGGGCTCGGGCGGGCTGGTGGTGATGGATGAAGAGACCTGCATGGTCGATATCGCCAAGTTCTTCATGGACTTCATCCAGCGGGAGAGCTGCGGGAAATGCATCCCCTGCCGGGAAGGCACGCGAAGGATGCTGGAAATCCTGGAGAGCATCACCCGACGGCCCAACGGCAACGGTCACGATGCCCTCGACAGGTTCAAGGGGGTCATGCAACTGGAAAAGCTGGGCAAGATCATCAAGGAAACATCGCTCTGCGGCCTGGGCCAGTCGGCGCCAAACCCGGTCCTCAGCACCCTGCGCTATTTCCGTGACGAGTACGAAGCCCATGTTTTCGAAAAGGTTTGTCCCGCCGGCGCCTGCACCGACCTGCGTGTTTTTTATATCGATGTCGACAAGTGTACCGGCTGTACCGTCTGTGCCCGGAAATGCCCGACAGGGGCTATCATTGGGTCGAAAAAAACGCCCCATTTCATTGTCGACGACAAATGCATCGGTTGCGGAAGCTGCCAGGAGGCCTGTAAATTCGACGCCATCTTCATTAAATAAACATACACAGAAATATCTGCCATGAGCTTTCAGATCGAAATAAACAACAAAAAATGCGAAGCACAGCAAGGGGAAACGATACTGGATGTGCTGAACCGAAACGGCATGCATGTTCCCACACTTTGCCACATCAGGGAAATGATCCCTACCGGCACCTGCCGGATGTGCGTGGTGGAACTGGAAAACAACGGCCGGCTGGTCCCCTCCTGCTCCTTCCCCGCTTCACCGGAGATGAAGATCAAAACACACTCCTCACGGGTGGTTGAAGCCCGGAAGACCATTGTCGAATTGCTTTTATCCAATCACCCTGACGACTGCCTTTACTGTGTTCGCAATGAAAACTGCGAGTTGCAGAGCCTTTCCAGGGAACTTCGGGTCAATGAAAGACGGATCAAGGGAGTGAAAAACACTTTCCCGATCGACCGGTCGAGCGCCAGCCTGGTGCGGGACCCCGACAAATGCATTCTTTGTGGGCGCTGTGTGAGGATTTGCGAAGAGGTGATGGGTGTATCGGCCATCGAGTTCGTCGGCAGGGGATCGAAGACACATATCGGCACTGCCTATGACATGGGGCTAAACACGTCGAGCTGCATCAACTGCGGCCAGTGCATCATGGTATGCCCGACCGGGGCGCTGCATGAGAAGAGCCACTTCGGCGAGGTGATCGATGCCCTGAACAATCCTGAAAAGACAGTTGTCGTCCAATACGCACCTGCCATTTCAGTGTCACTGGCAGAGGCGTTCAAGATGAAAGCCGGGGAAGACATCAACGGGCTGCTGAATGCCGCCCTTCGCAAGATCGGCTTCCACTTTGTCTTTGACACTACTTTTTCAGCCGACCTGACCATCATCGAAGAATCGGCGGAGCTGATCGACCGGGTGCAAAACGGCAAGCCGATGCCGATGTTTACCAGCTGCTGCCCGGCATGGATCAAGTACACGGAAGAATTTGCAAAGGACATGATCCCGCATCTGTCGAGCTGCAAGTCGCCCCAGCAGATGATGGGCGCAGTGATCAAGACCTGGTTCGCGGAGCAGGAGAACATCGATCCGGAGAATATCTATTCTGTATCGGTCATGCCTTGCACCGCCAAGAAATTCGAAGCGCAGCGCACCTCGATGACCCGCAAGGGGCTCACCGATGTCGACGCTGTGCTGACCACCCGCGAGCTGGTGGACCTTATCCGGATGTACGGCATCCAGATACAACAGCTCGATCCTGAATCGGCCGATTCGCCGATGGGGCTCCGCAGCTCCGCCGGGAAGCTCTTCGGCGCTTCGGGCGGCGTGATGGAGGCGGCGCTCCGTACCGCTTACTTCAAGCTGACAGGCAAGGAGATGGTGCAGTTCCGCGTGAACGAGATCCGCGGCCTGAACGGCCGGAAAGAAACAAAGGTACAGATCGGCGACCTGGAGATCGGGGTGGCCGTCGTCAGCGGCATCGGCAATGCCAAAGCATTGCTCGATGAGATACGGAACGGACGAAAAGATATTCATTTTGTGGAAGTGATGGCCTGTCCCGGCGGGTGCATTGCCGGCGGCGGGCAGCGCATTGGCGCCGGGCTCGAGGCCATCCGTGCCAGGATGAAAAGCCTGTATGATATCGACGACAAGGAATCGATCAAGGTATCTCATAAAAATCCGGAGATCATCGAGCTCTATCATAAGTTCCTCGGTGAACCGCTGGGGCATAAGAGCCATGACCTGCTGCATACGGATTATATTGAGCGGGATGATGTGTTATTGTAAGCTATGACCACTTCAAAAAAATACAGAAAGCTTGTTTACACGGTGAAGGACCGCTGCAAGGTTTGCTATACCTGCGTCAGGGAATGCCCGGTAAAGGCGATCCGTATTTACAACGGCCAGGCGGAGGTTATACCGGAAAGATGCATCGCTTGCGGTAACTGCGTGCGGGTGTGCAGCCAGGATGCCAAGGTTTTTGCCGATTGCCGGGAGCAGGTGAAGATACTGCTCAGCGGCGACCGGCCGGTATACGCTATCATTGCGCCCAGCTTCCCGGCGGAATTCACAGAGTTCAAGGATTACCGGGTGCTGACAGGCATGATCCGGGCCCTGGGCTTCAGCAAGGTCATGGAGGTTTCTTTCGGGGCCGACATGGTGGCGAGGGAATACAACCGGTTATTAGGCCAGAACGGTCATCAGCATTATATCTCTTCCGACTGCCCGGCGATCGTGAACTATATTGAGAATTACCACCCCGGGCTGGTGCCTGCCCTGGCACCCATTGTTTCGCCGATGGTAGCGCTGTGCCGGGTCATCCGGAAAAGGGATGGCGAAACGCCACGGATCGTTTTTATCGGCCCCTGTATCGCCAAGAAAGCCGAATCGGATGAAGTGAACGAAGCCATCACTTTTCGTGAGCTGAGGAAATTGTTCCGGGAGTTCGGGATAGAACCGGCAAAGGTCTCCCCGGCTCCGTTTGATGAGCCCGTTTCAGGTAAAGGAGCCATTTTCCCTGTCAGCCGCGGACTGCTGCAGACAGCCAACAAAAACGACGACCTGGTGGAAGGGAACATTATGGTGGCCGATGGGCGGGGAAACTTCCGCGAGGCCATCAAGGAATTTGAAAGCGGGCTGATGAACTCCCAGCACCTGGAGCTGTTGTGCTGCGAGGGCTGCATCATGGGTCCCGGAATGACCTGCGGATGTAAAAAATTCGATGGCATGGCCCGTATCAGCCAATATGTGCAGGAAAAACTGAAGGATTTTAACGAAGCTGCCTGGGAAAAAAACATCGCTCAGTTTTCGGATATTGATTATTCACAGTCGTTCAGTCCGCGTGAGCGCACACCGCTCCAGGCGCCGAGGGAAAAGGTAGAGGAGATTTTATTCAAGATGGGAAAACTGAGCGAAAAAGATCAGCTCAACTGCGGCGCCTGTGGTTACGATACCTGTATGGACCATGCCATCGCGATTGTGAAAGGACTGGCGGAGGACGAAATGTGCCTGCCTTATGCTATCGAGAAACTCCATCATTCCATCCAGGAGCTGAATTTATCGAACGAACAACTGGCCAATACCCAGCAGGCATTGCGGCAATCGGAGAAGCTGGCCAGCATGGGGCAGCTCTCTGCCGGGATCGCCCATGAACTGAATAATCCGCTGGGGGTGATCACCATGTACACCAACATCCTGAAGGATGAAACTTCCCCTGACAGCCCGATCTACAAGGATCTTGAGCTGATCGTCGAGCAGGCTGACCGCTGCCGGGGCATCGTAGGCGGATTGCTCAATTTCGCCCGCAAAAACCAGGTGTACCTGGTGGAGACCAATATGGTCGACTTTATCAGCCACAGCATTGATTCTATCATTCATCCCGGTAACATCGAAGTGGAATTCGAATGCGATATCAGCGATCCGATCGCCAGGATAGATAAAGACCAGATGATGCAGGTGCTCACCAATCTTGAAAAAAATGCCGTGGAGGCCATGCCGGATGGCGGGATAATGAAGATCACCCTGACAGGTACCGACCACGAGATCGAATTTTCAGTCGGCGATACCGGCGTTGGCATTGCCAAAGAACACATGGAAAAGATATTTACCCCTTTCTTTACGACCAAGGAGGTTGGAAAAGGCACGGGGCTCGGCCTGCCGCTGATCTACGGCATCGTGAAAATGCACCGCGGCCAGATAACGGTGAAATCCAATGCAGACAGCTGGAACGGGCCGACAGGTACGACATTTACTATTAAATTACCCAGATGACAACAAATTATCATATACATTCAGGAGGCAATATCATGAAAGAGAACAAAAAAACCGTACTGATCGTCGATGACGACATTGATTACCTGGCTCAGATGGAGATGCAGGTAAAGAAACTGGGGTATGATGTAATTACGGCCGATACGCAGAAATCGGGAGAGGAGATGGTGGACCGCCACCAGGTGGACCTGGCCATTATCGACCTGATGATGGAGAACAAGGACAGCGGCTTTATCCTCTGTTATAAGATGAAGCAGAAATATCCCAATCTGCCGGTGATCATCGCCTCTGCTGTGACGGCTGAAACGGGGCTGAGCTTCGGGGTAGAGACCGCCGCCGACCGGAACTGGATCAAGGCAGATACTTTTATCGAGAAGGGGATCAGGCCCGATCAGTTGGAGCGGGAGATCAATAAGTTATTGAAGGTTTAAGGTTTGAGGTTTAAGGTTTGAGGTTTAAGGTTTTAGTTTTCAATCTTCAACCTTCACCTTTCAATCTTCAATCTTCACCTTTCAATCTTCAACCTTCACCTTTCAATCTTCAACCTTCAACCTAAAACGAAATACAATGGCAACATTAAAAATTCTGGTAGTAGACGACGAGCCGGGGATCCGGTCGGGGATACAGCGCATCCTGAGGAACTTCAGGGTTGGGTATCCGTTTATGGATGAAGATTTTCTTTTCGACCTGATTGAAGCCGAAACAGGCGAACAGGCCATTGAGATCATCGAATCGCAACCGGTTGACATCATCCTGCTGGACAACAAGTTGCCGGGCATGGACGGGATCGAAGTGCTGGAATACATCAAGAAGAAGGAGTACGACGTCCAGGTGATGATGATCACCTCGTATGCGTCGCTCGACCTGGCGATCAAGGCCACCAACAACGGCGCCTACAATTTTGTGCCGAAACCCTTCACACCGGAAGAGCTGCGGTCGGCGATCGAAGGCATCACAAAGCACCTGTTCCTGAAAAGAATGACCCGCCAGATGAACAAGGAGGGGAAGCAGGTGCGGTTCCAGTTCCTGTCGGTGTTGTCGCATGAGCTGAAATCGCCGATCAACGCGGTGGAAGGCTACCTGCGGATCATGAAGGAACGCCAGGTAGGGGATAGCCTTGCCGATTACGATACGATGATCGACCGGTCACTGGAGCGGATCAAGGGGATGCGCAACCTGATCATGGACCTGATGGACCTGACCCGGCTGGAGTCGGGGAAAAAGGTGAGGGAGATCCGCAAGGTCGACCTGAACCAGGTGGCACGCATCGCCATGGATACGATGGAGCCGATAGCGATCCAGAAAAACGTGAAAATGTACCTCGACGCCCCGGAAAACATCTTTTTCCAGGCCGATCCCGATGAAATGGAGATCATCCTGAACAACCTGGTATCGAACGCTGTTAAATACAACCGGGAAGGCGGCAGTGTGCATGTTACGCTGAAAATGTCGAATTCTCACACAATTATTACGGTTGAAGATACAGGCATTGGCATGACAGAAGAGGAAACGGCGTTGCTTTTCCAGGAGTTCGTCAGGATCAAGAACGAAAAGACAAAGCTCATTACCGGTAGCGGGCTGGGGTTATCGATCGTGAAGAAGCTGGTGGAAGGGAACTACCAGGGGACGATCGGTGTGGAGAGCAAGCCGGAAGAAGGTACGTCTTTTACTATCATTCTGCCTATACAACCCCAACAACTTAAAGATGTATCATAAGTTAAACAGGGCTCTGTTTGTTTTCTTCCGACGACTACTGGTAGTCCGACGACTGCTGGTAGTCCGACGACTAAAGCCGTCGGTTCCTGCTTTTGTGATAAACTCCGAACCAACGGCTTTAGTCGTTGGAGTACAAACAAATCTGCAAGAATAATGATAGCATGAAATTCCATCCAGAAAAATACAACCTCCCTGACAAGCCGATGAGACCTTTCATCGATGATGAGGAGATCAGCCGGACCCTAAAGGAGACGGTTTCCACACCCGAGAGGGTAAAGGAAGTGATAAACAAGGCCCTGGGGAAGCAAAGGCTGACGCTGGAGGATACCGCCGTGCTGGTGAATGCCCCGGATGAGATGGTGGAAGAGATCAAAACGGGTGCGAGAAAGTTGAAGAAAGAGGTGTACGGCGACCGGATCGTGCTGTTTGCACCCTTGTATGTCGGAAATTACTGCGTGAACAACTGCAAATACTGCGGTTTCAAGGCATCTAACCGGAAGGCGTTGCGGAAAACATTATCCCATGACGAGCTGGTGAGCAATGTGGAGGCCCTTGAGGAGAACGGCCAGAAACGGCTGATCCTTGTTTACGGCGAACATCCTTCCTATACGCCTGAATACATTGCCGATACAGTCAGAACGGTATACCAGGTAAAAAAGGGCAACGGAGAGATCCGCCGGGTGAATATCAATGCCGCACCGCTCGACATTGAAGGTTTCAGAATTGTGAAAGAGGCCGGGATCGGAACATACCAGGTCTTTCAGGAAACCTATCACCATGAAACCTATAAGAAATATCACACCGGAGGCGTGAAAAAGGACTATGACTTCCGCCTCACTTCGCTTGACCGTGCGCAGGAGGCCGGGCTGGACGATGTCGGCATCGGGGTGCTGTTCGGATTGTACGACTGGCGGTACGAGGTGCTGGGCCTTGTCCGCCACACCAACCACCTGGAGGCGTGCTACAATGTCGGGCCGCACACCATCTCCTTCCCGCGGCTGCAGTTTGCGTCGGATTACGAGATCTCAGCCGATTGGCTCGTCAGTGATGAGGATTTTACAAAACTGGTTGCCATCTTACGGTTGGCCGTACCGTATACAGGATTGATCCTGACGGCCCGGGAGCCGGAACGTATCCGCCGGGAGGTCCTGCAATACGGCGTTTCCCAGATCGACGCCGGGACAAAGCTCGAGATCGGCGCTTATGCCGAAACGGATAATCATAACCAGGACCCGGAGAAGGAACAATTTCTGATCAATGATAACCGTTCTCTCCGGGAGGTGATCGATGAGCTGCTGGAAGAGGGATATATTCCTTCATTTTGCACCGCCTGTTACCGGAAAGGCCGCACAGGGGAGCATTTCATGGAGTTCTCCGTGCCGGGGTTTATCAAACGATATTGCACGCCGAATGCCATGCTGACGCTGGCGGAATACCTGGAGGATTACGCCCCGGAGGCCACGGCCCGCAAAGGCTGGGCGCTGATAGAGAAAAACCTGGAGCGTGAGCTGGAGCCGAAACAGGCTGTTGAGACACGGAAGAGGCTGGAAAGGATCAAGGATGGTGAAAGAGATATTTACTTTTAGAATTAACCAACGACTAAAGCCGTTGGTTCCGAGTGTGTTAGAAAAAGTTGGAACCGACGGCTTCAGTCGTCGGACTACAAAAATAAGTGTGTAGACAGCAATGAAAACCGAGGTCGACCATATTTTATCGAAGAAGATCCTTACGAAGGAAGACATCGTCTATTTTCTTTCCACGAAAGAAGAACGCGAAAAGCACCGTATCTTCCGCAAAGCTCATGAAACCAAAAAGACCTTTGTTGGAAATCATGTATTCCTGCGCGGACTGATCGAGGTGTCGAATATCTGCCGGAAGGATTGTTTTTATTGCGGGATACGAAAGAGTAACGATCATGTGAAGCGTTACACCCTGTCGGAAGATGAGATCGTTGAGAAAGCGTTGTGGGCCTGGCGGCGGAACTACGGTTCGGTGGTGATCCAGTCGGGGGAGCGCGCCGATAAGGTTTTTACAGACCTGATCGCTTCTTCGTTAAGAAAGATAAGGGAGATGACGGATGGCAAGCTCGGTGTCACATTGAGCTGCGGTGAGCAGGACCTGGAAGTCTACCGGCAGTGGCGGGAGACGGGGGCGCATCGCTACCTGCTGCGGATAGAGACCTCCTCGGAGGAATTATTCCGGAAGATCCACCCTGATAATGAATTCCACCGCTTCGAAGAGAGGCTCAGGGCGCTGCAAAACCTGCAGAAAGCCGGATTCCAGACCGGCACCGGCGTGATGATCGGCCTGCCCGGGCAAACCATTGAAAGCCTGGCCAATGACCTGCTTTTCATGCGCGATTTCGACATCGACATGATCGGCATGGGGCCGTACATCCCGCACCAGGATACCCCGATGGGAAAAGGGATGGAGTCCCTGTTGCCGCCGGCGGAACGTTTCGACTTAAGCCTCCGGATGATCGCCCTGGCGCGGATCATGATGAAGGATATCAACATTGCGGCATCAACCGCCATGCAGGTCCTCGACCCCGATGGCCGGATCAAGGCCATCCTGGCAGGGGCCAACGTGTTCATGCCCAATATGACGCCGAAGTTTTATGCGGACAGCTATTACCTGTATGAAGGCAAACCGGCGGTGGCTAACGATCCGATGATCATTGTGAAAGAGCTGGAAACCCGCCTGAAAGCGCTGGGGCACCAGATCGGGTACGGCAAATGGGGAGACCCGAAACATTATTTTAAAAGGATTGTTTAAACTATTTTTTATGTTTCTCGCTGATTTACGCAGATGTATTCGCAGATTAGCGCAGATCATTATCTGCGAAAATCCGCGTCCTGAATCTGCGATCATCTGCGAGAAAAAACAGGTACAAGATGAAATCAGAAAAAGGACGTGAATTAAAACCACACATCGGCATCTTCGGCCGCCGCAACAACGGCAAAAGCTCGCTGATCAATGCCCTGGCGGGGCAGGATGTGGCGATCGTTTCGGATCATCCGGGAACGACAACGGATCCGGTGCGCAAATCGGTCGAGATATTCGGCATCGGACCGGCCATCCTGGTCGATACCGCCGGCATCGACGATACGGGCGACCTGGGCCAACTGCGCATACGGAAAACGCTGCAGGTGATCAAAGCCATCGACCTGGCCATCATCGTTATTACGGAAAATGAAATTTGGAAATTTGAAAATGAGTTAATTAGTCAATTCGGTAAATTTGATGTTCCATATATCTTCGTTCATAATAAATCGGACCTTATGCCGCTCTCACAGGAGCTGAAAGACCGCATTGGCCTTGAATACCAGACCGGTGTCGTCGATTTTTCCACCTTCAATCCCGAAAACAAGGAAACACTGATCCAGGCCATGATCCGGCACATGCCGGCGACAGCATATCAAAACCCGTCGCTCCTGGGCGGATTGCTAAAGCCTGGCGACATAGTGATGCTCATCACCCCCATCGATAACGAAGCGCCCGAAGGACGGATGATCCTGCCGCAGGTGCAGGCGATCCGCGACGTGCTCGACAACGACTGCATCAATATTGTACTCAAGGAGACCGAGGTGGAACATTTCCTCAAGACAACCGGCATCAAACCGAGACTGGCCGTGACCGATAGCCAGATGTTCGGCCGGATCGACAAGATCATCCCGAAGGATATCCCGCTGACCGGCTTCAGCGTTCTGCTGGCCCGCCACAAGGGTCCGTTCGACAAATACCTGGAGGGAACGCCGAAGATCGATCAGTTAAAGGACGGCGACAGGGTGCTGATCCTGGAATCGTGCACCCACCAGGTGAATTGCGACGATATCGGGCGGTACAAGATCCCCGAATGGCTGAGCGAACATACCGGGAAAAAACTGGAGTTCGACATTATCGCCGGGCTCGACAGCTTCGACCATGATCTCGCCAGATATGCCCTGATCATCCAGTGCGGCGGCTGCATGATCACCCGCAAGCAAGTGCACAGCCGGCTAAAAGAAGCCGTCGAAGCCGGTGTTCCCATCACCAACTACGGCATGGCGATCGCGTGGACGAAAGGGATATTTGCACGGGCGGTGGAGCCGTTTGTTTAGGAGGGAGAAGATCAGGCGAAATCCCGATCAGACGATCAGCCGAGATTTAATTGATCAGGCGAAATCACGAACAGGCGATCGGCCGATGTTACATTTTATGTCCCAAATCAAATCGAATATCGCCTGATCGCCTGTTCGTCCTATCGTCTGATTTTTTCGTCCGATCGCCTGTTCGTCCTATCGTCTGATTTTTTCGTCCGATCGTCTGATCGCTCGTTCGTCTGATTTATCACTTCTCCGACTTCGCGTTTTTCCTCGCTGTTTCAACCGACCGGTAAAAAATCGATATCAGTTCTTGTGTTTCATCAATCGCCTTTTGAATTTTTTCAAGATCACCGCAGATACCCGACTTTTGAATAATCGCCAGATTATAGCCCGATTCCCGCAATTCTTTGAGAACAATGCTTGTCTTATGGATAAAATCCTTGCGTGATTCCGCACTTTGGGCCTCTGCATAGTTCAATGCAGCACTTGTCCCCGAGCGGATGAGTTGATTGACCAGATTGGTACCGATAAAACTTTTGTCGATGTTTTCACAAACATCATACAGCATCACGGCAAAGCCGATCAGCCTGTCTTCCATTTCTTTTCTCATAGCCTTTTTATTTATTTATCCGCTTTTTTTGAAAATATACCCGGCCGGAAGAAAGATATTTTTTCTGATATAGGTTAAAAGTTTGAAGATCAGGCGAAATCCCGATCAGACGATCAGCCGAGATTTAATTGATCAGGCGAAATCACGAACAGGCGATCGGCCGATGTTACATTTTATGTCCCAAATCAAATCGAATATCGCCTGTTCGCCTGTTCGTCCTATCGTCTGATTTTTTCGTCTGATCGTCTGATCGCTCGTTCGTCACTAAATTTTCCATAATTTCGGGCTGGCTTTTCAAATAAAAAAACATCGAAGCACTGGAATGAAAAATACCACCGTCATCATCAAACTTCACGAGGGCCGGATCTGGTTCAACGACCGCCTTTCGATCGATGCCGGGGATTCCAACCTGCCGGTGGAAGAGATCCGTTTTGGCAGGGTAAAAGAGATCTATTGGCTGGTGGAGCAGATGGTTTTTGATAAGGAATCGCTTGCTTTGGAAGTGAAGGTCGTCGATTATTTTTTGCGCGACAGGGAGAAATTTGCCGCCCAGAATCCCAAAACCGATATCAAAAAGCTGACATTTATCAACCTGAGCGACACCGCCAGCCTGAAAATGGCCCTGAAGTATTACGCAACACAGATGAACCAGCTTGACGAGGCACTCGAGGCAGGATACTATGACAGAAACGGGACTCCATCCCTATCAGATGAAATAACCAGGCCTAAAAACCCCTTATTTCGCTCTGCCCCGGAAAAAGATAAAATCGAAACAACTTTCGAAGTATGGTTCAAGGATGCGGAATTCAAGCTCGGTTATGTGGTTTTCGATAAAAATATCCCGGAGCTGAAACAAATGCTACGGTTCAAGGTGACCAACGACTTCCTGCTGCCGGAGTTCGAGTTCATCAAGGGGTATTTCGTGAAAGCATTGAGAACCAGAAAATTTGATGTCGATGCGACCATCTTCCTGGAGCACGGCAAGGCGACGGAGACCAAGGCGTCATCGTCGATCATCGGTAAAATCAACGAGCGGTTGATCGATAGCATCAAGAATATCAGGACGGACCGTCTTTTCAAAGCGCCTTTCAAACCGGACATAGATAAAAGCCTTTTCACCGCCGATGAGATTTTTGATGGATTCGGGGATGACGAGGCAGGGAATGTGTTCAACCAGACCGAGGAGGAGATGTTGCGACATATTCTGGAAAAGGCGAAAGTCAGGAACCGAAAGCAGCTTGAGTTCCTGGCCGGCGTCAAGCAGGCGGCCGGGGCACGGCTGAAGTTCACCCTGCATCCTTACTTCGGTTTTTTATTTACCGTGGAAGGGGAGAAGATGATGCATTTCATCTGGGAACTGCTCAACACCCATGCCACCTATGTCTGGAGCCTCGACAAGAATGCCCGCGAGCTCAGGGCGCAATACCGGCGTGTGGAAGACGCCATCAACCAGGTGCGCAACAGCGGCCGCAACCTGTACAAGCAAGCCTACCACTCCTCCCACATCGACCAGGACCTTGTCTTCCACGTCATCCACCACCAGGATGCCAACTCACCGTTAATTGACGGGTTTGTCAAGTGGAGGCATAGGGTGGGGGAGCTGATGATTTGATGATTTGATGATTGGGTGATTGGACGATTGGGCGATTTGGATTTTGGATTTAGGATTTAGGATATATTGCTTTTTTCAGCCGTCACCACTATCTCGATATCCTCCCGGAGGTGCTTTTTGACTGCGCATAACGAGACTGTGTTGAGCATAGCGGATTCGTATTTTTCGGGGAAATCGTCGTTCAGATGCACCTTGAGGATGATCTTGCCGATGATCTTCCGGATGGGATCGAATTCCTGATCCTGTGTCAGGTACATGCCGGTGGTGTCGATGCCGCGCTGGTCGCAGAACGACTTGGCGTAAATGCCGGCGCAGGTGCCCAGGGAGGCCAGGAAAAGGGTAAACGGTTCGGGGTACTGCCCGTCGCCGCCGGCCCGGAGCGCCTGGTCGGTCTTAACTTCAAATCCGTTGACAGAAGCGAATATCTGCTTGTTTCCTGCAAATGTTATTTTCATCATGATTAAATATGTTTGAATTTGCATATGATCAAATACCATTCCATATGATAATTTGTCAGTAAATTCGATAAATCTGACAGCATTTGCCGCCAGGCGGACCTGTCAGCGTTTAAAAAACTAATAAAACGGCAGCAGGAGGAAAACGGCAATATCCCATACCGTGTGGCTGACCACGTTCATCACCATGGATTTGTACCGCATATACATCCAGCCCCAGAACAGGCCGGCGACGAGCGCGGCGACGATCAGCATGATATTGCCGGTGAAAAGGTGGACGCCGGTATAGATGACGGTGGCCAGCAGGAAGCCGCGCCATTTGCCCAGCCTGTTCTCAAAGCGGCGCTGCAGGAACCCCCGCCAGAAGAGCTCTTCACCCGGGCCGATCACCAGCAGCATGAGCAGCGCGATGCGGATCCCGGCGGCATCCCCCTTGAAAGCATATACGTTGGCGATCCCTTCCCCGGCAAAATCAAACAGCAGTCTTGAAAGGTAATTCCCGAAAAAGAAGACGAAATAAAGAATAACTGCGGAGGCCAGTCCCAGCAGTATTTTTTTAGGGACTCCATCCCTGAATTCTGTTTTCAGGCTGGTCCTGTATGAAGGGTCCAGCAGCCAGCCGAGAGTTATCACGATGATCAGATTGGCGCTCATCCAGTACCAGAAGTCGAATGGCCCGACCTGGCGGACGATGAACAAGGGGCTGAAGAGTATGACAGCCAGGAGGGTGAACAGCAGGGTGAGGCAGCGTTTCAT
>JAWOHY010000245.1:0-2739 GCA_046484945.1 Bacteroidales bacterium
CCCACATCAAAGTATGGCGCGGCACAGTCTATAGGTTGGTTAAAGAGGCTTTTGATCTTGTTTTTCAAAATCCATGGCGCAATGTTTTTGACATATTTGTGCATCACCGGCGATGCCGTACCCACCATCCAGCAGTTTTTGGGGCAGGTTTTGACTTTTTCTCTAATTTCATCCGCCTTAGGGCTTATCCATATTTCTTCGAAGGATTTCACATGGCGAATATTGCCCATACTCTCTTTCCAGTATTTTTGCTCCAGGCCGTTGCAGGGATAAACCTCGCCATAAGGATCGATAAAAAAATAGTAGGAATTGTGAAAGGCGGCGGTAGCAAACTCCAGATCCATGAGGCATGTTAGTTTTTTTCATATTTTGAATTTTATTTGAGAACTACAATAATTCGGTTTCGGTTGTAAATCGATTTCAAACCTTATCATTGCCGGTTTGTAGAAGATTTTCGAGCAGCGGTGAGGATGGTGCGGCAAATGGATTCACCACGGTAACGCCTCTCCAGATGAAACCACTTTGTAGATCTTCACTCAACAACAGGCGGCAACGATTTTCCGCAGCCACCGCCATAATCAATGCGTCCCAAATTTGAAACCCGTGATCAATGGTCAGATCTAATGCAGCCTGGAAAGCCGGCCAGGATGAATCTGCAATTTCAAAGCTGTCGGCCCAGTTCATAATCGCCTCGCGTGCATACACTGCATCCCGTTTTGCTTTCCCGACTAGAACACGAAAAAGTTCCCCCAGGGTTTGCGCGGGAAGCAGGACAAGTTCAAGCGGCAGTTGTTCGATCACCTGTATGGCCCGTGCACAGCGGGGTGCGTCTCCGACCCCTTCTGCATAGGCCAATATATTCGTATCCAGGGCAACACGCATGATTAATCCCTGTATAGTTCGTCACGGGTCCAATTCCGGAATCCGGTCGCGTTTTGGGTTTTTAACCGGGATAACAGCAGGTTTTTCATGGCACTTTTTTTTAGCGCCGCCGAATTAACAGAAGTGATTTTTGCCACAGGTGTTCCTCTTGACAGAATCGTAATTTCTTCTCCCTTGCGCACTTCCCGCAACATATTGGAAAATCCGCGATTTGCATCGGCTGCTGTGATGGTTTTCATAATAACATCCCTGATATAATGTAGTTTATAGCACTACTTTAATGCAAAGATTGCCGACTGTCAAGCTATTACCCATTTCGTATTACCCCAACATCGCCTTTTTCGCAGCGCTTCCATAAATTTCCATGAGTTGGCGATAATGAATCTCAGCATTCAGTTCCTGCTCGACGAGTGTTCGGGCATTTTGGCCCATTTCTGGTTATAACACTACCCATTGCGGTCACAGACTATGCCGATGACCATACTTTACCCCCAATAACGACAATAAGGAAAGCCTGAACCCATTCCGGGTAGAACCGGGAAGTTGCCCTCCCGGAGACTGGGTCGCCAGAGGCGGTTACCCTCCTCCGGCTCCCCTCGGGCAGGGTTCGCCGTTCTCTTCGGTACTACGCCCGTGCTAAGACTCCCTGATGCCTTCCCGTCGCGCTTCGTTGCCTTCGCTTGACGGTACCATCGGCCTTCCACTTTATTCGTATCTCCTGCTCATCTCCCGGAAGGTGGGATATGCTCAGGCCCGGATGTTATTTCAATAGCCACCCATTTGCCATTCATCTACCGATGGAGCACTTTGGGTCTCCCAGGTTCCTGGGAAGTCCTACCGTACCTTTGCCCTGCTCATAGACCCCGGCCGCGCCGGCTACGCCACTGCCATCTCAGCTCACCGGTGTTGCCCCCGCAGCAGAAAATACGAAGGCCGCAACTGCATACAATATTTCGAGGCTGATTCACACGGCTTCAGTACACTCTGTCTACGCTTCCGGCTTCGGCTTTCCCTACACCGGCAAGACTCGATTCCGGCGGGTGGCAGCCCTTACCGGGTGGGATTTGAACCCACTGGACTTCTTCAGCTAATTTCAAGTGCGGCTCTATCGCCGCCTATCCCAAAGCTCCAGGCTTATTCCTGGCGCCACACCGTTTACTGCTCACTGGTTGCTCTTTGCTCATCACTATCACCATCAGCACCACAAAATAGAGCATATTGGCTGGAATCTGAAGGTTGAAATCAAAGAAACTGTGAAACGCAATGGAAATCAGCCCGCTGACAGCCCCGACACTGATATAAAATCGCACCGGGTCCATTACCGGACCCATCCGGCGAATCCGCAGGATCGATTTTGCCAGAAACAGATAAAATCCCCCCACCAGGGCGATAAATCCCGGCCACCCGGTTTCCGCCAGAATTTGAAGATAATCGTTGTGGGCATGGATGTATTTGATACCATATGGTCCCAACGTGTTGTAAACCGGCATGACATGTTCATAATTGCCCAGCCCGATTCCAAAAGGATGCGCTTTGATGATCGACCAGGTATCTTTCCAGATGGTTATTCGTGATCCGACTGACTCGTCGATGGCCAGAAATCGTTCAATAATCTGATCAAAGCCGATTGCACTGCCGTAAAACAGTAACAGGGTAACACCTGTCCCCATGATCGCCCAGGCGGTCATGGACAATTTTTTGCCTCCCAGCCGGCACAACAGAACATAAGTCATAAACCCGATAAAAGCCCCGGTGATGCCGGCTCTTGACCTGGAAAACAAAAGGGCCAGCAGGATAAACAACAGGGAGGAAATCATGATTAACTGGGACCCGATCCGGTCCGAGGACAGATAAATT
>JAWOHY010000046.1:0-8859 GCA_046484945.1 Bacteroidales bacterium
TGATTGTTATGCGGAGCGAGGCGCTGATGTGAGTCGTAAGTCATTGGTTCCTGGTTCCTTGAACACGAAACAATAAACACGAAACAATAAACACGAAACAATAAACACGAAACAATAAACACGAAACAATAAACACAAAACAATTCTACAGTTAATTCATTCAAATCATTAATTTTGCCTTAAAGAACATCCAGATTGCTTGAATTGATAGGTAAAAAATACCGTGTGATCATTGCTGCCGCCGGCGTTTTGCTGGGCCTCTTCATGGCATGGTATTTTTTCAATATTCTTATATACATTGTTATTGCAGGAGTTATCTCCCTGATCGGGCAACCGCTGGTCGATATTCTTTCCCGTATCCGCTTTGGCAGGTTTGTCATGCCCAAAGCGATCTCGGCCCTGCTCACCATCATTCTTCTGCTTGGATTGCTGGCCGGCTTTGTCATGATCATTGTCCCCATGATCACACGGCAGGCGAGTGTGATCTCACAGATCAATGCAGATGAACTGGTCGCTTATTTCGCAGGTGTCATCGATGAAATCCAGCGGGTGATGCTCTCCTATGACATCATCGATACCGACCAGACCCTCCAGAGCGTACTCGATAAACAAATCCGGGGATTGATCAACGCGACCAATGTCAGCAATATTTTTGTAAAGCTGGTCAACGCCACCGGCAGTATTTTCATTGGCAGCTTTTCGGTGCTTTTTCTCTCTTTCTTTTTCCTGCGCGACCGGGGATTGCTGAAAAGCGGCATACTGCTCATCACCCCCGACCGGTTCCAGCATGAGGCCCAGACCATATTCCACAAGACAAAGATCATGCTCTCACGCTATTTTATCGGCCTTATCTCGGAATTGCTGATCATGATGAGCCTTATTTCCATTGGATTAACCTTCTTCGGGATAAAGAATGCCTTACTGATCGGGTTTATCGGCGGACTGATGAACGTGATCCCATACCTGGGGCCGATCATTGGCGCTATCATCGGGGCTGTTCTGGGCATCTCTTCCGACCTGGGCCTCGGACTGTATGACCATGCCCTTACGACCGGTATCACGGTTGTGCTTGTTTTCTCCATATCCAACCTGATCGACAACATGGTTTTACAACCGATCATCTATTCAAAAAGTGTGAACGCCCATCCCATCGAAATCTTTATCGTGATCCTGATGGCCGGCAGCCTCGCCGGAATTCCCGGCATGATCCTGGCTATCCCGGGTTATACTGTCATAAGGATCGTCGCCAAAGAATTCCTGAGCGGTTTTAAATTTATCGATAAACTGACCGAAAATATCTGACCGGGGTGCATAAAATCCTTCTTTTGATATTTCTATGATTACCAGATGAAAGCCATACTATCAGATTATCTGAATCTTCTTTCCAGGCTTTCACCGAGAAGGACAGTGAATGCGTTCCGGATATTCCAGAGCTATTATTTCAGCCGATTTACGGGCAGGGTAAAACACCTGGGTAACCCTTTCAGTGTCTCCATTGAGCCCACTACATCCTGCAACCTCCGGTGTCCCGAATGCCCTTCCGGATTACGGCAATTTTCGAGAAATACCGGAAAAATCTCCCTCGAATTATACCGGGATATTGTTGACCAGCTTCACAAAGACCTGGTATATCTTATTCTTTATTTTCAGGGCGAACCATATCTGCATCCTTTGTTTTTCCGGATGACCGAATATGCCCGCGAACGGAAGGTCTACACCATGACATCCACCAATGCCCATTTCCTGACCGATAACCTGGCCAGGAAAACAGTGGAGTCGGGCTCTGACAGGATCATCATCTCCCTGGACGGGCTTGACCAGGAGACCTACGAACATTACCGGGTAGGGGGATCATTTGAAAAAGTGATCGAAGGGACGAAAAACCTGGTGAGATGGAAAAAGGCCTTAAGATCGCGACGGCCTTTCATTGTTCTTCAGTTTATCGTTTTCAGCAGTAACGAGCACCAGGTTCCCCGGGTGAAGAAGCTGGCCCGGGAACTGGGGGTCGATAAGCTGGAACTGAAAACGGCGCAGGTTTATAATTATGAAGAGGGGAATCCGCTGATCCCGGAAAATGAATCATTCTCACGATACAAGAAGGGGAAAGACGGCGTATTCCGCATCGATAATCCGCTGAATAACCACTGTTTACGCATGTGGCGCGGGTGCGTGATCACCTGGGACGGACTGGTGGTGCCATGCTGCTTTGATAAAGACGCCACCCATCGCCTCGGCGACCTGAAAACAGACAAATTTAAGAATATCTGGCGCGGAAAGGCTTACGATGATTTCCGGAAGAAACTGTTCTCCGCCAGGAGAGAGATCGATATTTGCAGGAATTGTACTGAAAAATAATCATCATATAACCTGACAGGTCCACCGCAGGTGGTCCTGTCAGCGTTAATAAATGTTTACACCGTCATAATATCCTTTTCTTTCTGCACCACGATCTTATCCACCTCTTCAATGAATTTATCAGTGATTTTCTGGATCTCTTCCTGCAACTTTTTGACATCATCTTCGGGAACACCCTCTTTTTCAAAATCTTTGGCCATTTCATTGGAAGAACGGCGGATGTTACGGATGCTGACTTTCGCATTTTCAGCTTCCGACTTGGCTTTCCTGACCAGATCCCGTCTGCGTTCTTCTGTTAATGGTGGCACGATGATCCGGAGCACTTCGCCTTCATTTTTTGGGTTCAAACCTAAATTGGCTGCCATGATGGCTTTGTCGATATCGTGTATGACGCTCTTATCCCATGGCTGCACGATGATCTGGCGGGCATCGGGCGTGGTGATATTGGCGGTCTGCTCAATGGGCGTCAATACACCGTAATAATTTACCCTGATACCCTCCAGCATTTGTGGCGTCGCTTTGCCGGCACGGAGCTTATGCAATTCTTTCTCAAGAAACTGAACAGATTTGTTCATCTGATCTTCCGTCTCCTGCAATAATAATTCCGATTCCTCAGTCATAAAATCAAATTTACATTTATGCAAAGATAATGAAAACATTAAAAGTGAGCTATCACCGTCTCACAGGCCCTTACCTTCTGCCCCAGCTCAACCTGGATCTTAGCGTGAGCGGGAAGGATGAGATCCACCCGGGATCCAAACTTGATGATCCCAGCCTCTTCTCCCTGGAAAACATAGCTTCCTTCTATGGCGGTCGTGAAAACCCTCCGGGCAGCAATGCCGGCGATCTGCACCATCATTACCGACTTGCCGTGTTCATCTTCAATAACGATCGACATCCGCTCATTTTCCTTGGACGCCTTGGGCCGGTATGCAGGGATGTGTGATCCTTTGTAGTATTTCGTATAAAGAATTTCACCGCTGATCGGGTACCAGTTCACATGCACATCAACCGGTGACATGAATACGGAAACCTGTATGCGTTTATCATGAAAGAATTCATCTTCAAATATTTCTTCGATAACCACCACGTGACCGTCTGCTGCGCTGAGTATGTGCTTGGGGTTGACCTCCACTGCCCGCAGCGGGTGCCTGAAAAAACGGATGCAGAGGAAATAAAACAGAAGACCGATGGCATATAAAATATAATGGATTACGGTTTGAACAGGAAACGCCAGGTTGATCATCAGCATCAGGAATAGTAAAATACCCAGTGTTATCAGCAGAGGAAAATATCCTTTATAATGAATCCTCATATTTTTAACAGTAACAGGTAGCAAAACATGGCCGGAGCTGAAAACAAAAGGGAATCGATCCGGTCGAGCATGCCGCCGTGGCCCGGGAACACCTTTCCGGAGTCTTTCACGTTGAATTTTCTTTTTAGCAGTGATTCCGAAAAATCACCGAAGGTCCCTGTCAAAGCAATGATGAAGGCTGCAATAACCCATTGCCATAGGCTGAGTCCCGTGAAAAACAATGAGAGGATGATGGAAGCCATGATGGCAAATATCAGCCCGCCCAGGCTTCCCTCCATCGTTTTGTTGGGCGAGATTCTTTCCCAGAGCTTATGTTTTCCCAAAGAAATGCCCGTCAGGTAGGCAAAAGTGTCATGACTCCATAAAATGATCAGGTACCCGAAAAGCAGGTGCCAATGCGGAAAATTTCCCGTAACGACCGGGCTCATGAGAAAGATTAGCATGGATACCGGCAGGGTTATGTAAATCAGTGGAAAAATCCCGAAAGCCAGGTTCAGGACGGCATTATCCCGTTTTCTGAACAATTCTGTGATAAAAAGCAATAAAACCGCCAGGGGAAGAAACACAAGATACCACGCGGGTATGATCATTAATGCAGTCAGTGTCATTAGAATGAACAGCGCGGAGGCAGCCACGATTCCGGCCAGGCGGGGTGGATGGATCTCGTGAAAATGGCTTAGTTTGTAAAACTCCAGCAGCCCTATGATCATGAAAATGTATACGACGGCACTGAATGCCAAAGGATGCCAGATCAATATGCCAATGATAAGCGGTGCAAAGACCAGGATGGTAAGGGTTCTGATGAGCAGGTTGCTGGTTTTGTTCTGTTGCATCGGGTGGATTGTCGTTATTCAGTTCCGTGACATCGATCAGATTCTGCCTGCAAGATAAGGATTAATTCCGGTCTTCCAACAGGAATACGAATAGCTCACGGGGGCCATGGGCTCCCATGACCAGCGTTTTTTCTATATCGGCTGTCCGGCTGGGGCCGGTGATAAGGGAGATCATCGAAGGCATGCCTTGCTCGTGCTTTTTTCTTATTCTGATGAGCGCTTCCCTTATATCCGGAACGATTTGTGAGGTATATGCCAGGACAATGTGGTTTTCAGGGTAGGCAAATATTCTCCTTCCGGCATGCTGACCTGTAGAAACCATGACACTTCCCAGCCGGGCGATCAGGAATTCACATCCGGTCATGCCGGTATGCGCCTGCAGGAACTGATCCCGGTCAGAAACGACAGGAATATTCCCCCGCTCCAATAATTCGAGCACATGGGTTTCCAGGGCGTAAATATGATCCCATTTTCTTTCGGACATCAGGTACCTGACCCCTTGTAAAAACTCCGCCTCGTCAATGCAATAGATAAAATTGCCGCCTGCAGCTGTCAGCTCCTGTGCAAAATGGATGTCAGGGGGGTCCTCCATTTCCCTGAAAACCGGTTTGTCCGGGTCAATTTTCGGGAAAGGCTGGTCTGTTTTGGAAATGATGGCTTCCCTGACTGCTTTCAGGACCTTCTCCTTTGAGGTGCTCTCTTCCATATTCTATGCAAAGATAGCATTATTGGATTATTCCTCAGAAGGTTTACCGGCATCGGTTAAAATGATCTCATGTCCGTGATGCTCGATCTTTTTCCCGAATATGCGCTCGAGGTCTTCACTGAAAATAACCTCCTTTTCCAGAAGGATATTGGCCAGTTCATGTAATTTGTCCTGGTTTTTTTTCAGGATCGTCAGCGCCCGCTTATAAGCATTATCTACCAGTTTTTTGATTTCCTGGTCGATGATTTCAGCCGTTTTTTCACTGAAAGGTTTGTTGAAAGAATACTCCTGCTGACCGGTGGAATCGTAATAACTGATATTTCCGATCTTGTCATTCAGTCCGAAAAAAACCACCATATTGTAAGCTTGCTTGGTAACCCGTTCCAGGTCATTCAGGGCACCTGTTGACACCCTGCCAAAAATGATCTCTTCGGAGGCGCGTCCTCCCAGGGTAGCGGTCATCTCATCGAACATCTGGTCGAATGTGGTGATTTGCCTTTCTTCGGGCAGGTACCAGGCTGCGCCGAGGGCTTTTCCCCGCGGCACGATGGTGACCTTGACCAGGGGATGGGCATGGGGCAGCAGCCAGCTCACGGCGGCATGGCCCGATTCATGATAGGCGATCACCCGCTTTTCATCCATTGAAATGATCTTGCTCCTGCGTTCAAGCCCGCCGATGATACGGTCGATCGCGTCCATGAAATCCTGCCTTTCGATGATCTTTTTGCCGTTCCGTGCGGCAATGAGCGCCGCTTCATTTGCTACATTGGCAATGTCGGCGCCTGAGAAGCCGGGGGTTTGCTTGGCCAGCCATTCCATATCGACAGCTTCCTTGTCATACTTGAGGGGTTTGGTGTGCACATTGAAAATGGCTTTCCTTTCATCAAGATCGGGCAGTTCGACGTTGATCTGGCGGTCGAACCGGCCGGCCCGCAGCAATGCCCGGTCGAGGATATCAGCCCGGTTGGTGGCCGCCATGATGATGACGCCTGAATTGGTACTGAAGCCATCCATCTCGGTCAGCAACTGGTTCAGCGTGCTTTCCCTTTCGTCGTTGGCTCCGGTGATCTGGTTTTTTCCCCTGGCCCGCCCGATGGCGTCTATTTCATCGATAAAAACAATGCAGGGAGCTTTTTCCTTGGCCTGCTTGAATAAATCCCTCACCCTTGAGGCCCCTACGCCAACGAACATTTCCACAAAATCAGAACCGGAAAGCGAAAAGAAGGGAACCTGCGCTTCTCCGGCCACTGCTTTGGCCAGTAATGTCTTTCCCGTTCCGGGAGGGCCTACCAGCAAAACGCCCTTGGGGATCTTTCCGCCCAATTCGGTGTATTTGGAAGGATTCTTCAAGAAATCCACCACCTCTTTTACCTCCAGCTTGGCCTCTTCCAATCCGGCAACATCATTGAAATTTATGCTGACACTGGTCGATTTGTCAAAGAGCTGCGCTTTCGACTTGCCGATGTTGAACATCTGCCCTCCCGGTCCCCCGGCGCTGCGGCTCATCATGCGCATGATAAATAACCAGACCAATACCAAAATACCGATCGGAATGACCCATCCCAGAATATCCCCGGTCCAGTTTCGCCGAATCTCGTTTTCGATATATACCTTGTCTTCAAGATCTTGCTGAACTTCTGCCACGTTTTGCTCAAACTGTCCCAGGTCTCCAATGGTGTAAGTGAAATGTGGTCCCTTGATGTTCCCCTTGTCGATGTCTTCCCTGTATTGCGGATCTTCCAGCCTGTCCTCCCGGATGTATATCTCCGCCGTTTCCTTGTTGACCAGCACCAAACGGTAAACATCACCGCTGGCAAGCATCTCCTTCACCTCCCCCCAGGTGGTTTTCTTCACCTCACCACTCCAGTTGATAAAGTAAGTCAGCAAAAAGACGATCAGTAATATGGCGTAAATCCAGTAAAAATTGAACTTCGAACGGGGATTCGTGTTTTTTCCTGAATCCATCCCGCCTTTGTCTTTTTGATTATTGTTGTCTTCTGCCATTCTGTCCGATTTAGGCGTAAATCTTAATTTCTACCAAACTTATTCTTTATATTTGTGATGTACAACCGGGGCATCGGCCCATAACTTATCAAGCTGATAGAATTCCCGCCGGTCATTCCGGAAAATGTGTACAACCACATCGACATAATCCAGCAAAATCCATTCCGCATTTTCAAAACCCTCTTTGTGCCAGGGTTTAGCACCCAGACCCTTCAGCGATTTTTCTATGATCGCTTCGGCTATGGCTTCCAACTGCGGTTTTGAGTTGCCGTGACAAATGACAAAGTAATTGGTGATGGCATGATCAATATCCTGGAGATCAAGAACGACAATGTCTTTGCCCTTCTTGTCTTCCATTCCTTGCACTATCAGGCTGACCAGGTCTTCCGACTCGTAAATGGTTTGATTCATCCTGTGTTTGTTAATTAAAGGCAAAATTAAGCAATTTTAGGATGCATCAGCCTGAAAGCCATTGCTACACTGTCACTTTATTCTACAGCTGCTGTGATTTTGTTTTGCTCACCGTTATAACGTAATTTTGCAGGAAATGTTTATTCGGGGGAATATGATCGGTAACAAAATGATCAGATTACAGGAGGTCGATTCCACCAATCGATTTATGATCGATTGGCTGACAGGTGAAAAGGTTGATGAGGGAACGGTGGTGATCACGGATTACCAGACCGCAGGCCGCGGGGTAGATGGCAGCTTATGGGAAAGCGAACAAAACCGGAACCTGACCTTCAGTTTCGTGCTCTATCCTCATTTCCTGGCCATTGATGCGCAGTTTTACCTGAATAAAGTCATTGCGCTTGGCTTGTATGATATTGTGAATGAGCTTATTGCGGTTGATCCGCCGGTAAGGATCAAATGGCCGAACGACATCTACGCCGGCGATCGCAAAATTGCCGGAATATTAATCCAGAACGGAGTGAAGGGTTCACAATTTGAATATTCGGTGATCGGGATCGGTTTGAATGTCAACCAGGAAAAGTTTCACGGCGATTCGGCAAATCCTGTCTCATTGAAAATGATTACGGGAAGGGATTTTTCCCTGGAAGAAATGCTGGACCTGACGATCCTGAAGTTAGAAAACCGCCTGATCCAGCTCCGTGAAGGAAAAAAGACGGAAATTGACCGGGACTACCTGGATGTGTTGTACAGGTTTAACCAGATGGCTTCCTACCTCTATAAAGACAAACTGATTCAGGCAAGGATCATTGGGTTAAACCGCTATGGACAACTCCAACTGGAAATCCCCGGCGAAAAGATCATCGAATGCGACCTCAAAGAAATCAAATTCAAAATCTAAAATCCTACGCCCTACGCCCTACGCCCTGCGCCCCCTACCCCCATTTCTCCGGATTTTCACGCCATTTCAGCAGCGATTGCAGGTCTTCGTCGGAAATGTAGTTGCTTTCCAGCGCTTCATAGAAGGCCATGCCCTGGACCAGAAAATCAAGGAGCTCGAGCGCAGCAACCGCGACATGAAAGCGGTCATCGAAAAGCTCAAAAACCTGGATATCCGTCTGGAAAGGCGGCGCAACCGGCTCGAGTAAGGGCCTGATCTGGGAGCAAAATCGGTAAGCATATAATCTACAAAATCAGTGTTGCCGTTGAAATAGAGTTGCCCGTTTAATATAGTC
>JAWOHY010000118.1:0-8989 GCA_046484945.1 Bacteroidales bacterium
CCCCGGCTGGCATCGATGCCGCCGGGAAACAATTGCTGCGCCAGGGCCCCGACGCTATGCCCGGTAGCAAAACAACTGTCTGAACGATTTGACCTCTCAGGCGGCAACATCGAGAATATCGCCAGGAAGGTAAGTTTTCGCCAACGGTTCCAGGTTCCAGGTTCCGGGTTCTTGGTTCGGGGCCAGATAAAAATCAATGTTTATCAAACAGTTCGGTTTGCAAAATGGCTATTCTCCGGGCTTCAACCTTTACCTGTTTCATATGTCCATAATTCACGGCTAAATAAATAAAGGGGCTATAGAGATTGCCGAATAATCGTTTCAGAACTGATAATTTGCTGTAAAACTTCTTCCTGGCATTGATCTTGCCGATCTGGAGCTCGTATGGTGTCATTTTCGCGGGTTTGAATACAACTGTATTATGATCGTAATACTTCCAGTTTGTAGTTATCAATCGGTCCTCATTTTTCAGGTCTTCATAAATTTTTGTTCCGGGATAAGGAGTTAATACGTTGAAGGAAACCGTGCTTACTTTATTGTTTATCAGGAATCGTACGGTTTCGTTAAATATTTCTTTTGTGTCGCTATCAAAACCAAAGACCATTGATGCATGGATAAGAATACCCATTTTTTTGATTTTTTTTAAGGCAAGCTCCAGATTTTCAATTTCATTAAATAACTTATGCATTGATTTTAGCCGTTCCTCCGACACACTCTCAATCCCGAAGAAGAGTGCTTTGCACCCGCTTTCTGTCGCAAGTTGCATCAGTTCTTCATCCCCGACCAGTAATGAAACAGAAGCCTGTCCCACCCAATTGATCTTTAAAGGTTTAATTGCCTGGAATAATTCTTTCGCGTATTTTGGATGACCGATAATATTATCATCCAGAAACATGAAGTTCTTTGCACCGGATTCCCGGATGTCACGCACTACATTTTCAATAGGTATATGCCTGATTTTCTTTCCAAAAAGGTTGGTAACACAGCAAAAATCACAATGATAGGGGCATCCGCGGGTTGTCATGACCGGGATAAGATTATACAATCTTTTTTTAAGAATTTTGCTAAAGTCCTTGGGAACATAATTTCCCAGGTCAGGTGAGGGATTATGGTATGTTTTCTTTAACCTGTCTTGTTGAAAATCCTGCAACAGTTGCACCCAAACGCCTTCCGCCTCTCCGATCACTACACAATCGGCATATTGCAGAGCCTCATCCGGCAATATGGTAGGATGCACGCCTCCCAGCACCACCGTTTTGCCCCTTGCCCTGAATTCTCCGGCAAGCTTGTAAGCCCTCGGAGAATTTGCCGTCATGCAGCTTATGCCAACCAGGTCACATTGCACATTAACATCAACACTTTCAGCTTCTTCCTCAATCGTAATAACCTCATGTTCCGGAGGGGTTAATCCCTTAAGAATGTATAGAGAGAGCTGGGGCATCATAAGACCTTTATTGGTCTTTTTTGTTGCATCAACTGTAGGCGAAATCAGTATAATTTTCAACTTTTCCTTTTTATTCGCTCCCATTTATAAGGCAAATGTAACTAATTCTATAAAAATTTACCTTTACATTTGCCGCTATGGAAAAAGTGAAGCAATGGCTGCAAAACATCGATATGGCGGATTATTTTCCGCTGTTTGAGGAGAACCAGATCTTTTTTGATGACCTGAAGGATTTAACATCGGATTATCTGAAGGAAATCGGGATAAATTCCCTGCCACACCGGAAAAAGATTCTCGCTGCGATCCATCAGATCGGGGGAAAACCATTATCGCTACCCCTCCTGGAAAACTTCGATCATCTCCCCTATCCGGCTGTAATGCGCATGACGCGAATGAACCAGGCGATCGCTTCAAATGCATCGGTTTGGGATGCGGTTTCATTTTACAAAGATTCTGTCGAAGCCCTCATTAAAACATTCTGCGTTTACGGCATTGGCCATTACATTTCATCGGCAAACAGGAACATGGAGAACGACGCCATGTTGCTGAAAATGCTTTCCCGTCCCTCCACCGGGATGTGGGTGAACATCCTTCAGAAAGTTGTTGTGCTGATCAAGGCTGAACCCGATCCGGCCCGGGCTCTTTACCAGTTATTCTTCAGTGAAAAGAAAGGGAAAGACTGCCAGGGCGAAGGGATGGCTTTCCTTCAGAAATTCGTTCAGTTCCGCAATGAACTGCACCATGCCGCGAGACTGTCCGATGAAGAATATTACAGGCAATTATTGCAGCAACTGCCTTCATTTCAGGCATTGATCAACCAGAGCAGGTTCCTGCAGTCGTTTCCGCCTTATAAAGGCCTGGAAGAGGGTGAAGCGCTTCTGCTGACTGGTGAAGCGCCTGTTCCTGTCAACGGGGATTTTCCCGCCAGCCTGAAAGGCAAGTTGTTTTTCATCGACAGCGACCAGCGGTTCATCGAAGTAGAGCCTTTCTTTATTATACTCAAAATGGAAGGCTCGGGCGATGAGGCCCTGTATCTTTACGACAGCCAGAAATCATACGGTTCACGCAAAGAACTGAAGCTGCTGTACATGATGAATTACCGGGAAGGCAACCGGGAAGCGCGTTACGAACCGGTGGAAGTCCTGGAAAACAAGTTTGGCGAGGCGCTTCTCATGGAAGTCTTCTCAGCATTCAAGGCAACCATATTAAGCATCGGTACGCACGTCAACAATTTCTCGGCCATCCTGAACAAGCATGCCCATATCACGGGAAGGGATTTCATCCGGAAGAGAATATTACAATTCAAGGATGACCAGCTATCGGGGTATTTCATCTTAACCGGTGAGCCGGGCATCGGCAAGACGGCCATTATGGCCAACCTGATCAATCCCCTGGAACGGCAGGCGCATTACTTTTTCAAAGCGGGATCAAATTACGATAATCCGGACGATTGCGTCAATGGTATCCGTCATTTCCTGGCACAGAAATACAATATTGCAGTCGGCCAGGGGCCTGTCGCCCCCGAGCAGGCCAGACTCGATTTTGAGGACCTCCTGGCACAGGTTTCGAACATGATGCTACCCGGCCAGCATGAAACCATCGTCCTCGACGCCATTGATGAAGCATCCAAAACACAGGATGGCAAAACCATCGGTGAAATACTCCCGGCTATTCTGCCAAAAGGGATATATTTCATCATATCCACCCGGCCGCTTAACCCCGACATGGAGGTATTGAAAAACAAAGAGGGGTTTTACGCCTATCATCTCGACCCTGCCGGTGAAGACAACCGGAACGATGCTTATACATTCATTGCCTCGATGCTGGATGGAAAAATTGACCGCGAGTGGCAGAAAGAGATCGCTGACAAAGCAGCATGGAACTTTCTCATTATCAAACTGATGTCGGAGGCTATGATTAAAGAAGACTTTCAGCCTGAGGACATCGACCAGTTCCTGAATTCCGGCAAGGATCTTCAAAACTGGTACCAGGGATATTGCGAACGCATCAATCACCGTTTTGCCGACGAGCCGGAGAAGCTCGACAAGATCCAGTCGATTCTCGGGGCAATGGCGGCAGCGGGGGACCCGGTAACCAAAACGCAGATCTGCGAAGCATTGCATATGCCCTTATCCTGGTTCGACTGGGCCATGCGGTTTATCGGCCAGTTCATGGATGTCGTCAATATCAGTGAAAATGGCATTGACAAGAGCGGGACGAGCAATGAACTGTTTTACAGGTTCTATCACCTCAGTTTTCTGCACTTTGTAAACAATCATCTTTTCGACCATCACAATCCTTATCACCGGAACTGGGCCGATTATTATGCCGACTGGCAGGACAAGACCGGGTTTGAGCATGATTACGCCATCAGAAGCTACCCGAGACATCTTCATCTTTCCGGGCAGAAAAACCGGCTGCTTGAAATTATTACTCATCCGCTTTTCGTTCTGGAGTCGTCCAGGATGGGGAAGCATTATGAGCTGGCTGCTTACTGGCAAATGTTTACGCCGAAAGAGGTCCTTTCTTCAGCGGACAATGCTTTCAGCACGCTTTCAGCCGATCCGGTCACCACGATCCAGGCATATTTGAGCACAGGTGAGATTTTCCAGCACCTGGGACGGTATCTGCAAGCCATAGAATATTTCAGCAAAGCTTATTCAAAGGCTGAGGGGCTGAAGCAAACCGAAAAGATGGGCGAGGCCCGTTTTGCCATGGGCTGGTGCCTGAGACATATTGACATGTTCCAGGAGGCGATCCGGGAGTTGACCGATGCTATCCGGCTATATGAAATGACGGATAATATCAGGGGTATTGCCCGGGCCTATTCGGTCATGGGCATTAACCAATGGCAGCTTCACCTGGATACGGACGCGCTGGCCAGCCTGGAGAAGTCGCTTCAGCTGTTTGAGAACACCGAATCTTTGCGACTGAAGGCCGAAGCCCACAATCACATGGGGATCATATACCGCGGGCTGGGGCAATACGATCCGGCGCTTTTTCATCTGAAACAAGCCCGTGAGTTGCTGGAAAAGAATAACGACATCAAGGGATTGGGAAAGGTAATGAACAGTTTGGGGACCGCAACCTGGTGGAGCGGAAACCCGGAAACATCCATCGATTTCTATAAAAAAGCCAACGAGATCAATGAGAAGATCGGCCAGTTCTATATCATGGGGCTGACCTGGAATAATCTCGGTTATGTTTATCTTGAATTGAAGAATCCTGACAAAGCCATCGCAGCTTTTCAGACAGCCAGGGAAATCAGGAAGAAGATCGGTGTGCGCAGTTTTGAGCTGATGGATATTTCAGGGCTGGCGCTCAGCTACCTGCACGCAGGAAAATCTGATAAAGCGCTGGAATATTCCTGTGAGGCAACGGCGGGGCTGAAAGAATTTCAGACAGTAGAAGATCTGCAGCGGGCCTGGTTCAATCACTACCTGATCACAATTGAATTCCCTGATCGCCGGGATGAAGCAGAAAATGCACTGCTGAAGGCAAAAGCGCTGGTAATGGCCCGCCATGACCGGATCACTGACCCGGTTTTCCGGAAATCATACCTGGAAGCGATCAAACTGAACAAATCGATCCTGTCTGTGTTTAATAAATAACAAATCTTATAATATGTCAAC
Organism: Bacteroidales bacterium; assembly: GCA_046484945.1. Lineage (GTDB taxonomy): Bacteria > Bacteroidota > Bacteroidia > Bacteroidales > JAGOPY01 > JAGOPY01. The sequence goes on from JAWOHY010000118.1 coordinate 5,077, forward strand.
GATTCTGATCACTGGCGCCAATGGCAATCTGGGTCAGGCAGTAACACATCATTTGCTCGATAAGGGATATTCATTAATGGCAGCCGGTGCAGGCAGCGCCGATGATCTGCCTTCACACGACCGGTTAAAATTTCACCAGGCTGACCTGATAGATGAGGCTACGGCTCTTGGATTTGCTGAGAAAGTGATCCGTGAAAGTGGGGACCTGGAAGCGGCTGTCTTGCTGGTAGGCGGTTTTGCCATGGGAAAACTGGTGGACACCAGCAAAGATGAGCTCGAGAAAATGATCGGACTGAATTTTTATACGGCGTATCATCTTGTCAGGCCACTTTTGAAGCATTTCCTGTCGCGTCCGGAAGGCGGGCAGATCATCCTGGTAGGTTCACGTCCGGGACTGGACGCTGCCAGTGGAAAGGACTTCTTTGCATACTCTCTCAGCAAATCCATGATTTTTAAGCTGGCGGAATTCATCAACGCGGAGGGTAAGAAGAAGAATGTCACCGCTACCGTGATTGTCCCATCAACTATAGATACTCCCGCCACCCGGAAAGCCATGCCGGATGCAGATTTTTCATCCTGGGTACCGCCGGAGCGGATTGCCGAGGTGATTTCTTTCGCCCTCACCCCGGCCGGAAAGATGCTGCGGGAGAATATCCTGAAAGTTTACAACAGGGCATAAAAAAAGAGGGTGCATTGACTTTGAATACACCCTCTTTCCGGAAAGATTTATCTGTTAGTTCGTGATCAGCACCCTGCGGGCAAGGCTGTTTTTGCCACTCCGAAGGACGATCGTATGGATCCCTTTAGCGCCTGCGCCGAGATCGATCGTTTTCAGGAATTGCCCGTCGACCACAAGTTCCACATCTTCATATACTTTCATGCCGAGGGCATTGTATATTGCGATCGAATAGGACTCCATCCCGGTATTTCGGATGGCTATCGTAAACACGCCCTTGTTCGGAACAGGATAGATGCTGACGGATGTGCCGGGCAATTCATCCAGTCCGGTAAAGATCACATCGATCTGGTTGGATTCATCGGAAACACATCCGTTCAGTGTCACCACTGACCAGTATGTCCCTTCTTGCTCAACCTGGTATGTCTGGCCGGTGGCCCCTTCAATAATGTCACCATCCAGGTACCATTGATTGCCTTCGGGTGCGCTACTGGTCAACAGGTAATTGTCATCCATGGTAATGACCGGAGCGGGCGGAATCGGGTAAACTGTTACCTGGAACGGAGGTGAAACGGCACCGTCACCACATGCATTCACACCATAGACTGTAATGGCTCCTGAGGAAGCCCCGATGGGGAAATCGACACGGATGCTGTTGGTACCGGCGCCACCGGAGATAAAGGCACCTTCAGGGACACTCCACATGTAGGAGGTTGCATCAGCGATTTCATCCACGGAGTAACTCACCGACAGCGTACCTTCACATAATTCCGCCGTACCTGTAATCTCACCTGCAGGTGCGGGTAAGGCCAGTACGGTAATGCTCATGCTGGTCGGACTTGGGGCAGAGCAGCCAAACGCATTTTCATAATTCACGCTGACGCTCTGAGATCCGGGCACAGTCCAGTTCACCTCGATCTGGTAGGTTCCCTGGCCTGATACGATCGTGCCGCCTGAAGAAACGGTCCACTGGTATGCACTGAACCCGCTTTCAGTCGTATAAATATGATTTCCAGAGCCAACACACATCGTATTTGAACCGGTAATGGTCGGAACCGGGAGATCACCGATAGAGACATTCAGCATGGTCGGTGCAGCAGCAGGACATCCGGCTGCACTGGTGTAATCAACTGTAACATATTGTGCCCCGGTTTGGTTCCACTGCACGGTGATGGAGTGAGTACCCGCGCCGGCTGTGATCGTTCCCCCGGCAGAGACTGTCCATACATAACCGGTCATACCGGCTTCTGTTGTGTAAGTCTCAGAATCACCGATACATGACAGGTCGGCGCCAGTGATGGTAGGTACCGGAGTGGGGTTCACTGTCACGGCCAGGAGCGACTGCGCTCCGGAGCCACAGACATTGGTGCCATAAACCCCGACATCACCTGAAACGGCAGCGCTGCTGTAACTCACAGTAATGCTGTTGGTGTTAGCACCGGCTGTGATCGTTCCGCCGGCAGGCAATGTCCACTCATAGCCAGTAGCATAGGTAATTGGGGCAACGGTATAAACATGGCCGTCCGTGCTCTGGCAGACAGAGGTGGGGCCGGTAATGGCGCCGGCTGCCATTGGCACGGGGCACAGGGTCGTGAATGTTTCATCCGCGCCATATGTGGTTCCTGCCATATTGGTAGCCACACAGCGGAAATGGTAGGTCGTATTGTAATCCAGCCCGGCAAGGTCGGCATACACCGGTGTGGTCACATCGCCTGTAACAACACCCGGGGTTGCCCCGATGGTATTGCCATAAGCGGGGGTCAGTCCCCACTCAAAAGTCACGGTGGAGTTCTGGTTATTGGCATTGACAGTCCCGTTCAGGGTGGCGGTGAAGTTATCAATGTTGGTAGCCGGTTCCGTAGTTACCGTTGGCGGGTTGGCACCTGTGGTGAAGGTCATATCCATACCATAGGTCGTTCCCTCGCTATTCTCACCCACCACCCGGTAATGATAGGTCTGGCCCGTTATTAAGCCGGCAAGATCAGCACTAACAGGGGTGTCAACACCTCCGGTCACCGGGCTTTCGATGGCAGCGATAGTCGAACCATAAGCCATAGTTGTCCCATATTCAAAAGTAACCACCGTGGAGTAGCAGTTCGCATTCACCATCCCGTTAAGCGTCGCGGTGGTTGAAGCGATGTTTGTGGCACTTTGCGTCTCTACGGTCGGAGCACCGCTGGCATTGGTGGTAAATGTCATATCCTCTCCGTAGGAAATGACCCCGCCGGGGCCGACGCCGCGCAAACGGAAATGATAGGTCGTATTGCCCGACAGACCTGTCAACAATGCAGTGATGGGAGTTGTCGTAGTACCGGTGACAATATCCGGAACGCCATTGACAGTGTTACCATAAGCATCCGTTTCGCCGTAATCAAAGAATGCATTGATGGTCAATCCATTCGCATTGATGGTTCCGTTCAGCATAGCTCCTTCGCAGGTGATATCTGATGCATCCAATGTAATGACCTCCGGGTTTGTGCCAAATTCATAGGCGCCCGCGTCGGGAGGGTTGGTCCGGCTGACAAAATCATAATCCTTCGGAACCTCCGGCAGGTATATACCCATATTATCAATACCCATATTTGTTGGCATCAGGTTCGTTGGAGATGTGTACTGAGGATCCACATTCATTGAATTCAGATCCTGCCCGGTTGCCACCTGCCAGTCGGCAAAAGTGGCGATTTCTGAGCCGTAATATCCAAAGGCACTGCCGGTAGTGTAATAATCATTATAATCTATAAAATCAAAGGTACTGGTACTGACGGTATAAACCGTATAGGCCCGGGGATCATTTCCCGTGCGCGCATTGTAGAAGATGTTGTTGCGCAGGTCCATATTGCTGGTAGCAGTCGACATGAACAGGCAGTGCGAATAAACACCAGTTGTCGAGCTTCCGAATGCCCCGGTCAGACTGATCGAATTGTGCCAGACCTTGTACCCGGTTCCGCCAGCGATCCGTATACCGATCGGGCCATAGAAGTTGGAAGTACTGCCATATTGATCCAGGTCATACATGATATTATTGGATATTTCGTTATTGACAGCTCCGGTGCCAGAGGAGAAATACATAGCAATGCAATAATATGAAGCAGATGTACCGATCTGGCCCATCGCATGAATATTATTGCGGCTGACAACTGAATTGGATACATAAGTACCCATCCATATCCCATATTTACTGCCGTCGTATATCATATTATACACTTCATTACCAGTAATATGGGCACCGTTGATACT
>JAWOHY010000133.1:0-15611 GCA_046484945.1 Bacteroidales bacterium
CCCCCAGGAGGTTGAAAATATTATCAAATCAACCTGCGTGGTCATCGACACATTGCCGGATAATGCCAGCTGGGCAGGGTTGTTAGGCGCCGGAAGGATCGACGCCTATGCGGCTGTTTCAAATACCCCTTATACGCCTGTTGCAGATTTTGAAACTGAAATCACAACCATTCTGCCCGGGACCAGCATCCGGTTTTCTGATAAAACAGCCGGGGTCCCCGATACCTGGTCATGGGAATTCACCGGAGGAAATCCTTACCTGTCGGCTCAGCAAAATCCATTAGTAACTTATGATGATGAAGGTGTTTTTAACGTTTCCCTTGCCGCATCTAACAACTTCGGGCTCGATATAGAAACCAAAACCAGTTATATTACGGTGACCAGTACGCCTGATCCATGGATCATCTTTACTGCCAGTGAAGAACATGCCTGCAATAAAGATACTATCTCATTCACTGATTCAACCCTCTATGATCCCACCTCCTGGGAGTGGACCTTTGACCCGCCAACAGTCACCTTTGTCAATGGCACCACTGCAAATTCGCAAAATCCCGATGTCCGTTTTGAAGAACCGGGTCTTTATTCCGTGACCCTGTTCGCCACCAATGCGAACGGCACCAGCAATAAAACCGTTGAAAATATGATTGAAATTGAAGGGATCTCACTGAATTACGCGGAAGATTTCGAGGAAGGCAACAGCGGAAGTTTTGTGCTCGGCGCCAACACCAGGGGGAAAATCGCTGTTGATAACAGGGCCGCAGCGCCTGGTTCCGACTATGGCCTGCATTTCCACGGAAATCATTTCACCGGAGGTTGGTCGGGCGGTCCGGCCAATACCACCCCGACCCAGGCCTGGGAAACCAATACCAATTTCCACTCCTGGGCTGAAAATTGCAGCGTGGATGCCACCGGTATAATGGGTGTCGGATTGACCTTCGACCTCAGGCAAACCTTTTCGATAGGCAATAAATATTCCTGGTTCCGGGTGCTGGTCAATGATGAGCAAATAGCAGATGTGTACGGGAATGAAAATTTCAATCCCGTTACGAATCAGGATCCGTTCCAGACAATGATATTTGACCTGTCTGAATATGGAAATTCTTTATTCTCATTGAAATTCCAGGCTTCATGCTACCTTTCCGATAAATTCTTCGCTGAAGGCGACAATGCCTTTGTAGACAATGTCATGATCTCCAATACAACCGCGATCGGTGAACCGGGAGCCGCTGAAGCGGGAATGCTCATCTATCCCAACCCGGTCAGCGACCTGATGAATTACTCGGCACATGGTGTGGGTAACCACATCGAAGTGAAAGTCATGAATGTTCAGGGACAGATTATATTATCGAAACAAGAAAGCAACTATAGAAACGGAGAGATCCGCCAGGCCAACCTCACCGGAATAGCTCCGGGGATCTATGTCCTGCAGGTTTCAGGCGAGCTGGGAGTGGTCACTAAAAAAATCATCGTGAAACAATAGCCGCCATACCGGTTTTTTTCATGATGGTCCGGACTTTCTTTCTACTTTTATTGGTGAATTGTAAAAGATCATCATGAAGAAGATTTTCACATGCCTGGTATTGTTCCCGCTTCTGGCCGGCGTGGCCACTTCCCGGTCCGGTCACATCCCGGAGGAACAAGCCCGCGATGTAGCGCTCAAATTTTATTACGAAAGGGTCCAGTCCTGCCATCCGTTAAATTTTAACGATGTAAGCATTCAGTCGACCTTTATTATTTCCGGAAAAGAAAAACCGCTGTATTACATTTTCAATATTTCACCTTCCGGTTTTGTCACTGTGGCAGCCAATGATGCAGTAACACCCGTTCTTTGTTATTCTTTTAACGGACACTTCACCCCTGATCATCAACCGGATAATTTTCAGGCCTGGATGGAACAATATCGCCGGCAGATTGAATCAGTTACGGAATGGAATGACCCGCCTGCCAGGGAAATCACATCACTTTGGAACTATTACAGAGACACCTCCTGGGAAGACCTCCGGCCTTTTTCGGGACGGGAAGTGCCGCCCCTGCTCACATCCACCTGGAACCAGGGTATTTATTACAATGAACTTTGCCCCGCCGACCCGGCAGGCCCCGGCGGGCATTGTTACGCCGGTTGCGTTGCCACAGCTATGGGTCAGGTAATGAATTATTTCCGCTGGCCTGACACCGGGACAGGTTCATATACTTATGAATGTCCGCCCTATGGTACCCTCAGCGCTGATTTTGGCAATACCACCTACCATTGGGACCTGATGGAAACCTCCCTCAGCCACAGCAATTTATATGTGGCCGAACTGTTATATCACCTCGGCGTATCGGTAGATATGGTGTATGGCCCCAACGGGTCAGGTATGTATAATCATAAAGCCGCCTATTCATTGAGAACCTACTTTAAATACTCACCCGAAACGCAATATGTTTTTCGCGACTCCACCACGATGGACTGGGACAGCCTGCTGGTATCGCACCTCGACCAGCGCATCCCGATGTATTATGCCGGATGGTCGGAACCGCATGTCAATGGCCATGCTTTTGTATGTGACGGATACCAGGGCACTGATTTTTATCATTTTAACTGGGGCTGGGGAGGTTCTTATGACGGTTATTTCTACACCGATAACCTTACACCGGGTGGCGCCAATTTCAACCTGGCACAGGAGGTGATCATCCATGCCTTCCCCGATACCAGCCAGTATAACTATCCGCTCTATTGCAACGGGAACACCTCGTATACAACCCTCTACGGAGCCATTGAGGATGGCAGCGGGCCGGTTTTCCCCTACCAGGATATGAGCGATTGCAGCTGGCTTATTGCCCCTGCAGACTCTGTAGAGGGCATTACCATCCAATTCCTGCACTTCAGCCTGGAAACCGGTGACACCCTGAAAGTCTTTGAGGGCGATACCCTCACCTCCCCATTGCTCGGGGCATTCACTGGAAACGGGTTGCCCCCCGATATATCCACCACAGGTAACCGTCTGTTCCTGCATTTCTTATCCGACTCTGTCCAGACCGGCGAAGGCTTCCTGGCCGGATTTTTTTCCGATCTGCCGGTCTACTGCAGCGGAACAGTTATTCTGAATGCCTCGTCCGATACCATTTCCGACGGCAGCGGACCCTATAACTACCATAATAATTCAATATGCATGTGGCGGATCCTGCCGGAGAATGCCGGGCCCGTCACCCTGTATTTTACTGAATTTGAAACAGAGGAATCGAATGATGTCTTACAGATTTACGATCTTCAAACACAAGCCCTTCTGGCTGAATACTCAGGATACTATCCCGATCTGCCCGAACCGGTAACGGCCACCGGCGGAAAAATGCTTATTATCTTCAGCACCAACCCCACCGTTACTGCCCCCGGATGGACCGCCTGGTACGAGACGGAAACAGTAAATATTCCTGATCTGACAACTCAAAACGAACCGGTAATCTATCCAAATCCTACAGACGGTAAGGTTACGATCAGGTTTCATGAAGAAATTCAAAATGTATCCTGTTTGAGGATCACCGATATATCCGGACGGGAATTGCTCTGGCGTGAGGTAAGCCGGACAAATAGCGGTTCGACGCAACTCGACCTGCGCCATCTTTCACCTGGAGTGTATATCCTGAATATATTTCATGACAATTTGCCGGTGCAAACACAGAAAATTATACGTTACTAATGAAGATCGTGACCATAGCCGGCGCCAGGCCACAGTTCATCAAAGCTGCCGCCATCAGCCGGGCTGTCAGGATGCATTTCAGCGACCGGATAGAGGAAAAAATCGTTCACAGCGGCCAGCACTACGACGACAATATGTCGAAAGTCTTTTTCGAAGAACTGGAAATCCCGGTCCCTTCATATAACCTTGAAGTGGGTTCCGGCACGCATGGTTTCCAGACGGGAGAGATCATCCAAAAAGCTGAAAGGATCCTGATCAGTGAAAAACCTGATGCCGTCGTCGTATATGGCGATACCAATACCACGCTGGCAGGCGCTATCGCTGCCTCAAAACTGCACATTCCGGTAGTCCACATCGAAGCAGGCCTGCGTTCCTTCAATAAATCGATGCCCGAAGAGATCAACCGCATATTGTGCGATCATGTCTCTACATTGCTGTTTTCACCAACCCTTACCGGTTTTCAGAACCTTGTGCGGGAAGGGTTTGATCCCTCCGCCAAACCGCCCTTTTCAGCGGATCATCCCGGTATTTTTCATTGCGGTGATGTGATGTACGATAATGCATTGTACTATGCCGAAAAGGCAGGCATATCCTCGAAAGTGCTCTCCAGCCTTGACCTTGAAAACAAAGAATTCATTTTGTGCACGATCCACCGTGACAGCAACACCGATCACGCCGACCGGTTAAATGCCATCTTCGATGCGCTGGATGAAATTACACGGCAGCACCGGATTGACATGATCATGCCAATGCATCCCCGGACAAAAAAAATGCTGCCGCTAATCATCAACAGTGATCTGATCCGTCGAATACACTCGAATCCGTTCCTGAAGCTGACAGAACCTGTCGCATACTTCGACATGCTGGCCCTGGAAAGCCGGTGCGCCATGATCATCACCGACTCGGGCGGCGTGCAGAAAGAATCCTATTTCTTTAAAAAGCCCTGCCTCGTCCTTCGCTCCGAATCGGAATGGAAAGAGCTGACTGAACTGGGGACCGCCAGAATTGTCGATGCAGACAAACCATTGATCATCAATACATATAAAGAATTTCTGAAGAATCCCCCGGCAGACTTCCCCCCGATTTTCGGCGATGGCCATGCTTCAGAATTTATCGTGGGTGAAATTTATCATCAGGATTTGTGGAAATGAAAATTTTACATACCTTTGCACTCCATTTTTAAAAACAAATTGAATCAATAACTTACGATTAACAATGGCAAATCAGTACGAAACCGTTTTCATTATGACTCCCGTTTTATCTGATGACCAGATGAAGGAAACGGTCGCAAAGTATCAGAAATTACTGAAAGACAAAGGAGCCGAAATCGTTATGGAGCATGACTGGGGATTGAAAAAACTGGCTTATCCGATCCAGAAAAAGTCCACAGGCTTCTATCACCTCATCGAGTTCAAAGCCGACGGAGAAATTGTCCGCGACATTGAACTGGCATTCAAACGCGACGAGCGCATCATCCGCTTTCTGACCGTTAAGCTTGATAAACATGCGGTTGCATACAATGAAAAAAAGCGCAAAAAAGCGCAGGAAGAACAACCACAGGAAGCTTAATGTATAAACCTTTAAATGTTTAGAACCATGGCACAGCAAACCGGAGATATTAAATATCTTACCCCGATCAATGTCGACACCAAGAGGAAAAAGTACTGCCGCTTTAAAAAAGCAGGGATCAAGTACATCGACTATAAAGACGCAGATTTTCTCCTGAAATTCGTGAACGAACAAGGCAAGATCCTGCCCCGCAGAATTACCGGCACTTCGACGAAATACCAGAAAAAAGTGGCCCAGGCCGTTAAAAGAGCCCGCCACCTTGCCTTGATGCCCTATGTGGCCGATATGTTAAAATAAGCTTGAGGAGGAATAGCAATGGAAGTTATCTTAAAACAAGACATCCCCAATGTGGGCTATAAAGATGATATCGTCACCGTGAAAAACGGATACGGCAGGAATTATCTCATCCCCAAGGGCCTGGCCATCCTGGCTACAGAAACCAGTAAAAAGGTCATCGCCGAAAACAAAAAGCAAAAATCTTTTAAAGAGGAAAAGATCAGGGATGAAGCCCTGACCATCGCCAAGGCCCTCGAAAAGATCAGCCTGAAGATCGGGGCCAAAGCCGGCACCTCAGGTAAGATCTTCGGATCGGTCAATGCCATTCAGATCGCCCAGGCACTGAAAGATCAGCATAAATTCGACTTCGACCGCAAACAAATAGAAGTCGATGGCGAATCGATCAAGGAACTGGGTACCTATAAAGCCAATATCAAGCTGCATAAAGAGGTCTCCGTGGAAATTGACTTCGAGGTCTTCGCCGAATAAATAAGTCCCACAAGAGGTTGTATCAAAAGGCTTTTTCATGCCACTAAATCACAGAAACACAAAATTACACTAAAATTTATTTTATTGATTACCAGTATTTTGTGATATTTGGTGATTTTGTGTTTTGGTGGCTTTTAAATGATTCTAACCTTTTGATACAACCTCTGCAATTATGCAATCGAATTACTGCCCGAAATTGGGTCGTACTCCAACGACTAAAGCCGTTGGTTCCCAATAAGTAAAAAAAAGAACCGACGGCTTCAGTCGTCGGAGTATTACTGCCAGCCTTACAGAGTATTCGAACCGACGGCTTCAGCCGTCGGACTAATACAATATTTTATCGATCTACTTCCCCGCAAAAGTAATGTAGTAATTCGCCAGGAAATTCCAGATGGTGACCAAACCGATGGCGAATAATTTGGAAAGATAGAAGTTCATCCCGAACCGGGAATGAATGATCCACAATATCAGGTTGTTCAAACCCAGCCCGATCAGGCTGATGGCCAGAAATTCGGTGTACTCCAGGGCAATATTAGGATCCTTGCTTTCAAAGGTCCAAACCCGGTTGAGAATATAATTGCTGGTGGCAGCGGTAATAAATCCAATCGAATTCGAGATATATTTCTGGATCTTCAGCCATTCCTTACAGATATAAGTAATGCCAAAGTCCACGAACAAACCCGAAAATCCGACAATGCCAAATTTGATGAACTTGAACAAGAAGGCCCGGGAAAGGATTTCTGACATGCTACAATTGTATGATGAGCACTAATTTTTCATCGCCTCTCATGACATCCACCGAGATAACCTGCCCGGGGTTCAATCTTTGCAGGCGGTTCATATAGTCATAAATATCATTGACCGGTTTACCGTCGATGGCAGTAATGATATCCCCCTTCAGCATGCCCCCTTTGTACGCCGGGCCATCCGCTCTCACACCCCCGACACCCAGGCCTCCCTTGGTGGTGGCTGTGAAATCAGGCATAATGCCCAGGGTGGCCTTCAGACGGTATCCCCCGCGGCTGCCCTGCTGCTTCGGCCCTGCCTGGCGAAAACTAAGATACTCCTCACGGTTGGCAAGCCGGAAAATTAGATCTGCCGCAATCTCAATGACGGCAGCCGTGCCCTCAAAATTGATCAGTTCCCACCTGTCATTGGGCGTATGATAATCTTCATGGGCACCGGTGGTAAAGAAAAAAACTGTGATGTCCTCACCGTAAAAAGATGCATGATCGGAAGGGCCATAGCCCTCCGGTGAATAAGTCATGCTGACTCCCCCGGTTTCAAGAGATTCCAGAATCTCCTGCGATTCTTTTGAAGTACCGGAACCACCGACCATGATGGCAGGGTCATCCTCTTTCAGCCGGCCGATCATATCCAGGTTGATCATGGCCATGACGGTATTGAGGTCAACCAGCGGGTTGTTCACGAAATATTTCGATCCGAGCAATCCCAGCTCTTCTGCATCAAATGCGATAAATACGATGCTCCGTTTCAGGGATGACCGGTCGGATGCCAGCATTGCAGCCAGTTCCAGTACACCGGCCACCCCGGAAGCGTTGTCATCCGCACCGTAATGAATGGCAGTGGAGTCCATGAACCTGGATCCGCTGCCCTGGCCACCCATTCCCAGGTGGTCGTAATGCGCGCCAATAATAATGTAACTTTCTCTGAGCACAGGGTCATTTCCTTCAATCATCCCGATAACATTCCGGCCCGGAACCACCTCATGAATGATCTCGGTTCGGGCTTTCACCCTTGCACTTAAAATTTGTGATGCCGGTCTGTATGTCGATGCCAGAAGGGACTCCATCCCATCAATCGTGATCTGGTCAGCCATAAGCAACTGATCCGCCAGTGATCTCTTCAGATGAATGACAGGTATACCTGCATCCGATCTCGACTTGTCAAAATAGACCGATACCAGCTTGTCCTGTTCGTCGAAACGGCTGCCCGAAACAAAAAGTACGCCTGCCGCCCCTTTGTCACGGGCTGTTATCACCTTGTCCCGGTCTTCCCCGTAAGCTGAAAAATAACTGTCCTGCTGATCCATTTCGGGATCACCACGGAATAACATCACCCAATTACCGGCAACATCGACATTCTCATAATCATTCCATGAAAGGCTGTCATGTTGGAAATCAAATCCATAGCCTGCAAATACTACACCGGCTTCCAGTGTGGTGCTGGCTGAAAATGGAAAAGGGCCAAAATCTTCCCCTGCCGTTCCGGTAATATCGCCCGACTGAAAAGAATTAGCGCCTTCCTTCACACTGACGACTGCGTCAAAAATCTGCAATCCATCATCTCCCAGAAGCGTCAGTCCGGTTGATATAAACTGTTCCCGTATGTAGACCGCAGCAGCATAACTGCCTGGGGTGCCCGGGTAACGGCCTGCCAGCTCATCGGAGGCCAGGTAAGAGATATGCGCTTTGACATCTTCCGCCGTAATCGTTTCCGTAAAAACAGGCTGAGAAATCAGCGCACTGCCTCCAATAAAATAAAACAGGAAAACAAATATATACCTGAGATGCATAATCTTAAGAGAATTAATGAAAGATTAGATGCGCAAAGGTAAGGAATTTACCATTCGGCAACTGTACAGGGCTTATGATGCCATATCCAGCCTGATATTTCGCCTTATCAGGGCTGATACCGCTGCTGTAGGGATCATTCCCGCAAAAAATGAAACGAACTTGTTCACCATTCCGGGTATTACTTCCCGTTTGCCTTTGAAGAGACCTTTCAACCCCAGCCTGGCAACCTTATCGGCCGGCATAATATACTGCCATTTCAAAAAATCAGCACTGTTATCCTTGAAAGCAACATTAAAAAAATTGGTGTGTGTCGGCCCCGGAAGCAGGCAGGTTACCTTTACGTTGTGCATTTTCATTTCTTCATGGAGTGCCTGGGAAAAATGACGTACATAGCTCTTGCTGGATGAATAGGCGGAAAAATAAGGGATCGGAAGATATGCTGCAGTGGAAGCGACATTCAGAATAAAACCCTTCCGGCGTTCCTTCATTTTTCTGCCAAACAGGTTACTCAGTGTGGTCAGGGTGGTCATGTTCAGGGTCAGCATCGATTCTACATTCCGTGAATCATGATCCAGGCTTTCGCCAAAAATGCCAAAACCGGCGTTGTTTACCAGTATATCCACCTTCAATCCCAATCGATCACATTCATTATATAAAATGGTAGCAGATCCCGTAACGGAGAGATCAACCGGCATGATAATAATATCGGACACTTCATTCATTTCCCTGGCCACCTGGCATAAACGATCCTCATTCCGGCTGACAAGAACCAGGTTAACACCTTTCCCTGCCAGGATCTTTGCCATCTCATAACCGATTCCGGAAGTAGCTCCGGTGATCAGCGCCCATTCTCCGTCAAATTGATACATACCTGAAGTTTGATGATTAAACAAATTAGAATTGACAATGTTCAAATCCACTTGAACCGGACCCATCAAAAAAACTGAAAAAGAATTAGTGTCTAAAAAGTGTATGCAATTGAATCACTGCTTGGATTTGGACCGTGCTCCAACGACTAAAGCCGTTGGTTCCAAATATGTTACATAAGCTGGAACCGACGGCTTCAGTCGTCGGACTACAAAAAAAAAGAGGCTGTCTGATTTTTCAGACAGCCTCAATTAAAACTTAATTAAAAAGGAGGTTACTCAATGACCATTTTACGGGTCACTGACTCTTTTCCAGCAAACACGGTATAGAAATAAATTCCACTGCCAAGGTTGCTGCCATCAATAGTGAAATGATGGGTACCTGACGGGACTTCACCGTGGTTGACTTCCTGGATCTGCTGGCCAAGTATATTACTTACCACCATTCGCAGGTTGGATTTCTTCTCCAGGTTAACCATAACGGTTGAGTTACGGTTAAAAGGATTCGGATAGTTCTGGGATACTGAAATAATGCTTTGATAAGCTGGATCAGCAATACCCACGCCGGTAATCGGCGGATTTCCGGTTGGCATGGTGAAATCACCATCGGCAAACGAGAAATCCTGGATATACTTGAACTGAACCGGGGAACCCGGATCTGCCGGATCAAAATCACCATATGTCATCGGGATGGTATAGGTCATGTTCCCGGGCTCGCCTTCATCGATTGAATAGTAGGCAGCAGATTTAAAATATGACTGCCACATCGCTTCGGAGAGATAGGTGACATTGGTGGCGCCGTCGTAAGCCGTAGGCGCATCATCAAAAGTTATCGCGTTTTCCACCACGTCAAATCCACGGGCGAAAATATCGGGCGACACATTGGTGGTAACACCGGGCACATGAGTATCCAGCCAGGTGAAGAAGATCTTGGTTCCATCCCAGCTACTGGTCACATCCACGCGGTTCATTTCGGTCAGATCACCGAATGCACCATCGTATGTTTTGTTGTCTCCCAGGTGAACGGCCTGCCAGTCTTCATTGTTGTCATCAATGGAATAAATATTAAACATGGCAAAGGTTCCCTCTCCGACAAGAATGAAACCTGGGTCTAAGCCAGGGCCACATACGTGGACCGAAGTGCCCAGGTGCGGGTTGCCCCATGCATCCACGGCAATATTCGAGTTCCACCACAAGCTGGTGTACATGATCTCGTCGCGGGTGGGGACGGGTGCTTCCCAGATTTCAGCGATCAATTCATCCGAAAGCCAGTTTTTGATACCGTCGATTCCATCGGGACCGCTGAGCTCGACAGCGATCACATCCCCCCAGGTCTGGCCGCCATCGGTCGATTTTACGAGCAGCGGGTAGTCCCATCCTTCCACCATCGGAAATGATCCGTTGGCATTGTTCCAGAATACATATCCGGTTTGTCCGGTAGGATCAAACCCAACTTTAAGATATCGGGCATAATCAGCCGGAGCCGGGTGGAGGAATTTTTGATACACATAATCTCCCAGGTCTTCATCAAATTCGCCCCGGTAAAAGATCAGGTCTCCCAGGTACTCAGTATAGGAATCCAGCAGGGAAGCATCGGCCATTAAGGCAATTCCCTCACGGGTGATGGTGAAAGCAGTAGGGATCCCCTGATAAAAACCATTACCCAGGTCAGAAGACGAAAGGTGCTTTGTGGTATCTTCCGGATCTGCCAGGTTTCCGACGCCATAGCTGTACCCCCCCCAGGAACCGCCATTGGTCCCGTCGAGGTTGGCCGCGAAAAATGCCATGTAGGCATTGGCCGGATCGGTATTGCCTGCCGGGTTGTAGATGGCCCCCTGCGGATACCGGGCGGCATCGGTATTGTATTGTCCGCCGGAAATATTCGATTCGTAAACCTTGATCTGGTTGGTCCAGGTCATCCCCCCGTCGAATGAAATATCATAGGCGAGGTCGCCGGAATACTGACCCGGAGGGCCAACCGGTCCGCCCATACGGTGTAAATTCGAAACGGCATTCAGGTCTTTATTGTACCAGACATAAGTGGCCGTCCCGTTATAATAACCATAAGTGTAAATATTGGCAGCTCCACCGATATCAATCACCGAAACGATTTGAGAATCGCCTGATTTAACCACGTTTTGAGGGGCTTTTACCGGCACTGCCGCCTGGCTTCTGTTTTCAAAGTCCATACCTTCTTTCTGGGGCTGCATAGTTTCTACTTTCGTCACTTTAACCCCGGGACGAAGCGTATAGGTTTTTTGAGCGTAGCTGGCAAGGCCAATGGTCATTACCAACAGAAAAAGTAATAATTTTTTCATAAGTAAAAGAATTTAATTAAACATACATGGTTGAGTTATTCATTTCAAACCATAAAAGTAAAACTTTTTCTTTTAATACAATAAAAAATCTGGTGATAAATTTTTATTCCGTTTTGGTTTCAGGATAAAGATCAACAGGTTGTGAGCTGATACATAGTTAATATGTTTTTTTCGAAGCAATCTTTTGTCCTATCTTTGCGTTAAAGGATTGTTTTGTGAACATGAAAAAAATCCACACCCTGGTCCTGAAAAGTTATGCCGGCCCCTTGTTGGCTACTTTTTTTGTGGCATTGTTTGTACTGCTCATGCAGTTCCTGTGGAAATATATCGACGACCTGGTTGGCAAAGGCCTGGAATGGTACATCATTGCAGAGCTGATGTTCTATGCTTCCTCTACTTTCGTGCCCATGGCCCTTCCCCTGGCCATCCTGCTGTCTTCACTGATGACCTTTGGCAACCTCGGGGAAAATTATGAACTGGTGGCCATGAAATCGGCCGGCATCTCGCTCCGCTCCATTATGAAACCGCTGATCATCCTTTCTGTCATTATCTCCGGCTTTGCTTTCTACTTCTCCAACAACATCCTCCCTGTGGCCAACCTGAAATTTAAAGCCCTCTTGTATGATGTCCGGCAAAAAAAACTGGCAGTGAATATTAAAGAAGGGATTTTTTATAATGATCTCGAAAATTATGTGATCCGAGTGGGTAAAAAAGGAAAAGACGGAAACACCATATATAATGTCATGGTTTATAATCATACGGATCATAAAGGCAATACAGATGTTACCATTGCCGATTCCGGGCTGATGCAATCAACCCCCGACGGTCGATACCTGCTTTTCACTTTATATAATGGCTACACATACCAGGAGAAGGTTGATCAGAAAGACGCGAAACAGAAATTGCCTTTCCAGCGCACATACTTCGGGGAGCAGCAGAGAAAATTCGACTTGTCGACTTTTGAACTGAACCGGACCGATGAGGAGCTGTTTAAGAATAATTTTGAGATGCTGAATATCAGGCAACTGAATTATTTCATCGATTCGCTGGGGATATCATTACATAACAAGCGACAGGGGCTGGCCGGCAATTTTGATCAGAACTACCTCTCCTACCGTATGATGGACAGTGTTTATCGTATCAGCTCAGACACAATATCCTTCTCAAATCCGGCCTTCCTGGATTCATTATCGAGTGATGACAGGTTAATTGTGACATCCACTGCTCTTTCAGCCGCCCGTAACCTGAAAAGAAACCTGGAGTTCCAGGCACAGACATTTCGCAGCAGTGAAGAGTTCCTGAGAAAACACAAGGTGGTCTGGCACCGCAAATTCACCCTTTCATTTGCATGCCTGGTCCTGTTTTTTATCGGCGCACCGCTGGGGGCCATCATCCGGAAAGGTGGCCTGGGAATGCCAGCCGTGGTATCCATCCTGTTTTTCATTCTGTACCACATCACCTCCATGATCGGTCAGAAATCGGCCCTGAAAGGAGCCATGGAAGTGTCCACCGGCATGTGGCTCTCCTCCATCATCCTGCTCCCTCTGGGCATCTTTCTCACATACAAGGCCACCACCGATTCGCCGCTCATGGATATGGAGGTCTGGAACAGAATAATGAAAAAGGTAAATATCATGAAATACCTGAGAAAAAAGAAAACGCCTGCCTCCGGCTAACCCCTGTCCGTCCGCTCCCAAACACCCGATCTTACCCGGCGCAATGCCCGGAAAAACCCGATCAGCAATGCTGCGTTCATCGAGAAAAAATGAGTCGCCAGCCGGAAAGGGGCGAAATACAGCCCGGCCCTCTTCATCAGCCAGTCAATCATTGGGATCAGGTACACGGCGATATGGCCTGCCAGTATGATCCGGTAAAAATCACTCCCAGAGGAAAGCCAAATATTGGCAGCCAGGGCAATCAACAGGAAAAAAGGGCCGAACCACCGGATCACCTTGTGCGACAAGAAGGCAAAACCATATCGCGGCGTGAATATCAGCCGCCAGAAAGCTCGCAGGTTTTGAAAATTACCCGTGCCGATGCGTACCTTCCGGCGGAATTCCACCTTCAGTTCATCGGGGACATCTTCATAGACCTTCGCCTGTAAATCATTGATCGCCAGTTTCCCTTTTTCGAATATCTTCATGTTGATATAGAAATCATCCACCAGGAAATGAGAAGGCACCTGTTCATAATCATTTTTCCGGATGGCATAGCAACCGCCAAAAGGCCCCATCATGGCGCCCCAGATCCTGCTCTCCATGTCTTTGATCCCCACTTCCCTCGAAATGTAAGCCTTCTCCTGGTAAGAAATGCCCTCTGGCTTCATGCCACGGTTCACCATATTCGTATCTGCCAGACCAATTTGCTCATTCTTAAAATGTTTTACCATATGAAATAAGGTATCCCTGTCAAATATCACGTTGGCATCGGTCAGGACAAGGATGGACCCGGCGGCATGCTGCACCAGGTCGTTCACCACATTTCCCTTGCCTCTTCGTTCAGCAAAATCTTCGAAATACAAAAATGAATACTCTGACTGCAAGCCCTGAACAATTTCTGCCGTCCGGTCTGTCGAGTGATCCGACCCGATCCGCACTTCGAATTTATCAGAAGGGTAAGACCCGGCATAAATGCTCCGGATCTTTTCTTCAATACAAGCTTCTTCATTAAATGCGGCGATAATAACAGATACCTGGGGAAGGTCATCCGAACGGTCAAATATCTGCCGGTTTCCCTTGCGCCCTGATGAAAGGACCCGAAGGATCAACGGGTACAGCACATAGGTATGGAGTACCAGGAATACGGCCAGCCAGAAAATCAGTGCAGCCATCATACCATTAATTTAGAATAAAAATCCACCAGTGACCGAGTAATGATTTCATTATCATAATGACTGATCACAAATTTACGGGCATTTTTCCCTATTTCAACGCAATGATCCCTCGAGGCTACCAGTTCACAAACACAGCGGGCAAATGCAGCCGGATCATCGGCCACCAGGATATTCCGCCCATGTGTGGTCGTAATGCCTTCTGTGCCAATGGATGTCGTGACGATCGCCTTTTCCAGCGCCATGCCTTCAATGATCTTGATCCGCATCCCGCTCCCCGAAAGAACCGGAACGATCATGACCGCTTTGGAGCGCATGAATTGATAAGCATCGTCGACCTCCCCCAGGAAAACTATATTTTTATAAGGTAAAGATTGAAAAGCCGGGGGTGCATTCCTGCCTGCCAGGTAAAATTTCAGGCCGGGGTTTTTTTCCAGCACAGCGGGCCAGACATGATCCATGAACCAGAAAAGGCCCTCCTGGTTCGGCATCCAGTCAAGCGCCCCGATATGGAATACCGAAGGGAATTCCATCGCGCTGTGACCGGGAATCAGCTCATTCGCCTCAATGCCGGTTGGAACCACGTGCATGGGCAACCGGCAGCCCATCTGTTTCAGCATCTCCCCATCCCGGGCCGTGATAGGCAAAACTGCATCATAGCGGTTCAAAAACCGGAATTCCATATTCCTGATCCTGCCGGCCAGGTGACGAAGATATATTTTTCGGGGACCCTTTTGCTGAACCACTGCCCTGGCCCAGATCTCATGCTCGATATTGTGGGCCCGCATGGCAACCCTGGCCTTTGAATGGGCCCGGATGGTATCCAGGTAAGGCGCCAGGTATAACCCTTCCAGCTGAATGATGTCAAACTGCCCTTCTTTCAGGGTCTCCTGAAGAACACGGTCAAATCCCTTATCGATAAACCGCTCGGCATTGTATGGCCACCGGGAAAAAAAATAATTCCGGATCAACCGGCACACTTTGATATCTGCATGGTACAGGGGGGAAATCAGAAAACCCGACCTGTGCTGGTGGTCACCTTTTACTAA
>JAWOHY010000194.1:0-14766 GCA_046484945.1 Bacteroidales bacterium
TAGGCACGCGGCGCTGGATGGAAATCGTGCCGTTGGCCGCGCAGCTGCGCGCCGGCCGGCGCAGTCAGCGCTACGCCCTGTTGGGCGACCCCGAGGCTGGCGACGACGGTGTGGTGCTGCGCCCTGCAACACCCAGCGGCAGCGCCTACCTCAAGATCAGCGACGGCTGCAACGCCCCCTGCGCCTTCTGTTCGATCCCCAGCTTCAAGGGCAAGTTGCGCAGCCGGCCGTTCGACGCGATCGTCGACGAAGCTATCCGCCTGGTGCAGGGCGGCGCCCGGGAGCTGGTCGTCGTCGCCCAGGACAGCACCGACTACGGCCGCGACCGCAACGAGCCTCATTGATGGACATTAGCTCGCTGCGCTCGCGACATTAGGTGGACATTTATGGACATTGAATTTGTCTTCTAACTTCTATCTTCTATCTTCTCTCTTTTAGTCTTCTCACAACAATAAAACTGACGTATTCCCCATTCGGCGACAAATGATCCCTGGCACCTGTCGATGATCTTCTCCCCCATTGCTAGCAGCCAGTCCGGCCCAACAGGAAACAGCAGCGTTCCTTTATGGTAAATCGGTTTCCACCCGGTTTCACGCAGCATGTGTTTCACTTCCCGGGAAGGCAGAAACCGGTGCGGCCCTTCACCGTGCCCGCCAAACAATGCCGTGTATATCCTGTATGGCCATTCGCTGGTGGCGGGCGGGCAACTCAGCACCATGACGGCATCATCCACCGAAACCCGGTGCAGTTCTTCCAGGAAACGATAAGGTTCAGCAACGTGTTCCAGGGTCTCCAGGCTTAAAATCCTGTCGAATTCGCGATCCCGGAACGGCAACCTGGAGTAAGTTTTGATCTTGACCTGGTCAATATCAGGGCGAAGACCAGCTGCTACCCGCATCAAACCGGACGAGATTTCAGCATTGACCACCCTGCAGCCCGGTTCCTCCCGGGCAATGTAATCAGCTGCTTCGCCATCCCGGCTGGTGATATTCAGCACCCGCATGCCCGGTTTAAGTCTTAATAGCCTGACACTTTCTCTGAAACGCTGGTCATGGGTTTTCTTCACCCGTTCGTTTTCCCGCACATAAATATCCGCCACCCGGTCCCAGTGCGCTTCCACCTCCCGGTCTGTCCATTTATTTATATGTGGAGAAACCATGCCTGCCACAGTGTTTGGTCAGGATTTGCGGTTGAGAATGGATATCTGGTCGGCTACGAGTCCGATGAAATAGAGGAACATACCCAGGATAGTCAGGACAATGGCGCCATTGGAGAACCTTTCAGCCACAAAATATCCGTAAATGCCAAAGCTAACCCCCGACAAAGTGATGATTACACTGGCAGGCAGGAAGATCTTCAGCGGATTGAAAAGCATGATGATCCGCATGATCAGCATCAGGGTCTTGGCCCCGTCCTTGAAGAATTTGACATTGCTCTTCCGGCCGACCCTTTCTTCTACCCTGATCGGGAAAATACCAATGGAGTAACCCTCTTTCAGGAATGCCAGTGTAGAAGTAGTAGAAAAAGAAAAGCCATTGGGCATCATATGGAGCATCCTTTTGATCAGTTCAGCGTCGAAACCACGGTAGCCACTATTGTAATCGGGAAGTTTCTGTTCGACCAGGTATTCGCCCACCCAGCGGATCACCCGTTTTCCCATCTGCCGGGTCCTTACCTGGAAAGAACCTTTGTCACGGGTGCCAATCACCATCTCATACTGGTCCAGAAGCTCAGCGATCTCTGGGATATGTGCCGGATCATGCTGGCCGTCGCTGTCAAGAATGATGATCTTTTTTCCTTTTGCCCTGCGGATGCCGGTTTTCAGGGCAGCGCCATAGCCCTTGTTTACTGGATGGGAGAACACCCTGACGGGGAACTGCCTGATCATCTCCAGGGAACGATCGGTTGAGCCGTCATCGATCACCAGGATTTCATATTTTTCATGGTCATTCAATCCGGTCATCTTTTCCAGCAGTTGCCTGATACCAACTTCTTCGTTGTAAAGCGGTATGATGACCGATACTTCAGGATCTTTATGAATCATCTGAATCAATTATAACTCCTCAAAAATAAGGAAAACAATGACGTAAGCCCTAAAAAAACTCCTTTTGTCTTTTACTCCGGGCGTATTGTCTCAGCGGTCTCCCTTGAATGCCGCAGAATAATCAGGTGGGTCGATTTGCTCGTACATGGATGGCGCCGGTTTGGTCCTGAAATAAGTATTCCAGTAAGCTTCCCTGGACATGGCATCCCAGTGGATCACCCCCTTGTAATACTGCCTGGTCTGGAAAATGTTCAGCGAAATAAAACCGGCTAAAAGCAGTAAGTAAAGTGACCTGACAATGATTTTTCGCTCAAACATCAGTTTTGTGTAAGCTGCGAACGGGAAAGCCATCAGTGCATAGGATTCAATCAGGACCCGTTGTCCGAATCCGCCCCCGTACCACCAGCACCACCACGACCAGACGATATAGAAGTTTAAGATGGTGAATGTCGCAACCGGCCAGAAGAGACCACGGTTTCTGAAAAACATAACCACCATCCCGAACAGAGAAAAGATCATAATGGGGGTATAGACAAGCCAGCCTTTCCGGTAAGAAAACAATCCCTGGATAAAGGCCGGATCATTGAAGAAAAAGCGCTCTTCGCGGTAACCATAATATAAATAGCTGCCGGTGATATATTTCCAGTAGATCAACTGCGGGATGACTAGCAAAAACGCCAGTATTGCCATGACCGTGATTTGCCGGTATTTTTTGAAAAACAACATGAACCGCTCCCGGAGGGCCTTAACGGAACTGATATTCCATAAGGGCAGCACGAGCAGTATGATCCCATTGGAAGGCCTTACCAGGACGATCAGTCCGATCGTCACACCCATCAGGGCAGCCCATCCGACAACCGGTTTCCTTAACCAGGAATCGACGGCCAGCAGGAAAAGGGCAAAGAGGAAAAAGCTGTAAGCATGCGACATGGGCGGCTCCAGGGTTGTGTAAAAATAGAGGTTCGTACCCAGGCCGAGGGCCAGGATCGTGATGGCTATTTCCCGCCTGGCAAAATATCTTCGCATCAGTTTCATAAGGAAAATGAAACCCAGGAAAGCATAAAAAACACTTGAAACGATCAATGCAGCCCGGTATGGATTAGTATAACCGTTAGGCTCATATCCCAGAGATTCAGCTAAAAGATGAGCCGGGAAGAAAAAAGGAGCATAGAGAACAGACAGACCCATCGTCATTTTATTAACATAGCGTCCCTCCAACTGCTTATTACCCCAGATTTTATCTTTAAAAAATTCATAATCATTGTCTTTGAATTTTAAAGTAATGTCATGATAGATAATAAACGAAGGTAGATATTGGTAATAAAGAATGACATCATGAACGATAATCCTGTGTGGGTCTTTCCAAAATTTATAATAAATATTCGTCCAGATAATACCAGAAGTGACTATCAAAATTGCCAAGAATTCAACGCTGCAATAATGTTTTACCAACCTGAGCATTACTTCACGTATTCGGTATTCTTTAATAAAATAGTATTGGACAATTCATAAGTATGGAGAATCGTCTTCCCTTGAAGAATGCCCTTGTTCAATACAGTGTCAATATTTTCAACATAATAATAATCATACTCCCCATCATAGCCATTTTTGTGCACTTTTTCCAACCAATCAAATTGCAATGCCTCCCTGTAATAGTTGACAGAAGGTTCAAATAACCATAAAATCCCTAATTTTACGTCTTTCTCAGGATTTGGCCCACTATCCTCGTAAATGTCTTGCATCATTTTACGTGTTGATGCATCATATTTCCAATCAAGGTAAAATGATAAATTACAGTTTTTGACTGTATTTAGAATGAAAAAACCTGCTATAACATATATAACGGAAATCGAAATTATCTTCAATAATTTACCGTACTGAAGTTCTTCTATGAGTCCGATAAAAGTAAGTACTATCAATGGGACAACAAATGTAGCCCATCTGTTTTGGACAAATCTTATGTTAAATAGCTGATATTGAAGGGTGACAGAAATAAGCACAAAAAAGGAAATTACCAGTACAAAAAACATTAAACGGTTCAAAAAGAAAATATTACGTTTTAGTGATAAAACTAATGTAACAAGAAGTGCCATCAGGTATACAAACAGAACTGAATAACTTACCAGATTTACTGTGAATTCGGACTGGAGGTTATAAATGGACCTGAAAACGATGGACCGGATTGTACCTGTATAAAAATTTGCTGCTTGAGATTGGAAAATAAATGATTCACTTTGTACTCTCTGAAGAGGAATTAACAACTTCAGAAAGAGCAACAAAACACTTATTGAAACGACAGTCAGCACAACAAAAATAAGACGTTTGTAATAGTCTGATAATTTAAATCCACTGGTTACCCACCAAAGTACCAACATCATCAAGACAAGTCCTGTTAATGCAATGAAATAATTCAATAATGTATACACCGTTAAAACAGCAATAATTGAAAATATAAAGGCAAATATCAGTGAGATAATTTTTCTGGTCTGCACAAAGCAGAATGTGAAATACAAGCTGACCATCATCCATGCAAGTGTCAGACCATATCCCCTTGCAATAGAGAAAAAATCAAGCAGGTAAGGGTTAAAATTTAGCATGATGAATCCTGCAATCAGTAAATGATCATTTTTGAGTCTTCGTAAAAGTAGAATGGAAAATATAATATATACCAGGTGAGCGAGCAAGTTAGGCAATCTCATCGAGTATTCCGAGTATGAAAACAAGACAGATGACCATTTCATCATCAGTGTATTGATCATATGGTCTTGCGGAATGACGAAGTTAAAGATATCACTGGCGCTATTTTGCTGGACAATCTTAACAATAATTGCTTCGTCATGTGTAATGGAAAGTGTGGCAGCCCTGTAATTAGTGTAAAAGGTAAGAATTATCCCTGCAGGAATAACAAACAACAATGGCCAGTTTCTTTTGTAGAATTGAACACCCGTCATACTATAATTTTCTAATCATGCATTAATAATGATATCAGAATTCAAAAGATTCAATCACTTCATCGACAGATTCAGATTCAAGCTCATACTTATCGCAATCAAGCGGCACAGACAGGGGCTGCAAAGGTTTTTCGAAATCACCCTGGCTGATATTCAGGGTTTTATCAGCATAGACCTTTTGTATAAACAATGCCCAGATCGGCATAGCCATATTGGCCCCCTGACCAAGGGTGATTGTACGGAAATGCACGCTGCGGTCCTCTCCTCCTACCCAGACACCGGTGGTCAGGTCGGGGGTGATACCCATGAACCATCCGTCGGACTGGTTTTGCGTAGTGCCGGTCTTTCCGGCGATGGGATTATTCAGCCCGTATTTTAACCTGAGGCGTATACCAGTTCCTGATTGTACGACCCCCTTCATCAGGTCGAGCATCAGGTAAGCCGTTTCTTCACTGATCGCCTCCTTTTTTTCAGGCACAAAAGAATCGATCACATTGCCGTATTTATCCTCCACGCGCAGCACCATGATGGGCTGGATATATACGCCTTTATTGACGAATGTGTTAAAAGCGCCTGTCATCTCATACAGCGTGATATCGGAGGATCCCAGAGCCAGTGCCGGAACCGGGTCAAGCGGCGCTGTCACCCCCATTTTCCGGGCCATTGTCACCACGGAGTGAGGAGGGTACCTCTTGATCAAAAAAGCTGATATCCAGTTATTTGAATTGGCCAACGCCCATTTCAATGTGACCTCTTCCCCAATTCTTTTATTGGATGTATTCCTTGGGCTCCAGATTGTCCCGTCGGGCAGGTCAACCGAATATTGCACATTGGCTATTTTGGAGCAGGGGGTGAATTCTCCTTCCTGCATGGCCAGCGCGTAAAGAAATGGTTTAAAAGTGGAACCGACCTGGCGCCGGCTTAATTTCACGTGGTCATACTGGAAAAACCGGTAATCGATGCCGCCCACATAAGCCAGGATGTGACCCGTATGCGGGTCTACCGATAATAAACCGGCCTGCAGAAAGAATTTGCTGTACCGTATCGAGTCCATGGGCGTCATCACCGTATCCACCGGACCGTCCCATGAAAACACCTTCATGGGCACCGGGGTGTTGAAAATGATCTTGATGGAGTCGGCCGGCATGCCCTGCTCCCTGAGCTGCATATACCGGTACGACCGGCGCATGGAAAGGTCCATCAGGTAGTTGACCTCCTGCCTGGCCACTGCAGGCGGAAAATCAAACGGTGCATAAGAATATCCCTTCCAATGCCTGAAAAAGGCGGGCTGCAGGTCATCCCGCAAATGCTCTATGACCGCCTCTTCCGCATACTTTTGCAACCGGGAATCGATCGTAGTATAGATTTTCAGCCCATCCTTGTAAAGATCATAAGGAGTGCCGTCGGCTTTGAAATGCGTACTGCACCATTCCCGCATATCTTTCCTGAGGATCTCCCGGAAGTAAGTAGCCGGTCCCGTTGCATGTCCTTTAATCCCGAAAGCGGACATGTCGAGCGGGATCTGCCGGAGCGAATCAGAAGCCTCCCTGTCAATGAATGCATACTTCTCCATCTGCCGGATGACAAGGTTCCTCCGCTCAAATGAACGCTGTGGATTTCGTACCGGGCTGTACCATGTCGGCGCATTGATCACGCCTACCAGTACGGCAGCCTGCTCAATCTTCAGCGAATCGACATCCTTGTTGAAAAATGTCTTGGCCGCTATCTTAATACCCCACGACTGGCTGCCAAAATCAACCGTATTCAGGTACATGGCCAGGATCTCCTGCTTGGAATAATTCCTTTCAAGCCGGATGGCAGTGATCCATTCTTTGAACTTCCGCATGACAAGCTGACCGGTGGAGAGGTTCCGTTCCCGGGGGAAAAGATTCTTGGCAAGCTGCTGCGTAAGGGTACTTCCTCCTCCTTTATGGTTGCCCGTGAGCACACCGAAAGCAACACGGAACAATGCCTTCATATCGACCCCGGCATGTCCTTCAAACCGAATATCTTCAGTAGCCAGCAATGCCTGCACCAGGTGAAGGGGCAGATCCTTGTATTCGACGTTGGAGCGGTTTTCGACATAATAAGTCCCCAATAATATTCCATCAGAAGAATAAATTTCCGTGGCGAGGTTTGTCTGGGGGTTTTCCAGTTCTTCGAAGGAAGGCATCGGACCGAATACTTCATGGGCTATGCCAACGAAAAAGAGAAATAATAACAGCAATGAAAAAAGATAGAGTATCCAGAACCTGAACAGGTAATGCTGGTACCATTTCTTTCCGGCTGTTTTTTTATCCCTCATCATATTCTTGCGTTTGTTTATTCTCTGACAATCCTGAAGCCCACATCCATGATCCCTTCCAGCGCCGGTTCACGCATAGCCTGCTCCATTATAAACATATAGGTTCCTTGTTGGGGGAACCGAAGCCCCCTCCTGAGCAATATCTGGTTATCCCGTATATTACTGATCCCCTTTCCCAACCATTGACCGGTCTTATCTGCCAGGATACATTCCACCGTGTCGCGGGCTGTTTCTCCGTCAGGAAATGTGGTGCTGATAAAAAGGAACAGATTGGCATAACGATAATCAGTCGTATGACGTACATTAAGATAAAACATATGCAGGTTCAAGGTGTCGGTAACCGGTACCTCAAACTGCAAATGCTGGTCTGAAAACCAAACGCCATCCGGGATGCTTTTAGTATGGTCAAATAATGCATTCGACCCGCAACCGTTTAAAAAAACAAAGAAAACAGCAGAAATAATAAAAATGACTGTCTTTTCCGGAGATACCATTCCCATTATATTTTCATGACTAAAGTGCCGTGATACCCTTTTCATTTATCGTCAAAGCGGTGAAGCTCAAACTGGTCCGTATAAGTGTCAAATTCCGGTTTGGTCTCTTTCTTCAATGCAAAATCCTCCAGTTTTTCAGGATATTTTCCCGTTTCATTCATGTTTACGATCTCTTTTACCTTATCCAGGGGCAGTGCGATCATATGGATCTCATCGCCTTCATAGGAATACCAGATGATTTTCTTAAAAACTTCCGTTTTCTGGTGTAACCCGTTACCTTTTTTGGTTTTGAGCACGATCCGGTTATCGGGAAACTCTTTCAGTGCATCGATATATACATCGTATTCATAATTCAGGCAGCATTTCAGCTTACTGCATTGTCCTGCCAGTTTTTGCGGGTTCATAGCCAGTTGCTGTACCCGGGCCACCTGTGTGGTGACCGACCGGAAGCGTGTCAGCCAGGTGGAACAACATAATTCCCGGCCGCAGGAACCGATGCCGCCCAGGCGGCTGGCTTCCTGCCTGACACCAATCTGCCGCATCTCGATCCGAACCCTGAACATTTCGGCCAGTATCCTGATCAACCGCCGGAAATCAACCCGTTCGTCGGCCGTATAGTAAAAGATCGCCTTGGTACCGTCGCCCTGGTATTCCACATCGCTGATCTTCATCTCCAACTCAAGCTCTGCGGCACTGCTCCGCGACCGGAACATGGTGCTGTCTTCCGCCTCCACGGCATTGATCCATTTTTCAATATCGGTAGCCCTTGCTTTACGGTAAATCTTTTTCAGCGTTTCAGATTCGGGATCGACCCGCTTTTTCTTCATCTGGATACGGCAGCCTTCTCCCACCAGGGTGATGATCCCGATGTCATGCCCCGGAGAGGCTTCTACCGCCACAATATCGCCCTGCTCAATCTCATATTCGGTGTTGATCCTGAAAAACTCTTTCCGGCTGTTCTTAAATCTTACCTCCACGCAGTCGAACACCGGCTGACCAGGTGGCAGCGTTATATCTTTCAGCCAGTTATAACTGTCAAGTTTGGCGCACCCGGGCCTGTATGTGAACTTGTTATGGTCGTACATGCGGGGAATGCAGGCACAACCACGCGAAAGAAATATATTGCCGGATAATTTCTTTTTTTCTTCTTCCATGGAAGCAAATTTCGACAAATTTAATAAATAATGAAGATTTCCCGGCGACTGTTATTTTCCGGCCGTCATCAAAAGGATGGTAACCGTCATGGACAGATCCATGAAAAGGATGCTGGGATTTGCATTGCGCTCAATGTGGTACTGCGCTTTTTCAAATTCTTCCGTCAGGCTGAGAATATTTGTATGGTTGATGAATTTCCCAAATCTTATCAGAAAATCCTTCTCCTCCCGGTTTAATTTTGCCAGGTGTGGGTTCTCATAATTGATAAGCAAAGCGTTTCTGATGATCCGCGTGGCATACGAAAGGAAATTCTTTTGTTTTTCACGGCTGAGTTTGGCAATCTCTGCCACAAACTTATAGGTCTCGCTCAACTCATTCTTGTAGCATAAGCGCATCCATTGCGCGAAGGTTTCAAGGAAGAAAACCTCATCTTCGTCTTTTCGCAGAATTTTCAATGCCAGTGACAGGTTCCCGTCTACCAGCGGAACGATCCGGTCAGCCTCCGGTGCCGGGCAATTGTATTTTTGGGTAAGCTCGGCATGTATATCCTGATCTTTTAACCTGGGGATCTTAACCATTTGGGTGCGTGAAAGGATCGTTGAAATGATTTTCTCAGGATTTTCAGTGATCAGGATAAATAACGATTTATCAGGCGGTTCCTCAAGGATTTTCAGGATCTTGGGTGCAGCGGCATGATACAGGCGGTCGGCCATCCAGATGATCATCACCTTGAACTCCGATTCATAACTTTTATAGCTGAGTGTCCGGAGAATTTCACTGCAGTCGTCGGCATTGATGATCCCCTGCTTTTTTTCAAAACCTGCGACACTGTACCATTCGTTCAGCGTCAGGCGGAAATCATTCTTCAGCAACACTTCACGCCAGATTTTAAGGAAGTCCTTGCTCACCGGGTTTTTATCAACTTCCTTCGTCCTGGCTACCGGAAAAATGAAATGCAGATCGGGGTGGATGAGTTTGGCAAATTTCACGCAGGAAGGGCATGCACCACACGCATCCGAATTTCCGGGCGCTGCTTCATCAAGAGATCTGTTCCGGCAGTTGATAAACTGCGCATAAGCGATAGCCAGCGCCAGTTTACGTGATCCTTCCGGTCCGAAAAACAACTGGGCATGGCTTACCCTGTTTTCGCGAACAGTCTGGACGAGTTTTTGCCTGATCTCTTCCTGTCCGGTTATTTGTTTGAATAGCATTTTTAACCTGCACCGCCAGTGCCGGCCATTTCTTTTTGCGAGCTAACCTTAGCCACAAAAAACTCCCTGTTCATCAGAGCGATGTTGGTAATTTTGATCTCTTTGGGGCATTCAGCCTCACAGGCGTAAGTATTGGTACAGTTACCGAATCCGAGCTCATCCATTTTCGCCACCATGGTTTGTATCCGCCGTGCCGCTTCGGGCCTCCCCTGCGGGAGCAATGCCAGCTGGGCCACCTTGGCCGACACAAATAACATGGCTGAAGCATTTTTACACGCCGCCACGCAGGCGCCGCAGCCGATGCATGCCGCCGCGTCCATGGACAGGTCGGCCTTGTTTTTCGGTACCGGCAGGGCGTGGGCATCAGGGGCATTCCCCGTGGCAATAGAAATATAACCGCCAGCCTGGATGATTTCATCAAACGCTGTCCGGTCGACCATCAGGTCGCGTAATACGGGGAACGACCGTGCCCGCCAGGGCTCGATCACGACGGTCGACCCGTCCTTGAAACGCCGCATGTGCATCTGGCATACTGTAATCCCCGCATCCGGGCCGTGGGGCCTTCCGTTGATGTAAAGACTGCATGTCCCGCAGATGCCCTCCCGGCAATCGTGGTCAAATGCGATCGGCATTTCAAACTTGTCCACCAGGCTCTCGTTCAAAATGTCGAGCATCTCCAGGAAGGAACTATCGGGTGATATATTGGTCACGTGGTAGGTCTCAAAGCGGCCTTTCGCCTTTGCGTTTTCCTGCCGCCATATTTTCAGTGTGAGGTCCATAGTACGACTATTTATAGCTTCTTTGTTTCACTTCAATGAATTCATATTTGAGCGGTTCTTTATGCAGTTCCGGCTTCTGGTCGGGGCCTTTGTACTCCCATGCCGCCACATGGAAGAAATCCTTATCATTGCGCAGCGCTTCGCCATCCGGAGTCTGGTACTCATCGCGGAAATGGCCGCCGCACGACTCTTCGCGGTGCAATGCATCAAGGGCCATCAGTTCGCCCAGTTCCAGGTAATCAGCTACGCGGGTAGCCTTTTGCAGCTCAGGGTTGAGTTCCTCTGCCTTCCCGGGCACGCGCACATCCTTCCAGAATTCTGCGCGCAGCTCAGGGATCAGCGTTAGAGCCTTTTCCAATCCTTCTTTGTTGCGTGCCATCCCTACATATTCCCACATGATCTTCCCCAATTCGCGGTGGAAGGTATCCACGGAGCGCTTTCCTTTGATGCTGAGCAGCCGGTCGATCTGGTCGCGGACCTCTTTTTCCGCTGCGGCAAACTCGGGCAATTCGGTAGAGAAGCGCGGCACCTTGAACTGGTCGGCCAGGTAATTCTGCACCGTATAAGGAATGACAAAATAACCATCGCTCAGCCCCTGCATCAGCGCGGAGGCGCCGAGCCGGTTGGCGCCGTGATCGGAGAAGTTCGCCTCGCCCGTCACAAACAATCCGGGGATGGTGCTTTGCAGTTCATAATCAACCCAGGTGCCGCCCATGGTGTAGTGCACCGCCGGGAAGATCATCATCGGGGTTTCGTATGGATTGTCGTCCACGATCTTTTCATACATCTGGAAAAGGTTGCCGTACCTCGCTTCGATCACATTCCTGCCGAGGCGCTTGATAGCGTCGGCAAAATCGAGGTAAACGGCCAGGCCGGTGGACCCGACGCCATGCCCCGCATCGCACCGTTCCTTGGCGGCGCGGGATGAGATATCCCTGGGGCTCAGGTTGCCGTAAGCCGGGTACTTCCTCTCCAGGTAATAATCGCGGTCCTCTTCCGGGATATCTTTGGGTTTCAATTCGCCTTTCTGAATTTTCAGGGCGTCTTCTTTTTTGGCCGGGACCCAGATGCGCCCGTCGTTCCGTAGGCTTTCGCTCATCAGGGTGAGTTTCGACTGGTAATCGCCGTGCACCGGGATACAGGTCGGGTGGATCTGCGTGAAGCTCGGGTTGCCGAAGAATGCGCCCTTCTTGTAAGCCTGCCAGGCCGAGCTGCCATTGCTGTGCATGGCCATGGTCGACAGGAAAAAGACGTTGCCGTAACCGCCGGTGGCCAGGATGACCGCATGCGCCGAATGGCGTTCGATGGCGCCGGTCACATTGTCCCTGACAATGATACCGCGCGCCCTGCCGTCGACGATCACCACGTCGAGCATATCGCGCCGGTTGTACATCGTCACCGATCCTTTGTGGATCTCTTTGCTGAGCGCGCCGTAAGCGCCCAGCAGCAGCTGCTGCCCGGTCTGGCCGCGGGCGTAAAAGGTCCTCGATACCAGGGCGCCCCCGAAAGAGCGGTTATCCAGCAGGCCGCCGTATTCGCGAGCAAACGGGACCCCCTGCGCCACGCACTGGTCGATGATCGCGTTGCTCACCTCCGCCAGCCTGTAAACGTTGGCCTCCCTGGAGCGGTAATCGCCGCCCTTGATGGTATCCATGAAAAGCCGGTAAACACTGTCGCCGTCGTTCCGGTAGTTTTTCGCGGCATTGATCCCACCCTGTGCGGCAATGCTGTGCGCACGGCGGGGACTGTCGTGATAGGTAAAACATTTGACCTTGAAACCCAGCTCGCCGAGGCTCGCCGCAGCGGCGGCGCCCGCCAGGCCGCTGCCTACCACAATAATGTCGATCTTTCGCTTATTGGCCGGGTTGACCAGGTTCTGGGTGGCCTTGTAAGTGTTCCATTTGTCTTCCAGCGGTCCGGCCGGTATTTTTGAATTCAATCGGGTCATAATCAGATAGGTTTAAAATCAAAAGTAAATCAGGAAATATAACGGGATCAGGATAAAGCCCAGGGGCACCACGATGGAGTAAATATCTCCAAACGCCTTGATATACGGGGTGTATTTCGAGTGGGTAAGCCCCAGCGACTGAAATGCCGATTGAAAAGCATGGTTGAGATGAAAACCAAGAATAACCAGCAAAACGATATAAAGGATCGAATAGGTTTTATTCGTGAAAAGGTTCACAGCCATAAAGTAAAAGTCATGATCGTCTGCCACGCGGTAAAGCCCTTCCGGCGGGCTGGTAAGACCAAGTCTTACAAAATAAAAGTTCATGAAATGTATGACCAGGAAAATGATGATGATCACCCCGGTATGGATCATGAACTTAGAGAAGAAAGAGGTATGCGACCATCCTTCCTTTTTATACCGGACCGGCCGGGCCACCCAGTTCTGGATCTGCAGGATAAACCCGTAGAGCAAATGGATGATGAAGGCGGCAATCAGAACGATCTCCATGACTTTGATCAGCGGGAAGGTCGTCATGAAATGAACCGCATCCCGGAAAATATCCTGGTGATTTTCCGTTACAGGCAAAATGAAGAAATTGATGCCCAGGTGAACCGGCAGGAAAACCATGAGGAATGCCCCCGCGAATGCCATGATAAATTTCTTGGTCAGCGAGGAAAATCGTAAGAATTTACTCATAATCAATAATTTAAAAAGTAACCGGACAGTGTTATTTTTTGTATTGGAATGTATTGTTATTCAATTAACAAATGTAAAAAAAAAGTTAAATGTCAAGTTCTAATAAGATGATTTGAGGGAAATTTATAATGATTCTTTGTTAGGGAGGAGAAGTTAGAAGATAGAATTTAGAAGATAGAAGTTAGAAGTTAGAAGTCAGAAGATAGAAGATCGCCGATCCCTCGCTTCGCTCGGGACAGGCCGCCGACCGCCCTTTCACCGGTTGATCAGGATCTTTTGAAAATGATATCCGTTTTCGCGTTGAATGCTGATGATATATAGCCCGCTGGCGAGGTGGCTGACATGCAGGGAGTGATTGTTCCCGTTTATGGTTCTTGTTACAATCGCTTCGCCCAGGTAGTTATATAAAACTATCTCCCTCATTTCCCGGTCAGATGTAATATGTATTAGATCTGAAGCCGGATTGGGGTAAATGGTGATGATATCCGGCTCTTTGTGAGATATAATATCGAGATTAATGGGAGGGCAGCCCTCGTTTGAGGGAGGGGCAATGCAGGTATCACCCTCCTGGATCCATGTCGTCACCACACGATAACAATAAATATGATCATTGTTGACATCAAAATCATAAAAAACAGTTTCATCGGTGGTGCCGATCAAGGACCAGTCTCCCACAAAATCAACCTGTCGGTAAACATCATGAGTGAATATAACTGGCGGCTCTGTAAAAAGGTAGACTCGTAAGCTCCAGTTATAATTAAGTTCAGGGTTGATATCCAACAATGTTTGCCATTCACCCTCCCAAAACATCATATTCCCAAACCCGTTAACCGCCGGGCCTTGATCACAGGCGACCGGGTATCCTGTGGTAGAATTGACGTGGTAACCGACCCAGAGTTCCATGGAAGGATCGATCAAAATGGCTGAGTCGAGATCGATATAGTTCCACTGTCCAATCTGCAGATTCTCCACAAGATGTCCATATCATCAATAGCGCCGGCCGCGCTGGCGGGCGATGTCAAACTTGGCGGTGCTGGCCACGGCCATCACCGCCATCACCCCGGCCTGCAGCGGGTCGCTCACCACCAGGTCGGCCGCGTCGGGCACGCTGCCGGCCATGTTGAGTGAGATGACTGTGATCCCCTTCTCGCGCACTTCCAGCACGGCCTGGGTGATTTCC
>JAWOHY010000005.1:0-5095 GCA_046484945.1 Bacteroidales bacterium
GCCCGGGACCGTTCCGTCGCTCCAGTTCGCGGGATTGTTCCACTCATTCGTATGGCCCAGCCAGCAGCCGGGTAGCATGATATGCACATTGTAATCTTCCGCCTCGCCATAGTTGTAATTATTGCAGGGATCAATATTTATAGTAGAATACACTTCCCGCACCCTCAACCGGACCATGCCGACAGTGGCATCCGATGGAACCGGAAATGTGATCGTGGCCGTGGCAGGCATGGGTGAAATGTTATTCGCCTCACCCAGTTTCTCGGCAGGCTCAAAGATCCCGTTCCGGTTAAAATCGATCCAGGCGGCGATATGATTTCCCGATGAATAGGATCCGGGACTGACGATCAGATCATACGTGTTGCCCGGGACCAGGTGTGTGGCGACATCCTGGTAATAGGTATAAAAGGGTGATGGAGAGGCGCCGGTGGCATTGTACAATGTGTTCAGGTTGACCAGGCTGATATAATCGCCGGCACCGGTTCCACTATTATAAGTGGGAATACAGTAATTCAATTCAACCTGCCTGTATCCGGCCGGATGGGTCACTGACGGCACCTGGGAACCGGTAACGCCTGCAAATACTACTTCAGTGCAACCGGCGTCCAGGTGGTTTCCCGGGCCGGCGCCTGATGCGACATCATAAGCCACCCAGAAATAGTTTATCCCCTCATTCAGAATTTTAATTCCGGTTATCACCACTTCACTTCCCGGTGCAGCAGTGCCATAGAGCTCATTGGTATTGAAAGTCGCTGAAGCGGTATAATAAACCTTGATGGAGGAGATATCATTTAGATCGGTCGTCCCGCTGGTAGATATGGTCAGGGAATTGACCTGCAAAGGCAGGGGTGTGCCAGTGGTTGTGACCTCAACGCAAATGATATCAACATTTTGATCGCCCGACGCTACCGTCTGTGTATTCGGCTGGGTGGTAGTTAACACGGTCAGCTCCATCCCATCATTGATCAGACGGCTGCCCGACGGCGCCGTGATGTCCGGGGTCCTGGTAACCAGGCTGCTGTCACTGATAATGAGCCCGGTACATTCGGCATCGATCATGTTCCCTATAGCGGCCGCTGCATCGATATCATAAGCCAGCCAGAAATGATTGACCCACCCGGTAAGGGCCTGCGCACCGGTAATCGTAATCGATCCGGCGGAAACGGCCCCGGTCCCGAAAAGATTGCTGGTGCCAAATGTGGAACTGCTCCCGGTGTAATATACCTTCAGAGCGGTCACATCCGAAAGATCAGTCGTCCCGTTCATATTGAATGTCAGCGAAAGGAGATCGAACGGATTCTGCGATCCCGACATAAGGACTTCCACTCCCAGGGCTTCGGCATCCTGTTCCCCCGGGGCCAATTCTCCCAGGTTTCCATGAAACGCGGTACTGGAAACGAAAGCCATGTCCTGATTGGTGATAATTAGCGTATCGATGACCGGCAAACAGTTGAACGCGGTGACCGTGACGGTCAGCGTGTCTTCCTGGTTGATCTGCCCGAAGAATACATTGGCGCTGCCGTTGCTGACAATGCCTGATCCCAGGAGCTGGTAGTTTTTTGAAACGGCTACGCGGGCGCCTTCCTGGTCACAATTAACTGTCACCTGATCGGACCCCACCGGAAGGTCTCCGGGAAAGGTGACTGTCATGGCCGCCGGAGCAGCCGTTCTCACCATCAGCGAGGGATCGCCGAAAATCGTCCAGGTATCGGTCATTTCCTCCCCGCCGGCTCCGTACTCATCATTCATGTTCATGCATCCGTTCATGCAGATCCCGCCAAAGGTCCGTTTGATATTGTTAGGATAGGTCTCCACCAGGATATCCACCATCTCATCCTGCCCGCGCATCGGGGGGCTCCATGTCTGATTGATGGTCGACATGATGGTGGCCACCGCTCCCGATGGATCGCCGTTATGTGTCGCCCGCAACCAGGCCTCGGCAAAACAGGTTGTGCTTACAAAATTTCCGTTCACACAGGCTACCGAAATAATAAACGGCAGCATGCTGTTATTAGTGAGGCTATTTATATTGGTATTACTGAATCCCGAAGTGCTCCAGTTTGTCGTGCTCCCATGGCCGGTGTAGGAGATGATCCCCGTGCCGGTGTTGATCTCACCGGCCACCATGGCAGCCGTCGGGTTTCCGGTGGCATCTTCCCCACCCTGGCTGCCGTCATATAATTCCGCTCCGTAGGTATAGGTGTAATTCATGTACTTGGTCCGGATGTTCCGCTGGTGCTGCCAGTCGTATTCTTCGTCATCACCGGTTCCTTCGGCAGAAGCGATGCACATGGCCCGCTGATAATATCCCGGTGCGGCGTCAGGCATTTTCTCGTAATTGAGCGTACGGAGGACCTGGGTCTGCACATGAGAAACGCTTTCAGCAGAGAACCGGCCTACGAAAACATCAGGGTAATGGTCATTTCCCACGATATAACCGTAATCATTATCCGAATCCCCGGCAGATGTTGAAGAGGTGGGTACCTGCGCAGCATCTCCCACCAGGAGCAGAAAAGTTAGACCGCTGGTATTATAATAATTGGCAACATACGTTTTAATCTGTGAGGCCGTAGTCCCGATACTGCTGACATCGACGATCTCCGTTGGGATCCCGGACATATTCTTCCAGTCGACAAAATCCTGCATATCAGCCATAAAAGCGCCATACGAAATGACCAGCATATTGCCGTCTTCTTCCAGCGGAACATACCGCGAAGCGCTTCTGTATTCATTATAATTTAAAAATCTTCGCTCATATATTCCCTCAAAAGCTCTTACAGTCTTAACGTCCTCCCGTCTTACAGTCAGGAGATTCTCCCCGTCATCTCCGACTGCCTTCACTTCCACCACCAACCTTGTATAAACACGCAAAATTTTCTGCACCGGGTTATAACGAAAAGGATAGATGACCATAACCTGGCCCCTGACATCCCGGATAATATGCGGTGTTCGGAGTTCCGCCGCCACTCCGGGGAAAAATGCATCTGCCCGGTATTCCCTGCCGTATTCATAAGGGACATCCGCCGGGTTAATATCCCTGGTGAGGTTCCCTTTGGACGGAATAATATGAATGTCGGGGATATCCACATATTCTTCTTCAATTATGAATACCTGCATCTTCGACCTGTCAGGTATGATCAGCGATATGGTAAGCTTATCCAGGTCGGGGGCGCCTTTTATCAGCATGGGCGTGGAATTGCTGAGATACATCTTTTCTTCCGCCACGCCTTCCATATTCCTGATATGCTCTCTCCAGAATCCCCCTACCTGGAATTCAACCCGCGAAGTTTCAATATCAGAATACTGAAGAATGATCTCTGCCTCCGCAGGTTCAGAGGAAGTCAGCGTCATCCAGGTTCTGTTTGTTCCGATCTGACCTGTTAAAGGATTAACAGTGATAATGAATACGAGAAAAACGAGGAAATACAGGTAGAAGTAATAATTCGGGCCGGATGTCCGGGGCATATTTCGTAGGATTAATTTTCCGGCATAAAGATACTAAAAATCAGTGTTCGGGTTCAATATTATCCAATCCCGGCAGTTATGATACCTTTTTCGGAACCAATATGATAAATAGGAGGCCGATGAAGAAGAATACAGCAATGGCGACCACGCTGTAGCGCATGCTGCCGGTAATGGCCTCGATAATGCCGAAACTGAAGGTCCCGCCGGCAGTGGCCAGCTTTTCCATTACGTCGAAAAAGCTGAAAAATGATGTGTGGTCGGTTGTTTCGGGAAGCATTTTGGAGTAGGTGGAGCGGGCCAGCGACTGTGTTCCTCCCATGACGATACCGATGAAAAAGGCGGCGATGACAAAGTCCCTGGCGCCCGAAATATAGTAAGCTCCAAAGCAGATAAATATCCAGATCAACAGCGAAATGCTCAGTGCTTTTATATTCCCGATCTTCCCGGAAAGCCGGGCAAAAAACCATGCGCCGAACATTCCCACCAGCTGGATGACCAGTACGGTGGGGATCAGGACACCTTCTTTCAACCCGACTTCTTTTTCCCCAAACGAAGCAGCCATAAACATAACGGTAAGCAGTCCCATCATAAAAAAGAAGTAACCGAACAGGTACCGGTAGAGGCTGCGGGATTTTTTAATCTGCCGGAATACGACCTTTAACTCAGCGTAGCCCTTGAAGATAGCCCTTTCTGTGATCCTGTTTTTTCCATAAGTATATTTGGGAAGTCTTCTGAAAGTGATCTGTGCGAAGCCGATCCACCAGAGGAAGACGGTCAGGAAGGATATCCTGGCCGGGAGGCTTGAGCCGGGTGACATGCCGAAGAGCTGCGGTTGCATGATCATCAGCAGGTTGAACAGAAGAAGGATCACGCCGCCGAGATAGCCCATGGAATACCCCCGGGCGCTGATCCGGTCTTGATCTTCGGGCTGGGCAATAACCGGTAGAAAAGAATTATAAAAAACGATGCTGCCGGCATAACCGAAGGTACCCAGGCTGAAAGCGATCACACCCAATTCCACCGTATTTTCAGTGAAGAAAAAAAGCGTGCCGCAACCCAGCGCACCGACCCAGGTAAAGAATTTCATGAATGCTTTCCTTCTGCCAGTGTAGTCGGCAATGGAGGAGAGCAGGGGCGACAGGACAGCGATCAGCAGGTAGGCCGATGCAATCGCCCATGAATACAGCACGGTATTCTCGACACTGGCACCAAAAAAGAATACGATCTCATTATCGTCATTCCTCGTCATCGTATTGAAATAGATGGGGAAGATGGCGGAAGTAATCGTAAGCTGGTACACTGAATTGGCCCAGTCGTACATCACCCAGCCCCGGATGACCTTTTTATCACCTGGAACGACAGGAACATCTGGTTTATGGGGGGTCATGGGAAGGGATTTTCGGTGAATGTAAAAAAAATCCGATTATAAAAAGCAGAACATCATTTTTTATCTTCATTTTAAATAGCTGATACAAAGCTTTTTAAAAAATAATTGAAAATTTTTTCATTTTGACCGGGTATATTTTCAAAAAAACCGGATTAATAGATGGTTGGGTTTATGGGCCTCTTTTTCCATGACAGGCCGCGGGGCGTTTGAAAACCTGGCACGTTTAGCTCCGCGGCCATTTTT
>JAWOHY010000022.1:0-65286 GCA_046484945.1 Bacteroidales bacterium
GTTTCACCTGGTCGGTGAAGTCCTTGGCGATCTTGAAGCTGACGTCGGCGTCCAGCAAAGCCTTTCTGACTTCCTTGAGGGTCTCGGGCACGTTGATCTCGGTGATATGCCCCTGGCCCTTGAGTATCTTGAACGATCTTTCGAGTTTATCAGATAATCCTTCGAACATAAAATTAATTTGCTTGCATAAAAACGTTGCAAAAGTAAGAAAATTCACAATACCCGGCTTGTTTGGGGCGCTTGCTTTGTGAGTGCATGCAAGATGATGTCCATATTTGTATGGTTGACCTTTGCATTATTTTTGATCGCTTTATCTCATTATTAACTTGCCCGTTGATAATAGACGGTTGATAAATTATCGAATTATCATAAATTCAGCAGACATTTTGTTTATTATCTTTGACAGAATAAGTCAATACATGAAATGTCAACACTGGGACAAAAACTCAGAGGATTGAGAGAGCAAGAAGGATTATCCTTGCGAAAAGTTGCCATGAAGGTTGATATTGACGTGGCTATTTTAAGTAAGATGGAACGCGGAGAGAGAAAATTCTCAAAAGAATTGGTTTTGAAATTGGCTGAACTTTATAAAGCAAACTCTGACAAACTGATTATTGACTTTTAAAGTGAAAAAGTACTTTACGAATTGGAAGACGAAGATTTTG
Source organism: Bacteroidales bacterium (assembly GCA_046484945.1). Classification (GTDB taxonomy): domain Bacteria; phylum Bacteroidota; class Bacteroidia; order Bacteroidales; family JAGOPY01; genus JAGOPY01. Next base: position 666 of record JAWOHY010000022.1, read on the forward strand.
GGCTTGAAGCACTAAAAGTAGCTGAGAAACAATTGAAATATAAAAAACAGAAAGATGTCTAAATACGATAATATAAAACGGGCAAAGTTGCTTCGGCGAAGGAAAAAAAGAAAGGAAAAAACATAATCTGGAACCACCATTTGGCTTTTCCGTTTCATACATTGGATGAAGAATATTTAACCGACGATCAAATTGAATACGTTGGTATTCCCTACAATTTGTTTCAAAGGAGGTAATTAAACATTTTGTTGACGTCAACAAAACGATAGAATGAAGGAACAAGAAGAAATATTGTTGTATACAACCGAAGACGGACAAACAAAGGTTGAAGTCAGGCTGAAAAATGATAGTGTTTGGCTCACCCAGGCGCAAATGCTTGAATTGTTTCAAACTACAAAGCAAAACATCAGCCTGCACATACGGAACATTTTTCAGGAAGGCGAACTGGATGAAGGTTCAGTTGTCAAGGAATACTTGACAACTGCAACAGATGGTAAAAATTACAAAACCAATTATTACAACCTTGATGTAATAATTTCGGTTGGGTACAGGGTAAAATCACACTGTGGGACACAGTTCAGGATTTGGGCGACCCAACAACTCAAAGAGTTTTTAATTAAAGGTTTTGTGCTGAACGATGACCGGTTAAAAGAAATCGGACACACCAATCACTATTTTGAAGAACTGCTTGAGAGAATAAGGGATATCCGTAGTTCGGAGAAAATTTTCTATGCAAAAATCAAAGATATTTATGCAACAAGTATAGATTATTCGCCCGACAGCGGACAAGCACAGCTGTTTTTTGCTTCGGTGCAAAACAAAATGCACTGGGCTATTCACGGGCAAACGGCTGCCGAAGTAATTTACAATAGGGCAAACGCAGATGATCCTAACATGGGCTTGACATCATGGAAAAATAGCCCAAAGGGGAAAATCAGGAAATCTGACATAGCAGTTGCAAAAAATTATTTAAATAAAGATGAATTAACAGAATTAAACCTGATTGTTGACCAGTACCTCAGCTTTGCCGAACTGCAGGCGCGAAACCGCAAACCCATGTACATGGCTGATTGGGCAAAGAAACTGCATGATTTTCTGACTTTGAATGAAAAACAGATATTACTGGATACCGGTAAAATCTCTCATCAACTGGCAGTGGAACTTGCTGAAAAGGAATATGAGAAATTTGCAAAAAAACAAATAGCTTCAGCTGATATGGAAGCCATGAAAAAGATCGAGCAAGAATTAAAGAAAATCGGAGAAAAGAAATAATATGTATTTAAAAAACTACCAGATAAAAGTTATAAATGCACTCAAACAGTTTTTGCAAACTGCCAGTGATACCAAAACCTCGTTTAACATTGCGAAACAGGCATTCCGAAAATATCTTAATCGTTAATTATAGTTTGTGTATCAATAAAATCTCTGCAAATGAAAAACACCGTTCCTGTTTATCTCACAATGCTTATTGCTTTGCTTTTTATAGTTGCAAGCGTTTCCGGCCAGAAAGAAGCCAAAAGTGAAAAGGATGATTTGTTATCGTCCGAAACTTTTTCAGGGTTATCATTCCGAAGCATCGGGCCTGCGTTCATGTCGGGCAGGATCGCGGATATCGTCGTTCACCCGGAAAAGCCTTCGACCTGGTATGTCGCCGTGGGTTCGGGCGGGGTGTGGAAAACCACCAATGCCGGAACTACATGGACCCCTGTCTTTGATTCGCAGCCATCGTACTCCATGGGCTGCCTGGCCATCGACCCGAAAAACCACCATGTGATCTGGGCCGGTACCGGAGAAAATGTCGGGGGAAGGCATGTGGCTTACGGCGATGGCATTTACCGCAGCGAAGACGGTGGTAATACCTGGAAGAACATGGGCCTGAAGGAAACCCGGCACATTTCCCGCATCCTGATCCATCCGGATAACCCCGATGTGCTGTGGGTGGCCGCCCAGGGGCCTTTGTGGAACAAGGGCGGCGAGCGGGGTTTATACAAAACAACGGACGGAGGAAAAAACTGGGTTAAGGTCCTCGGGGATGACGAATGGGTCGGGGCTACCGACATCGTGATGGATCCCCGCGACCCGGACGTGCTGTATGCCGCGACATGGCAAAGGCACAGGAATGTGGCGGCCTACATGGCTGGCGGACCGGGATCGGGAATTCACCGCTCTTATGATGGCGGCGAGACCTGGACAAAGCTGGAGAACGGATTGCCCTCATCCCATATGGGCAAGATCGGCCTGGCCATTTCATTCCAGAAGCCGGATGTGGTGTATGCGGCCATTGAACTGGACCGGAGAACGGGCGGCGTGTACCGCTCGGAGGACCGGGGCGCATCGTGGAAGGAAATGTCGAATACCGTTTCAGGCGCCACCGGGCCCCATTATTACCAGGAGCTTTACGCCTGCCCGCACGAGTTCGACCGGATCTACCTGATGGACTGGCGCATCCAGGTATCGGACGACGGCGGGAAAAATTTCAGGAGAATGAAGGAAGACAATAAGCATCCGGACAACCATTCCATCGCCTTCCGGGCGGATGACCCGGATTATTTGCTAATCGGCACTGACGGGGGGATCTATGAAAGTTTTGACCTGGCGGAAACCTGGCGGTTCATCGATAATCTTCCATTAACCCAGTTCTATAAAGTTGCCGTAGACGACGCCGAACCTTTTTATAATGTGTACGGCGGCACGCAGGATAACGGCACCCAGGGCGGCCCCTCGCGGACGGACAATGTCCACGGTATCCGGAATTCCGACTGGTCTATCGTGCTCTATGCCGATGGGCACCAGCCTGCGACAGAACCCGGGAATCCTGACATCATCTATGCCGAATGGCAGCAGGGCAACCTGGTCCGCATCGACCGCACAACCGGTGAGATCGTACACATCAAACCCCAGCCGGAAGAAGGCGCCGGCGCTGAGCGGTTTAACTGGGACGCCCCCATCCTGGTCAGCCCCCACTCCCCTACCACGATATTCTTCGCTTCGCAGCGCGTCTGGCGTTCCGACAACCGGGGCGACAGCTGGACGGCCATTTCACCCGATCTCACCAGGAACCAGGAACGCATCGAAATGCCCATCATGGGAAAGACCTGGAGCTGGGATTCCCCGTGGGATATGGTGGCCATGTCGGACTACAATTCCATCACCTCACTGGCCGAATCACCCCTGCAACCCGGACTGATCTACGCCGGGACCGATGACGGGCTGATCCAGGTAACCAAGGATGGCGGGCAGACGTGGACAAAAATCGAAGTCAGCAGGCTGCCCGGCGTTCCGGCAACGGCGTTTGTCAACGACATCAAGGCCGACCTTTTTGACGCCGGAACGGTATACGTTGTGCTGGACAACCATAAATTCGGAGACCTGGAGCCCTATATCTTGAAAAGCGCCAACATGGGTGAAACCTGGGTGTCGATGAGAGGGGACCTCCCGGGGAGGACCTTGCTGTGGAGGATCGTACAGGACCATGTACGGAAGGACCTTTTCTTCCTGGCCACTGAAATTGGCATTTATTTCACCCTGGATGCCGGGAAAAAATGGGTTCAGCTGAAAAGCGGCGTGCCGACCATCTCCTTCCGCGACCTGGCGATACAAAGGAGAGAAAACGACCTGGTGGGGGCGTCATTCGGCAGAAGTTTCTACATCCTGGATGATTACAGCCCGTTGAGACACTTGTCAGAAGACAAACTGAAAGAAGAGGCGATATTATTCCCTCCCAGGGATGCCTGGTGGTATCAGCAACGCACCCTGCTTGGCGGGGGCGAGAAAGGATCGCAGGGAGATGGCATGTTCACGGCCCCAAACCCTCCCCATGGAGCCGTTTTGACCTACTACCTCAAGGAAACCTATCAATCCAGGAAACAAGACCGTAAAGAGAAGGAAAAAAAACTGGACAAAGAGAATAAGGACATCCCGTTCCCCGGTTGGGACGAGGTGGAAGCCGAGCGACGGCAGGAACCGGCAGGTATCTGGCTGACGGTGAAGGACATGGAAGGAAATGTGGTCAGGAAGTTGAAAGGCCCCGCAACGAAGGGATTCCACCGCATAGCATGGGATTTCAGGGCCAGTCCGAATGACGCCATCGACCTGAACACGACCTATCCAACCACTGGTGAACGTTCCGGCATTCTGATGCCTCCGGGGACCTATCTGGCTGATCTTTCGAAAGAAATAGACGGGAAAGTCACCCATCTCTCCGGCCCGGTAAGTTTCGAAGTGAAACAGCTCCGGGAAAGCGCGTTGAAAGGGTCCTCCCGGGAAGAAATAACGGAATACAACAAAGAAGTTGAACAAATGGAGCAGGCTGTCAGGGCGTTGACCATCACGATGGGTCATGCCACAAAAAGGGTCAGCGCCATGCGGGTGGCGTTATCCATGACAGCCATCGTCCCGGGAGAGCTTGAATCACAACTTCATGACCTGAACCAGGAGTTGCTGGCACTTGATGAGCATCTCAACGGGAACCGTTCCAGGCAGGAGGTCGGGGAATCATCCCCGCCAACGGTGAGGAGCCGCCTGCGTGTTGCCGCCCAGGGGTTTGCCAGTCCGTTATACGGGCCCACGGTCACCCAAAAGCAAAACCTTGAGCTGGCCAGGAATGCCTACCGGGATGTTCGCGAAAAGATGATGTTGATAAGCGATCAGCGCATCCCTTCCCTGGAAAAGGCGCTGGTTGAAGCCGGCGCTCCCTGGATTGAAGGACAGCCTTTGCCGGTGAAATAGATCAGCGGGTAGAAGTGTTTTTACTTCTTCAGGGTCCCTTATAGTGGGAATATCGAAACTTTTTAGCCCCTGTCCCCTGCCACCCGAGTTCTCGGGACAGGCTTTAACCCACTTAAGGAAAGGGTGACTAAAAAGCTAATTATTAGAATGCAAAAGATATAATTCAATTTAATTCTGCCTTTAATGCCAAATCATAAAAACCTACTCGCCAGATTTAATAAGTTTTGTTGAAGAAATTACAGCTCCATTTCTTTGAAGCATTAGGCAATATATTCCATTGGGTAAAATGGAAACATCCTGATGAATATTATAAGCACCTGGGGTGTAATGTATTTCCTGAGTTTTGATTAGCCTTTGCCCTGTCATGGAATACATCGCTATATTGTATAATCCTGCTTCATTTATTTCTAACTCAATCTTTGTTAAGTGTTTTGCCGGATTTGGATAGATATGAAAATCGTTTGTATCATAATAATCTTGAGAGAATTTATCCGTTACATTTACAGGTGCTCCAAACTCATAGGGCCCCATATCAATAATATACTCACCGTTGCCAACACCATCCCACACACGGGTATTTCCCAGGATATCATTATCTGGCAAGACCAGCCCTGCGGTATCCGGTGTGCCGGTATCGATACAGGGCGAGCCATCCTCAAGTGAAAAAGGATGGTCTCCGGAGAAGTTAAAAAGAGGATCCTGGCTGAGGTTATTTGGATTCCAAATCAGGTGAACAGGACCATTTAGCAAAAGACCCTCCTCTCCATCCTGGATGTCGGAGTACTCCACCCATAATGTATCATTGTCATTGGCGCTCAAGTTCAGTTGGATCTGTGCAGGTCCGGAATTATTCCAGAATATACTATTAACCAATCTGATACCAGTCCTAAAGCCAAATAAGCCAATATTTGAATTATTTGCAAATGTGACATTATAAAGATCTGCATTGGGAGATTCGCTGACATTGTAATCATTATAAAACACGCCACCGCCCCATTGTGAGTAGGCAATATTATTTGTAACAAGGGAGCTTTTTATTGCAGTCGTTGAATTTTCAATATAAAAACCGGCAGCTTGCGCGGCTGTATTTGAATCTATTGCACAATTAATGACAGAGAGGTCAGAGCAGTGAATGGAATACAATCCTCCACCACGCTGTTCAGCGCTGTTTGCGATGAATCTGGAATTTTCAAGATGAACGGCCTGTGTAGAATCGATTCCAGACAGGGCAAGGGCCCCGCCATTAATTGCGTTGTTATATTTAAAATCAACATGATCGAATTGAAGACCTGCATATGTAAAGATACCACCCCCCAGATCGGCCGAGTTAGATTCTATGACTGAATTTTTAATAATTGAATTCGAAAAAGTGTTAAAGGATATGCCCCCCCCTTTTTCGGCAAGATTATTTCTAATAACAGAATTGATAACGCTTAATTTACTATTGGATCCAACATATATCCCTCCTCCTGCATAATATGCTTCACATTCTTCAATAGTAACATTGTTAAATGCTACCTCTGACTCACTACAATAGATCCCACCTCCCACTCCGGAACTTGAATTTCCATTTCTAATCGTCAGGTTTCTGATATACGGAATCGAATCATTATTCAAGTAAATCACCCTGTTTTCTGATTCGGCATCCAGAATTGTAGCCAACTGTCCATCACCCGATAAACTGCTGAAATTTACCATATGGATGGGAAATGTCTCCCCTGTAGCTGATGCACTATACGTACCATTGGCAAGATGGATCGTATGGGGGTGATCCTGATCAACATCAAGTTTTAAATAAGCCCGGTGTATTGTTTTCAATGGATCGCCTGGGGTTGCGCCTGAATTGTTGTCATCACCGGTGGGCGCAATATAGAGGTCCGCATTTACTTGTTCTATTTTTCCTGCCAATATATCAAATATAAAATTAGCCCTATTACAAGCATGAAACTCTGTGGGATAATAAACCGTAAAGGTATCCACTATAATCCTGGCAGAAGGGTTATTACCGAAGAGATCATTGCCAAATGTGGCATTATTAAGAAAAATATTACATCGATCCAGGCTATCGAAAATAGTGTTGGGAGAGGGGTTAAAAATTCCGCCACCATTCAGTTCAGCATGATTAAAAGAGATAAGCGTTGATTTCATTTCTTGTAGGGAAGAATCCTGGCAATACATCCCTCCGCCTTGCACCCCCGAGTAATTGTCCGAAATGCAGGTATTCTGAATAATGGTCAAGGAATATTCACCACAGTATATTCCCCCACCTTTCTTAGACCCATGATTGTATTTTATAGAAACAGAATCAAGATCCGCATAACTATATGCTTCAAAATAAAAACCGGCACCATCTTCGGCCTCATTCCCTGTTATGACCGTATTAACTATAAAGGCTGAATCTCCGCAGTAAATACCTCCCCCTGATTCACTGCTTATGTTATTAATAACTGAGGAATTTAGCATTTCAAGGTTGCCATTATTATAAATGCCCCCTCCATTTATTGCAGAATTACTGTCGATAATCACTTGATTAATAGACGGGTTTGATCCAGCCTGCAGGACCGAAATTCCTCCTCCATTACCTGTAGAGACGTTGCCTGAAATAGTAAGAAATTCAAGCGAAGGTGAGGAATTTGATATTAAGATGCCAGCTCCACTATCATGAAATCCTCCGGTAATTGTAATCCCTGAAACGGAGTTATTTCCATTACCATAAAGATGCATAACCCGTGAAGCACTGTCGGCATTGAGAACCACAAGGCTATCTGCAACGCCAGAAATATCAATTCGGTCGATCAGGTTAACGGGGAAGAATTCACCATTGGTGGTCGGACAATAGGTTCCAGCAAGAAGATTGATTTGTCTTTGTAACGAAGTATCCGGCTGAATAATAGTAAGGGCATGATTTATTGTTTTTAGCGGATCATCCGCATTAAGGCCGGAGTTTTCATCAGAGCCATTGGGGGATACATATAAGTCAGCTTCAGCCTGGTTGAATTTACCGTTCAAAATATCAAATGAAAACAACCCCAAATTATGAGCATGAAACTCTGTAGGGATTAATACTGTAAACGTATCCAGAACAATATGGGCCGTATTTCCCCAACTATCATCTGCCCATAGTTCAGATCCGACACCTGCTGAATTCAGATAGATACTACAACGGTCGACAGAATCAAATAGAGCGTTCCCATAATTACACATTCCTCCACCAAAATGTGCACTATTGTTTCGAATTTTAACCCTTTTGAGGATAGGTGCTGAGAAATTCATCACTCCTCCACCATAATCAGCGCTATTGTCGGCAATCAGCAAATCAATCAGCTTGCATGAATCATTATTGGAGGAGGGGAAAATACACATTCCACCACCACTGTTACTGGCTGTATTTCCCTTGATCAAACAATGACGGAATACAGATGCGCAGTCGTTAAGTATAAATACTCCCCCACCGTCAGACGCATTGTTTCCCACTATCCTGAGGTGATCAAAAACCGGGCTTGAATAAAAGATATAGATCCCTCCTCCCTGATATTGTCCCGTTCCATTAGTTATGGTAAATCCCTTAATCAGAGTAGTTGAATCGATACCGTTACCCACCGTTAAAACAGTCCCATTAAATCCACCGTCGATTATTGTTGAGGAAATATAGGAAGTATCACCTGTAATAAGAAAGAGAGATGCAAGGGTTACATTCTTCCCATCAAGCTCAACATTCTCAATATAAGTTCCTGGAGACACCATCACTGTATCGCCTTCAGCAGCGGCATTGATCCCTTCCTGGATGGTTGCGTAGTCAGCCGGAATAGAAATTACCTGAGCAGTAAGGTTAATGCAGAGGAACGCCAGGTACGATATAACTATTGGAATAGTTTTTAACATAAAATTATTATCTGGATATCAGCGCAACGGTAAAGTTAGCAAAAAAACATATAAATGGTCCAAAGGTGGAGGGACACTTTTTTGTATGGTTTCCTTTGTTCTATTCAATTGATCACTTAATGACAGAATTCGCAGGAGAAAGGTAAAGATTTTTCGAGACCGGACAGGGGTTAAAAATCAAACTGTTTATTTATCCTCCTACAAATTTCATCGAACCAGTTATAAGATTACAATAACTAATACATTATTACTATAATACACCAAATCTAATCCCATCAATAGACTAATCTAATTTTGCATTAGGGACCAAGGGAAAATCATGCTTATAGAACCCTCCCAAAAATGTTTTCATCTCTCTAATGGTCAGTAATATAAGGGATTACAAAGATGGAAACATAAAAAAAGCTGCCATTGCTGACAGCTTGCCTTGTTTGGGGTGCACGAGGGGGCTCGAACCCCCGACCTTCGGAACCACAATCCGACGCTCTAACCAACTGAGCTACGCGCACCAGGTTGAAAAATGCGACGGCAAAAATACAAAAAATTATTTTAGATGCCGGGATGCATGATTTATTATTTGGCTGAAAATCGTCCTATTTCCAGTATTTTTGCAAGTCAAGCCGCCAGTTGTTGAAGCAGGCGCCTTTGGAGGTATAGGGGTGCTTGCCGTCGTTGCGCAAATTGACCTTGTAGGAAATATAAAAATCAACCCCGGTGATGTCCTTTCCCCTCAAAAAACCGGCCAGGTTGTCGGAACCGACTGTCAAACCGGCCAGGCGAACGGCGACCCCTATGCGCGGATACCGGTAGTCATACAGCACCAGCGGGATGTTGATCTCAAAAAATTCGGATTCGAAGCGGGGGGTGACCGCCAGCACAACCGGGCGCTCGATAATGGGATCGATAAACCAGGCGGGGACCATCAGTATGGCATTGACAAAAACATTTTCATAGGCACGATAATCCATCTGAACGCTGAAAGCTGTCGGGAGATATATGCTGAATTGGCGGGCGCGAAGGGAGGCATCGGGCGATCCGTAAAACAACTCGCTGGTATAATCCAGTTCATCCCGGATGTTATCGTATTCCATTTCATTGGTGTTGATCCGGTTATTGCTGACATTGTCATAAGCATGTTGCTCTGCATTTCTTGTAAACCGGATCCAGCCAATATCAACAATAGAAACACCTATTTTAAATTTGTAATCGTCGAATCGTTTGATGTAAAAATTCCCGGGATATTTTTTCTGGTAGGACCTGTCGCGGTATTGCCACGTAATCCCGATATCCATCCCCCACCCCAGGCCGCGCACCATCGGGCTCAGCCAGTCAGCCACATCTTTCTCATAGTCAAACGGCAGGGACAATCCCAGCTCGGCGTCGAGCAATTCAACATTCAGAATGCTGTCGTTATAAACAATATATCTTGTATCATAGCTTGTGATATAGGCCCCGCTGTATCCAAGGGCCGGCCCGATGGTGATACCGGCCGACCAGTGGTTGGTGTGAGAGCGTTTCAGTACGGTGGCATAGCTCAGGTTCAGTTCATACCAGGCCATCGATGCCATGTTGTAATTCTGCCTCACGTAGTAAATATTATGCTGTGGCTTGAAGTCCATGCCATAATAAGAGAAATTGGCTACATCATATGGCACCCGCCTTGTAGAAGATACCGCACGGGACCCTATCCTGACGGCAAAAACATGATCGCGCCAGGAAAACATGGCCGAGGGCCCGGTTACCCTGGATTGAACGAAGATGTTTTTCTGAGACTGGTCATTATAATACGCACGGACGCTTCGCTGGCCTTTTCCATAGGGTTTTGAAATGAATGGAAAGGTGTATTCACCGGTGATGATATTCCTGATGGTGCCTTCAGGTGCAGGTAGATAGAAATAATTATTCTCGACAAACCCACTGGCCGAAAAGAGGCTGATGTCGGCCTTCAGCCAGCTGTTGGCGATAGAGGAAGGATTGATGACTGTTCCGGCAGAACCGGCATAATTGCCCGATACTAAACCCACGGTATGCTGCCCTTGCAACAATGAACCGGTAAAAAACAATAGGGCCAGAGTTACAGATATCAACAAGCGGATGTTTATCATCTTTTTCTGATCCCGTATTCAAAATTTTCACAGGGTACAAAGCGGCGCGCCCTCCCACACTGGCCTTTCCTGAAATTAACCTTTACCGATACATAGAAATCGAGCCCGGTGAAATCGCTGAGCCCGAATAGTCCGGCCAGGTCATCCGTTCCGACGGTCAGGAACTGATAGCGGACCGAAAATCCCGCTCTGGGATAACGCCATTCATAAAGAGAAACGGGCAGCGCAAATTCCAGGAGGGGCGTTTCATAACGCGGCACTACGGTGATCTGTGCCGGGCGGTGAATGTAAGCTTTTCCAAGCCTGACGGGATAAATGAATACACCTCCCGCATACCAGTTACGGTATATCTTATAGTCACCCTGTATGCTGATTGCAGTGGGCAGATAAACCCTGATCCTGTCGTCCTTCAGTGACTCATCCGGATCGTTATAAAATACCTGGCTGAAATTGCCCATTATCTGGTTCAGGTTGTCATAGCTTAATGTATCGACATTGATCCAGTACCGGCTGACATTATCATAAACATGAAGCCGGGCATTGTTGCTAAAATTCACATATCCCAGGTCAATGAGGGAAATACCGACTCTATAGATGTAGTCGACGTATCGCTGGGAACAGAAGCGGGTGATCCTCTTTTTCTGATAACTAAGCAATTTGTACTGGAAAGTGACGCCAATATCAGCAGAAAATCCCCCCCCATTGATCCATGGTTCATACGGAAAATCATTATTGTCGTAATTCATCGGGAAAGAGTAGCCGAATTCGGCGTCCAGGTTTTTGATGTTAATGGTGGAGTCGTTCACCATGACGTAATTCATGTTACCGGCGCTCATATAACCGCCGGCCATCGAGAAATGTCTTTTAACGGTAATCCCTGCCGACCAGTCCTCCATGCCAAATTTGCGAAAAGCATAAGCATAAGTGATACCTATCTCACCGGTCACCAAAGAAGCGGCAGTGGCGTTGTTGTCGTTGTACTCAATGTTATGTTGCGGTGTATAATCCAGTCCGTAATAGCCAAAGTTGAGGACGTGATAAGGAAGCCTGAATCCGGAAGATAGGGCCCGCATCCCGGTATGCAGGGCAATGGCATGTCTTCCTCGTGCCAGCATAAAAGAAGGGCCTTTCAGTAACTGGCTGGAATATAGCATTTTATAATTCTTTTCCTGGTAATGATCAAATGGCATATCATCTTCACCGTAACTGGGAAACTGCGGGTTGCGGCTCAGGTATTTAAACAATGAACGATCTTCCTTGTGTATATACGCGTAATTGTTATTGAAAAAGAAATCAACCGTACCCAGGTTAATATCAAGATAAAGCTTGGACGTGATAATGGCCGTGGGATTGATCAGGGTACCATTCGAACCGGCAAAATTGCTGGTCGTGATGCCCCACATTTCCTGTGCCCTTATCAGAATTGTAAGAGATAGAAATAAAATGAGCCCGATGCATCGCAGTATTATCTTCCTTGAAAAATACATTGATTTACCCTATTCCTGATAATACCTTTTTAGAATTGAATTAGTAAACGTCAAATTTAGGCTTTTCAGTTTATCAAAGATTTAATATTTAAAAAATATTGTAATATTTGTTATTTATTGTATTTATTTTTAAAAGGTTATGTATATACTGACAAATAATTTTAAATAATTATAAATAAGAAGATATTACCCTGTAGATTGGGGAAGGGCCAATCATAAAACAACGTTGCAGAGCTTAAAATTCGTATATTTGCAGGCCGAAAAGAACGGTGCACGTAGCGGATGTGGCGTAACTGGTAGCCGCGCCAGACTTAGGATCTGGTGCCGAAAGGCGTGGGGGTTCGAGTCCCTTCATCCGCACGGTACTTAATAGAATTAACTGCTAAGCAAGCACAAGCATGCACATCGAAAAAGAAGAAACAGGGAACCTGACAGCTACGATCAAAATTACCGTTGGCCGGGAGGATTATGATGAAAAAGTGAATAAAACGCTGAAGGATTACCAGCGGAAAGCCACCATGCCCGGATTCCGGCCCGGGAAAGTGCCGTTCGGCATGATCTCCAAAATGTACCGGAAAGGGGTGCTGCTCGATGAGATCAACCACCTGATCAGCCATAAACTGCAGGACTATGTCGAGGAAAACCAGCTCCGGCTGATCGGTAACCCGTTGCCGGATACCGAACGTTCGGCCAATATCGACCTGGATAACCAGTCGGAATTTGATTTTTTCTTTAACATCGGCATCGCCCCGGAATGTGCCCCGGAAGTTTCCGATAAAACATCCGTCGATTATTTCAAAATCAAGGCCACCGATAAGATGGTCGATGAATACGTGACCGACCTGCGCAAGCGTTATCACAAGCACATGACAGAGCAGGCAAATGCCGAAAAAGCGGTTGATGAAGAGGCTGAAGGAAGCGATGCAAAGGATCATGAGCTGGCTGAAAAAGAATTAGACATCGACGATCTGCCTGAAATGAATGAAGAATTTTTCAAACAGGTATTCCCGGGGGAAGAGATCAGTGATGAGGCTGCTTTCAGAGAGAAAGTGCGGGAGTCGATCGAAACATCACTGGTGAAAGAAAGCGAGCGGTATTTCCTCAACGATGCCATTGAAAAACTGGTAGAAAACACCCCTGTCGAGTTGCCCGGCGATTTCATCCGGAAACTGCTCATCCAGAACAATGAGGAGGAAAAGAGCGAGGAAGAGCTTGAAAAACAATTAGAAAACTTCTCCCGGTCGATCAAATGGCAACTTATCGAGTCACGGATCGTAAAAGAATACGACCTTACTGTTAAGGAAGAAGAGATGCGGAACGTAGTAAAAGCCTATTTCACCGGTCACATGGCCGGCCAGGAAGAATCGCCGGAACACACTGAAAGGCTGGATCAGATCGTTAACTCGGTGCTCAGCAACAAAGAAGAGTCCAGCCGGTTGCACGACCAGCTTTTCGAAAAGAAACTGCTTGATCTTTTCAGGGATAAACTGAAACTTGAGCACAAGGATATTCCGTATGATGAATTTGTTAACCTCGTTACACAAAAGAGAGCGTAGTATGAAAGAAAATGAATTTCGCAAGTATGCAGTTAAGCATATGGGCCTGAATGGATTAACTGTTGACAGGTACACTTCCATAGCAGGGAATTACATATCCCCCACCATCATCGAGGAGCGCCAGCTGAACATTGCCACCATGGACGTATTCAGCCGTTTGATGATGGACCGCATCATCTTCCTGGGCGTTCCGATCGACGATTACGTGGCCAACATCATCCAGGCCCAGTTATTGTTTCTGGAGTCGGTAGATTCTTCGAAAGACATCCAGATATACCTGAACACGCCCGGGGGGATGGTTTATTCCGGACTGGGCATTTACGACACGATGCAGTACATTGCCCCTGATGTGGCGACGATATGCACTGGTGTGGCCGCTTCGATGGGGGCCGTGCTGCTGTGCGCCGGCAGTAACGGGAAAAGAACTGCCCTGAAACATTCCCGCATCCTGATCCACCAGCCGATGGGCGGGGCGCAGGGGCAGGCTTCCGATATCGAGATCACGGCCAAGGAGATCCAGAAGATCAAAAAGGAGCTGTATGAGATCATCGCGCTGCATTCGGGTCAGGATTACAAGAAGATATGGAAGGATGCCGACCGTGATTTCTGGATGACGGCCGAAGAGGCCCGCGATTACGGGATGATCGACGAGGTGCTGGCAAAAACCAAGCTAAAACCTTAATAACATGGCCAGGGACAGTCAGAAGTGCTCATTTTGCGGCCGGGACCGGTCGGAGGTCAACATTCTCATCGCCGGCATCGACGCCCACATCTGCGATGCCTGCATCGCCCAGGCACAGACGATCCTTACCGAGGAGTTTGTTCATCAAAAGAGCGACCTGCTTCCCGAAATAGAGCTGAAATTACCATCCGAGATCAAGGAATATCTCGATCAGTACGTCATTGGACAGGAAGACGCCAAGCGGGTGCTTTCCGTGGCAGTTTACAATCACTATAAGCGGATCACCCAACCCATGGATGACGATGGCATTGAGATTGAAAAATCGAACATCATGATCGCCGGGGAGACAGGTACGGGTAAGACACTGCTGGCCAGAACGATAGCCCGCATGCTCAAGGTGCCGTTTGCCATTGCCGACGCCACTGTTTTGACCGAAGCCGGATATGTGGGAGAAGATGTGGAGAGCATCCTGGCCCGTCTGCTGCAAGCCGCCGATTTCGATGTGGCTGCTGCCGAACGCGGGATCGTCTTTATCGACGAGATCGATAAGATCACCCGGAAAGGGGATAACCCTTCGATTACGCGGGATGTTTCGGGAGAAGGCGTACAACAGGCTTTGCTAAAATTACTGGAGGGAGCGATCATCAACGTCCCGCCGCAAGGCGGACGAAAGCACCCGGAGCAAAAATTCATCCAGTTGAACACACAGAACATCCTGTTTATATCCGGAGGGGCTTTCAACTCCATCGACAAGATCATCGCGTCCCGGATCCGCGCCAATGTGATCGGTTACCAATCGAATAAACGGGGTGCGGTCGACAAGGAGAACCTGTTACAGTACATCTCCCCTGCCGATATACGCAAATTTGGCATGATCCCCGAGATCGTCGGCCGGTTCCCGGTACTCACATACCTGAACCCGTTGGACCCGGATGCCCTGAAACGGATACTCACCGAGCCAAAGAACGCCCTGGTCAAACAGTTTACCAAATTATTCAAAATGGATGGCATCCGGCTGACATTTGATGACGATGCACTTGATTTCATCGTGGAGAAAGCTACTGACCACAAGCTGGGTGCCCGTGGCCTGAGATCCGTCATCGAAGCGATCCTGACCGACGCTATGTTCGAACTACCTTCCGGTGATAAAACTAAAACATTGAAAGTCACCAGGAAATACGCCGGGGAGAAATTCAGCAAATCCAATTTATCTCATCTGAAAGTAGCCTGAGTACCCGGCTGGCACAATTATTGAACTCCTGGTATATATCTTATGCTGATCAGAACCTGGATCATATTACTGTTCGGGGTGCTCTCATCCATCGTGTTTGCGCAGGAAGAACCGCCTGTTATAGCGCATGGAAAGATTGTTGAGGGTGATACGCTATTGGTTGTAAACCTGAAAGAGATCATAATCCTGTCATGGCAGAACCTGGATAAAAGGGGCGAACGAAGGATGACACGGCTGATGCGGAACGTGAAGATCGCTTATCCATACGCACGCCTGGCAGGCATCAAGCTGATCGAGTATGGGGATGTTCTCGCGGAAGCCCCTGATCAAAAAGCACGCAGGCAGATCATGAAGCAGGTGGAAGATGAGCTGGAAGCCGAGTACGGGCAGGATCTTCGCAAGCTTACCATTACCCAGGGGAAAATATTGCTTAAACTGGTCGACCGGGAAACAGATAACTCATCATACCAGCTTGTTACCGACCTCAGGGGAGAATTCCGGGCCGTTTTTTACCAGGCCATTGCCCGGCTGTTTACCTATAATCTAAAAGTAAAATATGACCCGGAGGGGGAAGACCGGGATATAGAAACTATTGTAAAAATGATTGAAAACGGGCAGTTATGATGCCTGGACTTCCGGGTTACTTCCCTCTTCCCTGTATAACGATCAGCACGGTATAGATCATGATCTTGAAGTCCATGGCCAGCGACATGTTCTCGATGTAAAGCAAATCGTACTTCAGCCTTTCAACCATTTGATCCACATTTTCGGCATAACCGTATTTCACCTGGCCCCAGGAGGTAATGCCCGGCTTGATCTTAAACAACAGCCTGTACTCAGGGGCAACTTTTACGATCTGATCGATATAAAATTGCCGTTCGGGCCGGTAACCGACCAATGACATATCCCCCACCAGCACTGAGAAGAACTGCGGGATTTCATCGAGACGCACTTTCCGTAAAAATTTCCCGAATTTGGTGATGCGGCGGTCGTCCTTGGTGGCCAGCTGTGGTCCGTATTTTTCCGCATCAGAGTACATCGACCTGAATTTGTGCATCTTAAATGTTTTCCCATGGACCCCAACCCTTTCCTGAGAATAGATGATCGGACCACGTGAGCCCAGTTTAACTCCAATGGCTACAAAAAGGAATACCGGGAATAACAGGGTAAGCGCCACCAGGGCCGCCAAAATATCTATTATCCGCTTTACCGATTGCTGCCAGGGCGGCATCAACTCCTGCGAGATCTGTATCAGCGGGTAATGCCAGATGGATGACAATTTTACCATTCCCATCAGGTAATCCTGCATGTCGGGAATAACTTTGATCACCACATCGGTCTCCTCGAGCAAGGTTAATATCTTTTTAATGGTTTCCCTTTCCGATCGCTCAATGGCCAGGATCACCTCCTCCACTTGTTGCTCGTCAATAATTTTTATCAGATCCTGGTAGCCTCCCAAATGCGGCAGGTATTTCGCTACTTTGAAGCTTTCATAATCTTCTACATTCACGAAACCGATAAATATATTCCCGGAATGAACCTCCTGCCTTTCCATCTCTTCATAAATTTTCACGGCATTCCCATTGCTACCTACAATGATCGTTTTAAACCCCAGCTTTTTCCGGTGTATTTTCCTGACAGTACCGGTAGTAATGATGAGCCTGAACAGGTAAGTAATTCCGAAATGAAACAGGTAGAGAATGGCAAATAATTGATAATAGGATTTATAGGTTACGATCATATCATCAAGGATCAGGGCAAAAAAGATGATGATTACCCCCAGAAGCGAAAGGAAAGAGGTCTGGCTCAGCTCCCGCAGCCTTGATTTGCGGTAGATCCTCTTTACGCTGTAAGTACCTGTAATAGCATACAATATCAGCCAGAAAACA
Organism: Bacteroidales bacterium; assembly: GCA_046484945.1. Lineage (GTDB taxonomy): Bacteria > Bacteroidota > Bacteroidia > Bacteroidales > JAGOPY01 > JAGOPY01. The sequence continues at coordinate 18,226 of JAWOHY010000022.1, forward strand.
GGCACCACCATGATGCCCAGGTAGAAATTCCTGTCATCAAAAATGTCAGAAATGTGCTCAAGAACCACCGGATCGACAGAGTATTTCCGGTAGATGAAAAACAGCGACCATGCCAGGAAAGCGGCAATATAATCGGCCACTAAATATTTGAGCGTCTGCAGTTTTTTATTCATTTACAGGTTCGGTCTGGTTACAAGTTTCATATTATCCAGCATGACGATACCGTCTTCACTGATCATATTTTTATCTGCCTCAAAATATATTTTATAATTATCGGCATCCGCGGTTTCATTGACCATCGGTGTAAAGTTAACATAGATTTTCTTCCAGGAGTCGGTGGGATTCAGGATAAGAAAGGAACGTTTATGGATGGTATTGTCCATTTTCCGGATAAAGGCGCCGATCACCAGGGGCAGGTTGATCTTATAATGCATTTCCAGGAAAACAAAGTCGCCCCGTTTAAAAACATATCCCTGTCCGGTGCCATCTTCCGTAACAAGTAACAGATAAGGCCTGTCATGATCAAGATGGCTGATGCCAGAGTATTCGGAAAATGGATCCAGGTAAGCGCCCGGGTCATTGGCCGGGCTGGTCCTGACCACTCCGGTATCGCTGGCATTGGCCCGGATAAGCAGAAGGTTGGGATTTTCAAAGTCTTCCATCCATACAAATTCCACGTTATTCAGATAGGAGGTGGCATTATTGATCACCTGCACACTGTCGATGATCAGGTTATAATCCGATAAGATAATCGGTTGAATGAGCGGATAAGGGGCCCGGGTGTCGGAAATTCCGTTCAGGATGATCCCGGGCCTGATCTCCACCTTGTGTTTACCCGATGCCAGTACGGGGATTTGCACGGGCATTTCAAAGCCACCGATTATGTCATCATCAACATACAGCCATACGTCCATGAAATTCTGACTGGCCGTGCCCTGTGCAGCGTAATCAGTTGAAAATCCGAGTGAATCAAATTGAAGATATGCAGGAACCGTTTGATCTCCTTCAAACTTATTACATCCGGCCAGTAACAGAAATACCAATAAAAACGGAAGCCCTGTGGTCTGCATAAGCTTCTGGCTGATTTCTGTCAAGGGATTTTTCATATAATTTAACAGGACAAATTGCTAACGCCTGTACAGTGGTTAATATTGTTATTTCTGCACTTATAACTGGTTTCTTGCCGGTAATTCGCGGATTTTCTCCAGGATCTGGTAAGCGACATCCAGCGCTTCATAGCCATCGTTGATCGTGACTGGCGGTATGGTATTGTTCACAATGGCATGGTAAAAACTTTCCAGTTCGGTTATGATGGCATTGGTATCCCTGATCTCAGGGTTTTCAAGTATGATTTGCTTTTTGCCTTTATCTTTCCCCAGGTCAATCACAAAGGCGAGTGGATCGGAAAGATCTTCCGGCACATCCTGCATCCTGATAATATCGACTTTTTTCTGAAGAAAATCGACCGAGATATAGGCATCCCGCTGAAAGAACCTGGTCTTCCGCATATTCTTCATCGAAATGCGGCTGGCGGTAAGGTTGGCGGTACAACCGTTGTCGAATTCGATACGTGCATTGGCGATATCGGGTGTATCACTAACGATGGGGACGCCGCTGGCATGGATACGACGGATATTCGATTTGACAACGCTCAATATGATATCGATATCATGGATCATCAGGTCGAGGACTACGGGGACGTCGGTTCCCCTGGGGTTAAACTGTGCCAGACGGTGGGCTTCGATGAACATCGGCTTGGTGATGAATGGCTGTGCGGCCATGAAAGCGGGATTAAACCGTTCGACATGCCCCACCTGTACCTTTACCCCGGCCTCATCGGCAAAGACCATGAGCTGACGGGCCTCTTCCGGTGTTGTGACAACCGGTTTTTCAATGAAGACATGCCTGGCTTTTTTCAATGACCGCGAAGCACAATCGAAATGGGAAATCGTAGGAGTCACGATATCAACCACATCCACGGCATCAATCAATTCGTCAATCCCTGGAAATCTTGTAATACCAAATTCTTTCTCCACCCTGCCGGCTGTTTTTTCATCCGCATCATAAAAGCCTTTCAACTCATATTTCGACAGTTCGCTGATACATTTTAAATGAATCTTTCCAAGATGGCCGGCGCCCAGAACCCCAATTTTTAGCATTATTTCTGAATTTTGTGCAAAATTAGTCTTTTTGGTGTAAAAAACATCACCCGACAGCTGCATCGGATATACGACTGTTTTATTACTTTCGCTGCTTCAAACACAACGCTCTTGGAGAATAATTCTTTGCAACACGACAATTACCGTCATAAAGGCTTGCGGAAGCGGCTGATCGACTCACTCAGGGAAAAAGGAATAAAGGATGAAAATGTCTTACGGGCGATGAACCAGGTCCCCCGGCATCTTTTCCTGGATTCCTCCTTCCTGGAATTTGCTTACCAGGACAAGGCATTTCCCATTGGGTCGGGGCAGACTATTTCGCAGCCTTACACGGTGGCCTACCAGTCGGAACTTCTCCGGGTAAAACCCGAGGAGAAGATACTGGAGATCGGCACCGGTTCCGGTTATCAATCCTGCGTTTTGCTGGAAATGGGCGCCAAGGTATATACCATCGAAAGACAGAAAAACCTGTTCGAAAAAACAAAGGCCCGGCTTGCTGTGATAGGTTACAAACCGAAGATGTTTTACGGGGACGGTTATAAAGGGCTGCCGGCATTTGCCCCTTTCGACAAAATTCTCATCACGGCTGCCGCCCCTGAGATCCCGCAGCCATTGCTCGATCAAGTGAAACCCGGTGGGATCCTTGTCGTACCGGTCGGCCCGCCAGAACTGCAGGTAATGGTCACTTTGCATAAATCCTTGGATGGAGAAACCGTCCGGAAAGAGCACGACACCTTCCGCTTCGTGCCCATGCTCGGCAACAAAGCGAGAGACTGAGAAAGGATTGTTATTGGGTATTGGGCGGAGTCTCCTGTCTCCTGTCTTCTAACTTCTATCTTCTAACTTCTATCTTCTAACTTCTATCTTCTAACTTCTATCTTCTAACTTCTAACTTCTTTTTACTACCTTTGTATCTTCAAACAAGAACATTAATTTAAAATTTGTCAACAATGAAAAAGACACTGATTTTCGCATTATCGTTACTGGTTTCATCGGCGCTTTTCTTTTCGTCCTGCACGGATGATGACGACCCGCTGAATCAACCACCCACCATCAGCTTTATTTCCGGCGCTAATTTTATTTCGGGAGATGCCACTCTGAAAGTGAACGAAAGCTTCACCGTAAAGGTACTGGCAGAAGCCAACGCTGAATCCGGTTCTAAAATCCAGACGCTGAAGATCAGCCGGGTATATAACCTGCAGGCCTGGGATACTACATTTACGTATAATGACGCAACGTTTACATTTGAAGCGACCTTCACGGCCAATTCTCAAATAGGTATTGAAAGAATTACATTTGAAATTACCGATAAGGCCGGGCAAAAGGCTTCGATATACCTGGACATTACCACTGAGCCGGATGTCATCCCCATTGAGTATTTCTCCATGAGAATTATGGGATCTTACCTGAGTGTCACCGGCAGTTCATTCGCTTCCATCAACGGGAATGTATATACAATGGCAGAGGCCTTTGCCAACCAGGCAATTATCGACCTCCTGTATTGGTGGGGAGCATCAGCTTTTGCCACAATCGGAGCGCCTGATGATGAAAATGCAAATCTGGTTTATACCGGCCCCAACGGTTTACAGAACTGGACTACCAAGAATGGAACCCGGTTCAAGACCACTACAGTGACTGCCACTGAATTCGATGCACTTAATGATGGCGCCCTGATTATCGATGCCGCCACCGGATCGGATCAGACACGCATAGGTTCCCTGACTGTCGGAAATGTGATCGCCTTTATCACGGTAACCGGTAAACACGGCCTGATCAAGGTGGTGAATATCAATGATGGCGCTGCCGGCGATATCACCATCGATATAAAGGTGGAACTTTAGTATTTTCGTTAATTTTTCGTTAATTACGGTTCTCTACATATTCATCTCCATCATTTTTGATAATTTTGAAAAATGATGGAGATGAATCATATACTGGAAAAGCTTCCCCGGCACCTGATGCAGCTGGTGATCGACCAGCCTTATAACAGCTATACGGCCCAGGATCATGCCGTCTGGCGGTATGTGATGCGGCAGAATGTCCGCTATCTGAGCAAGGTAGCCCATGGTTCATACGTAGACGGGCTGACAAGGACCGGCATTTCCATTGACAGCATTCCCCACATGTACGGAATGAACCGGATCCTGAAGGAGATCGGATGGGCGTCAATAGCGGTAGACGGGTTCATTCCCCCGGCAGCATTCATGGAATTCCAGGCTTATAATGTCCTGGTCATCGCCGCCGATATCCGCCCGATCGATCAGATTGAATACACCCCGGCGCCTGATATTATTCACGAAGCCGCCGGCCATGCCCCCATCATCGCCGATCCGGAATATGCGGCATACCTGAAGTTATTCGGGGAAATCGGCTCCAAAGCTTTCTCATCAGCCCGCGATTATGAGATCTATGAAGCCGTCCGCCACCTTTCCATTTTGAAGGCCGACCCCTACACCTCATCTGAAGCCATTGCAAAAGCAGAAAAGGATCTCGCTGAAGCTGAGGCTATACAGGAAACACCTTCCGAAATGTCGCGCATCCGGAACCTGCACTGGTGGACAGTCGAATACGGTCTGATCGGCGACCTGCATAAGCCTAAAATCTATGGTGCAGGCCTTCTGTCATCCATCGGGGAAAGTTATTCTTCTTTACAGCCCCAGGTAAAAAAATTACCTTACTCCATCGAAGCCGCCAACTATAACTTCGACATTACCACCCGGCAGCCCCAGCTGTTCGTGACGCCTGATTTTAAACACCTGACCGATGTATTGCACGAATTCGAGAAAACGATGGCACTGCGGACCGGCGGTATGGACGGAGTGATGAAGGCTATTGAATCGGGCTATACCGGAACCTGTGTTTATAGTTCGGGATTGCAGGTTTCCGGAACATTCCAGGAAATGATCGTCCACCGGGAAGCGCCCGTCTATGTCAAAACGGAAGGGCCATCCCAGCTATGCTTTGAGGGCAGGCAACTGGAAGGCCACGGCAAGGATTACCATAACCATGGTTTCAGTTCCCCAGTCGGAAAATTAAAAGATATCGCCACTCCCCTGGAAATGCTGACCGACGGTGACCTGGAAAACCTTGGTATGGTCACGGGCAAATACGCGTCGCTTACATTCGAATCAGGAGTGATTGTCAAAGGAATACTTGATAAGATATGCCGTAAAAAGGGACTTGTCATCCTGATGACCTTCACCGGTTGCACCGTGACATTCAGGGACAAAGTCCTGTTCCAGCCCGAATGGGGTACCTATGACATGGCCGTCGGAGAAAAGATCATCTCGGCTTTTTCCGGGCCGGCCGATCCGTTTGCTTTCGAACTGGAATATCCCGTTCCGAAGGAAAAAACCCACAAGATCGTCCATTCACCCGAGGCAATCCGGCTGCACAACCTTTATCAGGCAGTAAGGGATATCCGTGAAAATGGAAATGACCGGATGAAATTACATGAAATCTGGCAACAAGTAAGCCGTCAATATCCTGAGGAGTGGCTGTTACCCATGGAAATGCTGGAAATTGTTGCCGGGAAACTCCAGGATGAATTGCTGCAAAAAGAAATCAGAAAATACCTGGATGAAAAAAAAGTGGCTGATCCGGGTTTAGCGTCCCTGATTGAAAACGGTTATGCTCTTATCTCCGGGTCAAATGAGTAGGACTTTCAGCGCTTCATAAACTTCTCCCCTGTCAATCAGCTCTTTTGCCAGCGAATGCAATGCGTGGTGTTGATCGTTGGATTTTTCCAGCAAAGCGATCAGATGCGACTGCTTTGCAGCCCCTTCGATCTCTTGCCGGGAGGGCATCGATGGGAGGTTTCCCAGTCGCCCCAGGTCATTTCCGGTAAGTATTCTACTCATTCTGACATGTTCCGGCAATGAGTCAACACCGATACCGATTGATGATATCGGTTTTTCAACCCGGAAGATACCTTCACCGAAGGCTTTGCAATACCAGTCGCGGCCCATTCTTCCGACCAGCCTGATCTGTTCCTGGTCAATCAACCCGTCTTCGGCCAGTACATCCTCACTGATGTGCATCAACAGCACTTCACAGATCACCAGGTTGGCCGCACCGCCCCCCTGGCCTGTCTCAATGACATCGCGGACTTTGCATTCCAGTTGCACCGGTGACTCTTTCACGCGGAAGGGTTTTACTTTTTCAGAATCCAGTTTGGTAAAGCCGGCTTTTTCAAATTCATCCACACCACCGGGAAATTCCGTACTGGCCAGACTGGCCTGGTTGACCATTTCGTAAGTCACGACATTGATCACCACCTCAGGCACCGCCTTCACATTTTCATAAGTATGCTTGGTGGTATTGTCACGTCCCCGTCGGGAGGGCGAGAAAATCAATGTAGTAGGATTTACTCCGAAGACATTAAAGAAACTGAATGGCGAAAGATTGGGTCTCCCTTCGGCATCCACCGTGCTGGCAAACGCGATGGGGCGCGGGCCTATGCTCCCCAGGAGAAGCTGGTGCATGCGCTGTGAAGAGATATCTGCAGGGAAATAGGAAAGCATGGTGGAGATATGTTGTATGTATTATGTTGTATGTTGTATGTATTATGTTATCAGTGATTTAAGATTTAGCGGGTAAAATTGTCGTAATTGCTTCGCCGAAGCCGATGCGAAGGCCGTTTTTTTCGGCCCAGCCCCGCATGATGACCGTATCGGCGTCGTGCAGGAATTTCCGCTCTGTGCCATCGGGCATGCGGATGGGTTTGGTTCCTTTCCAGGTAATCTCCAGCATTGACCCGAACGATCCCTCCTCCGGCCCGCTGATCGTCCCGGAGGCATAAATATCACCCGTCCTGACATTGCATCCGTTCACCGTATGATGCGCCAGTTGCTGGCACATGTTCCAGTACATGTATTTAAAATTGGTCCGGCAAACGACAAAGCCACCATCTGCAAGGGTTTCATCAGTCTCCGGCAAACGGCCATCGGCCAACGGTCTTATCGCAACTTCCAGTTGAATATCATAGTTCCTGGCACCTTCAAACTTCAGGTAAGGGAGTACTTCCGGATCCTGAACAGGCCCCTTCACCCGGAAAGGTTCCAACGCTTCCAGGGTAACGATCCAGGGTGAAATGACCGAGCCAAAATTTTTACTCAGAAAAGGCCCCAGCGGAACATACTCCCATTTCTGAATATCCCGGGCTGACAAATCATTAAATAACACTAATCCAAAGATATAGTCTTCTGCATTTGAAGTAGTGATTGAAGTGCCTAAATCGGTATTTCCGCCTACGATGAATCCCATCTCCAGCTCAAAATCAAACTGTTTTGTCGGACCAAAGACAGGCATTGGTTTGTCATCAGCTTTCGCCTGGCCTTTTGGCCGATGAATGGGGGTTCCCGAGACAACAATTGATGAGGCCCGGCCATGATAGCCAACGGGTATGTGCTTCCAGTTCGGCAGGAGAGCATTGGCCGGATCGCGGAACATTTTTCCGACATTGGTGGCGTGCTCCTCGCTGGAATAAAAATCGGTGTAATCACCCACAGAAACGGGCAGGTGCATTTTTACCTCATTGGCAGGATACAGGGCAAGGCCTTGCAGCTCGAGATTTTCTTTGATCACAGGATTATCCGAAGCAAACAACGTCATAAGCCGTTCCCTGACTCTCCGGGTAACCGGTTTGCCAAGGGAGATGAAATCGTTCAGGACAGGTTTGTGAAAGACACCCAGATCACTGATCTCCAAATCATCAAAAAAACCATGATCAGCCAGGACCGAAAGGTCGATCACTGTATTGCCGATCCGTGTTGCCGGCCCGGGACTTTTCACCCCGGAACTGAAAATTCCAAACGGGATATTCTGCAACGGAAAATCACTTCCCGAAGGAACCCTGATCCAGCTATATCTTAAATCATCAACCATTACAATTCAACACTCAAAATTCAACATTCAAAATTCAAAATTCAACATTCAACATTCAACATTCAACATTTATAGCGTTCCTCTTCTGGCCTGTTCCCTTTCGATTGATTCAAACAGCGCTTTAAAATTCCCTTTTCCAAATGATTTCGCCCCTTTGCGCTGGATAATCTCGTAAAATACCGTGGGCCTGTCTTCCACCGGCTTGGTAAAGATCTGCAGCAAATATCCTTCGTCATCCCTGTCGACCAGGATATTGAGCTCTTTCAGCGGGAGCAGGTCTTCATCGATCTCGCCTACCCTGTCGAGCACATCATCGTAATATGCGTCAGGAACATAGAGGAACTCCACCCCGCGCCTGCGCAGCTCGCTGACCGTGTGGATGATATTATCGGTGGCCATGGCGACATGCTGTACGCCCGCTCCGCGATAATAATCAATATACTCCTCGATCTGGGACTTTTTCTTTCCTTCTGCCGGTTCATTCAACGGGAATTTGATCCGGTCATTACCGTTGGCCATTACTTTCGACATCAATGCCGTATATTCGGTGGAGATGTCCTTGTCGTCGAAAGAGATCAGTTGTCTGAATCCCATGACATCGGCATAGAATTTGGCCCACTTGTTCATTTCACCCCAACCCACATTACCGACCATGTGATCAACATATTTCAGGCCGATGGGTTCAGTCTTATATGCCGGTTGCCATTTTGTAAAACCAGGAAGGAAGGGGCCATGGTAGTCCTTGCGTTCAACAAAGATGTGCACTGTATCGCCGTAGGTGTGGATACCGGAACGGACGACCCGTCCATGCTCATCCTCTTCGGTAAATGGTTGAATATAGGGTTTCGCTCCTCTTTTAACGGTTTCGTTAAAAGCGCTGGTGGCATCATCCACCCATAACGCGACTGCTTTTACCCCGTCGCCGTGCAGTTTCACATGCTCCCCGATAGGAGAACCGGGGACGAGGGCGGTGGTGAAAACAAACCGGATCTTATCCTGCGCCAGGACATAGGAACTTTTTTCCTTATCGCCCGTTTCGAGCCCTTTATAGGCCAGGGGCTGAAAACCAAAAGCGGTTTGATAATAGTAAGCCGCCTGCTTGGCATTGCCTACATAAAACTCTACGTAATCGGTGCCGTTTATGGGAAGGAAATCGTGGGACATACCTTTACAATTTTGAATTTTGAATTTTGAATTTTGAATTTGTTTGGAATTTGGTGCTTGTATTTTGGGATTTATCCATTTAACCAGCTTTTAAAATAATCGGGATCTTCAATCTCGATTGCCGTGCGTGTGATTTTCAGCGGCCGGAAGGTATCCACCATCACGGCGAGCTCCCGGGTTTCTTTCTGGCCGAGGCTTTTTTCCACGGTTCCGGGATGCGGGCCATGTGGGATCCCAATCGGGTGCAGGGTAATCTGGCCGCGCTCCACATGCTTGCGGCTCATGAATTCGCCATCGACATAATACAATACTTCATCCGAGTCGACATTGCTGTGATTGTAAGGAACGGGGATGGCCAGCGGGTGATAATCGTACATCCTGGGCACAAAGGCACAGGTGACGAAGTTATTCCCGTCAAAGGTCTGGTGTACGGGAGGCGGCTGGTGGATACGGCCGGTAATCGGTTCAAAATCGTGGATGGATAAGGCATATGGGTAATGATAGCCGTCCCACCCGATCACATCAAAGGGATGGGAAGCGTAATGATAAGGATACACCAGGTCCTGCTTCTTCACCATCACCACAAAATCTCCTTTTTCGTCATGGGTTTCCAGTTCCTGTGGTTTGCGGATATCCCTTTCATGGTAAGGGGCATGTTCGAGAAGCTGCCCGGCATCATTGACATAACGTTTCGGAAACCGGAACGGGCCGAAGGATTCGACAATAAACAGCCGGTTATCCTTTGTCGAAAAGTCGAGTTGGTAAATGACTCCCCGGGGAATGATCAGGTGATCACCGTAGCGAAAAGGGATATTTCCGTAAATGGTCCGCAACATTCCTTCACCCTGGTGGACAAAAATCATTTCATGGCCATCCGAATTCTTGAAAGAATGATCTCCTCCCCACTGTTCCGGCGCTGCGAGATGGATGTACACGTCGTCATTGACCAGCACCGCTTTCCGGCTCCGGATATAATCCCGTTCCGGTTTGATCTTAAACCCCATGAAACTTCGATGCTGCATATTCTTTTCCATGGCAATTTCCGGAACAACGGAATGAGGCGTTTCAATTTCCCTGATCTTTGTAGGCGGATAGGTGTGATAAACCAGGGAATATTCGGCTGAAAAACCTTCCGTTGAGACCAGTTGTTCGGCATAAAGGTTCCCGTTGGGTTTACGGAACTGGGTATGTCGTTTGGGAGGGATCTCTCCCAGTTTATAATAATGAGGCATAATAAATATTATTAGTTCGACCCTGGGGACGATTTTATTCAATCCCGGCAAAATGTTTCATAAACTGCACCCTTTCATAGGCTGCCGGATTGGCGGCTTCTTTATAACTGAGCCTGCCAATGAAATCACTGGTATTTTGGAACTGATGTTTGGCCATCCATTCATCCATTTCCTTCAGCATCACCCCTATTTGCTCAAAGCCTTTTTTATAGAGCACACTGGCTACCTGCACGGCTTTCGCGCCGGCCAGCATCAGTTTGATCGCGCCATTTCCATTGTGAACCCCGGTTGAGGCGGCTATATCGCAATGAACCTTATCAGACAGCATGGCTACCCAGCGCAGGGGCAGGGAGATCTCTTCCGGCGAACTAAAAACATGGGAAGCAGTCACCTCGAGCTTGTCGATATCGATATCCGGGGAAAAGAAACGGTTGAACAGCACCATTCCTTTGATACCGGTCCAGGAAAGCTGCAATGTCATGTTGGTCAGCGCTGAGAAATAATAACTGATCTTGGCTGCCACCGGTATGCTTACCTGTTTTAACACCGCCTGGATGATATCAATATAGATTTGCTCATGGTGTTCTGCTTTTCGTCTCGGATCAGAAGGCAATACGAAAATATTCAACTCCAGTGCATCGGCGCCCGCATCCTGGATCTTCCGGGCAAAGGATATCCACTCCGTCGCTGATACACAATTGATACTGGCAATGACAGGTATCTTCACTTTCTTTTTGGCATCCCGGATAAGGTTCAGGTATTTTTCCACGTCATTTTCCTTTGTATAATGACTGATATAATCGAGGGCTTCAGGATAAGTATTCACATTATCGTCATGCCCCATGGTCCGGTTTATGGCATAATTGATCTGCTCTTCAAACAAAGACTTCAGCACAACGGCCCCCGCGCCATTTTCTTCCAGTTTCACAATATTCTCGACAGAATTAGTAAGGCCTGAACTCCCTGCAATGATCGGGTTTCGTAATTCCAGGCCCATATAACGGGTGGATAGATCGGACATTTTACCTCCTCTATTATTTATTTGTGAGATTTCTCATATGATTTGAACACCACTATGTCAACTGAACAAAGGCAAATTTAAAGATTTATTCGTATTGCCAAAGCATTCAAAAAAACTTAACCAATATTAAATTTCCGGAAGGCAGCCTCGTCCCTGAGCAGCTCAACCGCCTTATTATATTCATTATCGATCGTCAACATGATCTGATAGTAGGCATTTATATCCCATACATGCCTGGCGATCAGGGCTTTGATTTGGGTTTTGATCAGCAATTGCGACACATCCCAATCCGCTTCATTGAATTCAATTCCCTCCTTTTCCACTCTATCAAAAAACCGCTCCAGCACCTCCCCTTCCGTTTCAAAATCAGCATTAAACTGGTCCCACGAGGGATATTCTTCCTGTATCCGGATCCGGTTTTCTTCCACATAATCCAAAGTAAAGGAGTTTAAGAGGCCTTTTCTCCGGAGATCGACATAGTAATCGGAAAACATGGTAGAATCCCAGGGAATAAATACATCGGGCATGATCCCCCCGCCTCCGTAAACCGTCCTGCCTTTCAGTGTTGAAAATTTTAGGGAATCGGGAAACTCAATGCTATCGACATGAATGAATTCTCCCCGCTGGAATCTGTTCCGCATGTCACGGTAATATTCTTCTGATCCGTTTTCATAAGGTCTTTGAATGGATCTTCCGGAGGGGGTGTAATACCGGGCCGTGGTAAGCCGGATCACCGATCCGTCGGGGAGGCTAAAGGGACGCTGTACCAGGCCTTTTCCGAAGGATCTCCGGCCGATCACCAGTCCCCGGTCAAGATCCTGCACGGCCCCCGATACAATTTCACTGGCTGAAGCAGAAGCTTCATCGATGATAATGACCAGGTTGCCGGTTTTGAAATCCCCGGAGGGGGTGGCATAATAATTCTGACGCGGGCTGTTGATTCCTTCGGTATAAACAATGAGCCTGCCCATTTCCAGGAACTCATCGGCCAGCTCAACGGCTATGTTGAGAAATCCGCCGGAGTTACCCCGCAGGTCAAGGATCATACTGACCATCCCCTGATCTTTCAGGGTTTCGATGGCCCCGGTAAACTCTTCTATTGAAGTCTTTGAAAAGCGGTTTAACCGGATATAGCCCACTTCAGGAGCGGCCATAAAACTGGCATCGATAGAATTCAGTGGAATTTTGTCCCTTTCTATTGTGAAATTCAACAATTCGCTTCTTCCTTTCCGGAAAATGGAAACATCCACCATGGTGCCCTTCTTTCCCCGCAACCGCTCCATGACCCACTCGTTGCTGATCTCGCTCCCGGTTGCACTTTCCCCGTTTATGATCACGATCTTATCGCCCGAAAGAATGCCCAGTTTGTCTGAAGGGCCTCCCGGAACAGGAGAAATGACCAGTATTGTATCGTGGTATATCTGGAATGTCACACCTATGCCTTCAAAACTGCCTTCCAGCGGTTCGTTGGCTTTACGGACATCTTCTTTGGAAATATAAGAGGAATGGGGGTCCAGGCTCTTCAGGGATTTGACGATGGCATCTGTAACCACGTCCTGCATATTGATGCTATCGACGTATGCCAAATCAATGATCTGCATCGCTGCTATCAGTTTCTGGATTTCCTGTCGCCCGGAAGCACTCTGCCCGTAAGATCCGGTGCAGGTAAACAAAATGAATAGTCCTGCCAGGATCAATCCCACCATTCGTCTATTCCGATAAATTGCTGATTCAGACATGATAATAAAAAATTTCAGGTTAAATAACAGGTCTGTATATCACAACCAGTCATATTAGTAAGCCAGCAATTCGATGCAGGCATTGTATATTTTTTCCGTACTCGGCAAAATTGCATTTTCAAGTATCCTGTTAAAGCCCACCGGTGTAAATTCAGCCCCAATCCGTTTCACCGGGGCATCGAGGTATTGAAATGCATCGGCAGCAATCATGGCAGCCAGTTCGGCGCCGAATCCTGCAAAAACCTTGTCTTCATGCACCACGAGCGCTTTGCTTGTCTTTTTCACCGAAGCCAGTACAGCTTCTTTATCCAGCGGGATCAGCGACCGGATATCGATCACTTCAATGCTTTTGCCTTCTTCATCAAAAATTTTTCCGGCAACTTTCAGTGCCATATGGGTCGTATTACCATAAGTGATAATACTGAGATCGGTTCCCTCCCGCCTGGTGCGCGCTTTCCCAAAGGGCACTTCAAAATCGTCAGGGACGACGGTTTCAGCAATGGGGTCGTTATATAGTGCCTTGGGTTCCATGAAGACGGTAGGTCCCTTTGAGCGGATGCTGGTCCTGAGCAAACCGGCGGCATCATCGGCGAAGGAGGGATAGACAATCCGGATACCCGGGAAAGTGGAGAGTGCGCCCTCAATGGATTGCGAGTGATACAACCCTCCTCCGATATAGCCACCGGAAGCCAGCCGGATCGTAACATTCGATGCAAACTGACCGTTCGTACGCCAGTAATCATGGGTCATCTCTACGAATTGTTCCATGGCCGGCCAGAAGTAATCGGCAAATTCCGCACCTTCGATCACAATCCGGATCTTATCGTCAAAACGGCTCATGCCATTGGCAGTGCCGACGATATAATCCTCGGCGATGGGCGCATTGAAAACCCGTTGTTTTCCAAACTCCTGCTGCATCCCCTTGGTCACGTTGAAAACGCCTCCTTTCTCCTTGTTCGCCACATCCTGTCCCCAAATGAAAGTATCCGGATTACGCCGAAACTCATGTTTCAGGGTCTCATTCAAAGCCTGGATCATTTTCCTTTTATCCCCGTCTTCCTGATGAATACCATCCGGATATACGGAAGGCTGGTAAGCCTCAGGCAATACAAAATCATGAATGGAAGCGGGATCGGGGTCGGGTGAGGTGATGACTTTCTTGTGTGCGGCAGAAATGGTTCTCTTGGCCTGCACATCCAGCTCATCCAGTTCCGGTTCGGTAAAGACGCCGGAATAGATCAGCCTTTTCCTGAATTTCTCGAGCGGATCCTGGCTCCGGGCCTCGCTGATCTCATTATCATCCCGGTAGAGTTCGTGCCGGTCGCTGTTGGAATGAGAATGCATCCTGACACAATGGGCGTGCACGATCACCGGCTGTCCGGTCTCCAGCACGTGCTGTTTGGCAACGGTCATGGCATTCATGCTGCTAAAAACATCCAGGCCGTTACAGTAAATGATCCGCAGATTCTTAAACCCTTCAAAATTGGTGGCCGCATAATAATTGGCTGTCTGGTCCTCTTTTGGCACCGAGATCCCATAGCCGTTATCCTGGAAGACAAAGATCACCGGAAGTTGTTCGTTGCTGGCGCCATTGATCGCCTCATAAACATACCCCTCAGAGGTGGAGGATTCTCCCTGGGAACTGATGGCCACACCGCCTGACTGGTAATATTTCATAGCCCTGGCTACCCCGACGGCATGCAGGGTGTGATTGCCGGTAGCCGATGAGACATTATGAATGTTCCATTCCGGTTTGGCAAAGTGATTCGACATATGGCGTCCGCCACTGGCGACATCATCTTTTTTGGACAGCCCGTTAAGAATGATCTCTTCAGCCGACAACCCGGCAGAAATAGTCGTGAGCATATCCCTGTAGTATGGAAAAAGATGATCCTTTTCACGGTCAAAAACCTGGCCGATGGCAAGCTGAATGCCGTCATGACCGGCGTATGGGGCATGGTATGACCATCCCAGCGCCTGTTTCAGGTAATTCGGCGCCTTGTCGTCGATCTGCCTCCCCATTGTCATCAGGGAATACCACTTTTTCAGGGTTTCCTTATCGGTTTTTTTGATAGAATGCAGCTTATCGTCTTTGCTGATCCTGAGTCTTTTATTTTGATACATAATGGTGTCCTTAATTCAAACGTACTAACAACCGGTAAATTGAAATGTTTAACAAAAATAACCATATTTACGCATTATTTTTAAATAATCTAAATATGGTTTGCTAACATTTGCATGTAATATGGCCGGGAAACCCTACTTCCTGATCATTTCAAATTCCCCGTTATCCAGCAGCCTGATTATGGTCGAGGGTTTGGTTTTAATAATCACATCCCGGTTAAAGTTAACAATGTGGTCAACTTTTTCCTTGATTTCGTCAGATATCTTACTAAAGGCAATCGGTGGCGGGTTCCCGGAAATATTGGCCGAGGTGGAAACGATCGGTTTCCCGAAAATCCTGATGAGCTCCCGGCAAAACTCATCCCTGACGATCCGGATAGCGATCGTCCCATCCTTTGCGACAACGTTTTTAGCCAGGTTCATCGCATGAGGATATATGATGGTCAGTGGTTCCTGGTAATTTTCAATCAGGTCGTAAGCGGCCGGTGGAACCTTTCTTATGTAACCGGCGATTTTATCTATATGATCCAGCAGGACGATCAGGCTCTTACTTTCATAACGATGCTTGATCCGGTAGATCTTTTCCACAGGACGCGCAAGTGTGGCATCACATCCAATTCCCCAGATGGTATCTGTCGGATACAGGATGATCTTCCCTTTTTTCAGGAATTTTAACGCTTGTTTCAGTTCCTCATCCATCAATCATTATCTGCTTATATACCTATAAACATCTGACAGCAGAACTTTGTTCTGATAAATTACCTGCGTTTGGAAGGTGGGTTATATCCTTTCTTTTTGGCCATATCCTCAAGCCTTTTCTGGAAACCCGACTTTTTAACGGGTTTCAGCTTGTTTTGCTGTATCTGCCGTTGAAGTTTATCTTCATCAATAAACCATCTGAAGGCATACATCTGGGCAAATGTGATCAGGTTCACCAGCAAATAGTAATAACTCAAACCGGAAGCATAATTGTTAAAGATTCCCAGGAACATGATCGGCATGATATACATCATCGTTTTCATACCGGGCATCTGCTGGCTTCCGGTAGCCATCATCTGATTGTTCATATAGGTGTATATGATAGTCGAAATGGTCATCAGCAATGTAAACAAGCTCACATGATCGCCATAAAAAGGAATTTCGAATGGAAGGCTGAGAACAGAATCGTAAGTAGACAGGTCGTTGGCCCAAAGGAAAGCTTCCTGGCGCAATTCGATGGAGGCAGGGAAGAACCGGAAGAGGGCTATCAGTATTGGCATTTGCAGCAATACCGGGATACAGCCCGACATGGGGTTCACTCCCGCTTTTTTATAAAGCGCCATCACTGCCTGTTGCTTTTTCATGGCATCCTCTTTTTTCGGATATTTCTGGCTCAGCTCATCCACTTCAGGTTTCAGCAGGCGCATTTTAGCAGAAGAAAGAAAGGTTTTATAGGCAATGGGGAACAGCACGATCTTCAACAGGATTGTAAGGATCAGAATGACGATCCCATAATTCCACCCGAAACTGCCCAGGAAATTGAATACAGGCAGCACCAGGAACCGGTTGATCCAATGCATCAGGAAGAAACTCCAGCCCAGGGGGATCTGGCGTTCCAGATCAAGGTCATATTTGCGCAGGATGTTATACTTGTTCGGGCCGAAATACAGTGACATGCCGATCGTTTCTTCCCTGTCTCCGGAGAAAGGAACGCCCACTTTGTAGTAAAATGAACGGAGATAGCGATCGCTGGGCGGCGTGGGCGATGTTGCGACCCGCATTACGGGATCGACGAAATAATTATTGGCGATTAAGGTAGAGGAGAAGAACTGTTGTTTCAGGGACACCCATTTTAACTGGACCCGGAGCGACTCTTCATCGTCTTTGCTTTCGGATAAATACTCGACTTTATCTTTATTGACCTTGTAATAGATCGTGGTCCCGTTAAAAGGATCGACCCGTTTCTCCTGTTTTAGCAGGTCGGCGCTCCACTCAAAATCGACATATCCCCTGACCGCATCAATGGTCTTATCCAGGTTAACAAAACTGACATCGAAGCCCAGCATATGGTTATCTCCGTGGATCGTAAACAGGTATTCGATATACTGGTCACCTGCCGGCACTGTATCATAAGATGCATGCAGCCGCAGGGCGAACCGGGCCGTCTGGTCCCCGGTAACCCTGATGGTATCGCTGTTTTCCATGTAACCGTCATACCACACCGGTTGAAAATAGAGATCGGTCGTGTTAATCGTCCGGTTATTGGCAAAAAAGGTGAATCCGAACACATTGGTATCCGTATCGATGAGCACCAGCGGCTGACCGTCCCAGGTGAGAAAATCCTTCAACTCCGCATAAGTGATTTTGCCACCATGGCTTGACAACCCGATCCTTAACAGGTCATTTTCAAGGAAAAAATTCTTTTTCTCTCCGGCAGCAGACACGCCGAATGTTCCATAACGGTCTTGCAAGAGGGCCAGGTCGGGCGCTGTTGTTTCGCTGGCCGGCATCCTGGTTTCTTCAGCCTGCAACCGCTCTTCCGCCAGTTTCTCCTGTTCCAGCTGGGAGGCAATGTACAGGGAATCCCTGACCCTCTGCAGGGCCAGAACGGAATCCTGCTTGCGTCTCCTTTCCTCGATCTCTTCCTGGGAAGGAGCGGTGATAAAATAGTAACCGATCAGAATACTAAAGATCAGCAGGAATCCGATTATCGTGTTTTTGTTGTCCATCAGGGGGTTATCAGTCAAATATTCTTATTCTGGAGGCAAAGATAAATCAAATGCAAAGATTAATACACAGTGGTTATGACTATTTGGATGGAGTCACCTGCCTGGCGCTTTTGAATTTCATGGCCGCTTCAATGAAACTGACAAACAAAGGATGGGGCTTATCGACGGTGCTTCTGTATTCGGGATGGAACTGCACCCCAATAAACCATGGATGATCAACAATTTCCATGATTTCGACCAGTTTCCGCTTCGGGTTGATGCCGGCGGCAACCATGCCTGCTTTTTCAAATTCCTTCATGTAGTGGTTGTTAAACTCGTAACGATGCCGGTGCCGTTCATACACCAGCGGAACCTGGTAAATATCTGCGGCCCTTGTCCCTTTCTCCAGACGGCAGGTATACACCCCGAGCCGCATCGTCCCTCCCTTGGCCACGATCTTTTTCTGCTCTTCCATCATATCAATCACTGGTTCGGTGGTATTGACATCCATTTCAGTTGAATGGGCCGCTTTCTTTCCCAGCACATTCCTGGCAAACTCCACCACAGCGCATTGCATACCCAGGCATATGCCCAGGAAAGGAACGTTGTTTTCACGGGCGAAGCGGATGGCTGAAATCTTTCCTTCGATGCCCCGGTTCCCAAATCCAGGGGCGACAAGGATCCCGTCGAATCCCTTCAGCTTTTCGACCGCATTATCATCGTGAAGGTTTTCGGAGTGGATCGACTGCACGTGCACTTTGCACTGGTTGGCAGAACTGGCATGCACAAATGACTCCTGGATCGATTTATAGGCATCCTTGAGTTCGACGTACTTACCCACCAGGCCTATTTTCACCTCGTCCAGCGGGTTTTTCAGGCGATACAGGAAATTCTCCCATTGCGACAGGTCAGGCTGGGTATCGGGCTGTAAATTCAGTTTCCGCAACACTTCCAAATCCAGCTTTTCTTCCCGCATCAGCAGGGGCACTTCGTAAATGGTTTTTGCATCGATGGATTCGATGACCGAGGAGTGTTCAACGTTGCAGAAGAGGGCGATTTTTGCCCGGATATTCTGGTTCAGGTGTTTTTCCGTACGGCATACGATGATATCGGGTTGCACCCCCGATTCAAGCAATGTTTTAACGGAATGCTGGGTTGGTTTTGTTTTCAGTTCTCCGGCTGCAGCCAGGTAAGGGACCAGTGTAAGGTGTACCACCAGGCAATTCCGGCCCAGTTCCCATTTCAACTGCCTGACAGCTTCAATATAGGGCAATGATTCGATGTCGCCCACGGTACCGCCTATTTCAGTGATGACAATATCATAATCATATTTATTGCCCAGTATCTGGATATTTCGTTTGATCTCATCAGTGATATGCGGGATGACCTGCACGGTTTCCCCGAGATAATCACCCCGTCTTTCTTTTTCGATGACCGTCTGGTAGATCCGGCCTGTCGTGACATTATTTGCCTGGGAAGTTGGCACGTTCAGAAACCGTTCATAATGGCCGAGATCGAGGTCGGTTTCCGCGCCATCTTCCGTGACATAGCATTCGCCGTGTTCATAGGGGTTAAGAGTCCCCGGATCGACGTTGATATAGGGGTCAAGCTTTTGGATTGTGACCGAATAACCGCGGGCCTGGAGCAGTTTAGCCAGTGAAGCGGAAATGATTCCTTTTCCCAGGGAAGAGGATACGCCGCCTGTTACGAAAATATACCTGGTATTTGACATATAAAATGTTTATACAGATCTGGTCATCTGTTAATAGTAAGTGTACCATTGTACGCCGGCAATAAGTTTCGCCAGCCTGATCACCTGGATTGTGTAGCCGAATTCGTTGTCGTACCAGACATACAGGATAATGGTTTTTCCGTCGGCCGAGACCAGGGTAGCGGGGGCGTCGAAAATGCCGGCGATACTGTCGCCGATAAAATCGGTGGAGACGGCCTCAGTCGAAGGAGAAAACCTGATCTGTTCCACCAGTCTGCCTTTCAATGCCGCATCCCGCAGGATTTCGATTACATCTTCGACTGTAGTGGCCTGTTGAACTGTCAGCGTGATAATGGCCAGGGAAACGTTTGGGATGGGAACCCTGACGGCATTGGCCGTCAGCTTTCCTTTCAGGCTGGGAATGGCTTTGGCTGCCGCTGAAGCGGCGCCAGTGGAGGTGAGCACCATATTGATGGGCGCCGAACGTCCCCGACGGGGTTTGCGGTGGTAGTTATCGGTCAGGTTCTGGTCGTTTGTGTAAGCATGAATCGTTTCAATATGCCCCTTCTCTATTCCCAGTTTCGTTTCAATGACGTAAAGCACCGGAACGATGGCATTGGTGGTACAGGAAGCCGCCGAATAGATCTTCTCCGTATTGTAATCGATGGCCCGGTCATCATGATTGACACCATAAACGATATTCGGGACATCTCCTTTGGCCGGTGCGGTCAGGAGAACTTTGCTGATGCCCTTTGCCCTGAGGTGGCGGCTGAGATCCTCCCGCTTTGTCCAGACACCGGTACTGTCGATCAGCAATGCGTCCTGAATCCCTTCGGCTTCATAATCAATATCTTCCGGAGCATTAGCGGCAATCATCTTCACCTTATGACCGTTGATGATGAGCATTTTGTTCTCCAAATCCTCCGTGACCACACCGCGGAACGGCCCGTGAATGGAATCGTTCTTAAAAAGTGAAGCGCGCTTGACGATCTCTTCGGATGAATTTCCCCTGGTAACGATGGCTTTGACATTGAGTTGTGTACCGTTCCCCTGGATGATCAGCTCCCGGGCCATCAGCCTGCCGATCCGGCCGAATCCGTAGATCACCACATCGACCGGTTTATCGTAGGTGACTTTCCGGCCGGTCAGGTCTTTCAGCTTATCTTCAAGGAATGACCGTACATCGGGATAACGATCATGCTCCCTTGTCCATTCCATATTGAGCCGGCCAATGTCGATCCTCGACGGCGGAAGCTCCATATTCATCAGTTCCCTGGCCAGCATCACCGAATCCTGTATCTTCAAAGCCTGATTTATCACGCTCAATGAATGGGAATGTTTTTTCAGGATGACACTGGAAGAGCGGTCGATCAACTGGCTTCTGAAGATGGTCAGCTCAAGCGATTTGTCGTAGTAAAGTTGTCCGACGAGATTTACGAACTCAAATCCCGATTTTTCATCATTTTTCCAGCTTTCCAGCGAATGGTCGTATTCCTGCTGGTTGTGGTTCTTTGAAAATGGTTTATGGTCCGGCATGGCTAGTGGTTTTTGAATAAATTGTTTGATATAATTATTTACACCTGCAATATTACAAAAAATGAAAAACAAAAAGAGAGTGTATCAAAAGTCGACACACTCTCTATTCTTTTTTTTCGCTCCGGCGGGGAGATCCGTCGGTTCAATAATATTATTCTCCCAGGTAAGCTTTCAGCAGTTTGCTTCGGGAGGTATGTTTCAGCCTGCGAATGGCCTTTTCTTTGATCTGCCTGACCCTTTCACGGGTAAGATTGAACTTGGCGCCGATCTCATCGAGGGTTAAGCCATGATTCATGCCGATACCATAATACAGGTTGATGACGTCGCGTTCCTTCTCGGTAAGGGTTGACAGCGACCGCTGGATCTCTTTGTTCAATGATTCGCGCATCAGGTTGCCATCGGTGCGGGGGGTATCCTCGGATACAAAGACGTCAAGAAATTTGGTTTCTTCATCCTCTGCAATAGGCGCATCCATGGAGACGTACCGGGTGGTGATCTTCATGGCTTTATCGAGTTTATGCTCGGGTATGTCAAGCTTTTTGGCCAGTTCATCGACGGACGGCAAACGCTCGAATTCCTGTTCCAGGCGGGAAGTGGCTTTCTTGATCTTATTAAGAGAACCCACCTGGTTAAGGGGCAGCCTGACCAGCCTCGACTGTTCGGCCAGGGCCTGCAGGATCGACTGCCGGATCCACCACACGGCATAGGATATAAATTTAAACCCACGGGTTTCATCAAAACGCTGGGCCGCTTTGATCAGTCCCATATTCCCTTCATTGATCAGATCAGGTAAACTAAGCCCCTGGTTTTGATATTGCTTGGCAACCGAAACCACAAACCTGAGATTGGCCTTGACCAGCTTTTCCAACGCCAGATCATCACCCGATTTGATGCGCCTGGCCAGTTCAACCTCCTCTTCAGCTGTAATAAGTTCTTCCCGTCCAATATCCTGCAGATACTTATCCAGCGAAGCTGTTTCACGATTTGTGATCGATTTCGATATCTTTAATTGCCTCATGGTTAAATATTAAATATAATTGATGGTACTAAAAAGCCCATAAATATACGGAAAAAATCTGCCTTTTGCAAGAGTAAACGGGCAAAGATACGAAAAATTATGACTTATTTAGAATTTTTTTAAATAAAAACTACAAAATAAACCCATAATTCATCCGCATCCCGTTCGGGTAAATTCCTTCAATCCGGATTATCCCGCTTCGCACATTTGTGAGCGCATAATTGACATCTTCCACTGACCTTATCTTTATGCCGTTAATTTCCTGGATGATAAATCCCTTCTGGACCCCACCTTTCTTGAGCATCCCATCCTTGATACCGGTCACTTTCAGTCCGTATGACAGATTGAGTTTGTTCATTTCCGACTGAGGCACGGCTTCCAGTGTAGCGCCCAGATCAGACATATAATAATCATCAGCTTTTTTTGTCAGTTCGATGGTGCCATCCAGGTTTCGCAAACCGACATCCATTTGCTGGAGTTTCCCATCCCGGTTCACGGTAACTGAAACGATATCACCGGGATTGTGCTGTCCGATGATTTCCAGTAATTCAGCGTTGGTTGTTACCGGGTTATTATTGATCCGGGTGATCACGTCGCCGGCTTTTATCCCGGCCTCCATGGCGCCTCCATTGCTGGTAACTGATTCCACATAGACCCCATTAAAAACGTCGAGGTTTTTTTCCCGGGCCAATGCAGAATTCACCTGCCGGATGGTAACACCCATATAGGCACGCTGGACTATACCGTAATTGAGCAGATCATCAGCCACTTTTTTGACGATGTTCACCGGGATGGCAAAGGAATATCCCGTGTAAGAACCGGTATTGCTGGCGATTGCCGCATTGACCCCTATCAGTTCACCTTTCATGTTGACCAGGGCGCCGCCGCTGTTACCCCGGTTCACGGCGGCATCGGTCTGAATAAATGACTCAATGGACCCCTGCGACCCCAGGATATTGATATTTCTTGCTTTTGCACTGACAATTCCGGCTGTAACCGTTGATGTAAGATTAAAGGGGTTCCCGACTGCCAGCACCCACTCCCCTATTTTTACATCGTCCGAATTACCGAATGTAACAAAAGGGAGGTTTTCCGCTTCGATCCTGATCAGGGCCAGGTCAGTGGAAGGGTCGGTACCGATCAACTGCGCACTGAACTCCCTGCGGTCATTCAAGGTTACGTCAATTTTCCCAGCACCTTCCACTACGTGATTGTTGGTGATAAGATACCCGTCGGAAGAAATGATCACCCCCGATCCAAAACCGGTATAAATCTGGCTGCCGACTCCTCCATGAGGATGGCCGAAGAATTCGCGGAACGGACCGAAAAAATCGTCATACATGGTCGTTTTCCTTGTAAACTCCGACCTGATGTGCACCACGCCATGCACCGTCTTTTCGGCCGCCGTTGTGAAATCAGGCCCGTTAAAGGGCATTACGGGCAAATAATTTGCGGGCATGACACCCGGCTGAAACGTATCCCGGTTATTGTTACCGGCTTCGGTTAGGTCATCCTGTTCCGTAAAAAACACCATTTTTGCGCCCCAGGCAATAACCATCATCAATGCCAGTATCGTTAAAAATTGAATGGCTCTTTTCATACCGTTCATAACATATTATTTTTAAAATTGTTTATCTGTTTGATTCGTTAAAACGGGATATAAACCTCAAATAGTGTGCCTTTCCGGTGTTAAATATTGTTAAAAGAAAGGGCCTCCATCCCTGTTTTTATACTATTTTTGAAAACTTTACAACATAATAAATGAACCTCAGGTTTTACAAATATCACGGCACAGGCAACGATTTTATCCTGGTTGACACCAGGCTGAAAGGGAATGCATTACCGGATGGCATGACCATTGAAAAACTCTGTCACCGCCGTTTTGGTATCGGAGCCGACGGGCTGATTGCCATTACTGATGCTTCAGGATATGATTTTGGCATGACCTATTTCAACAGTGACGGGAAAGAAAGCACCATGTGTGGCAATGGCGGCAGGTGCGCGGTAGCCCTGGCTGACTTTTTGTCACCCGGAAATACGCCTTATCATTTTCTGGCTGCCGACGGTGATCATTCCGGTATAATTACAGCCAGAAATAACAATATATACCATGTAAGATTGCGGATGCAGGATATAAACGATTACACTTTTCATGACAATGATCTCATTATCAATACAGGATCGCCGCATCTGGTGAGGTTTACGGAGAAAGAAGCTGATATATTCACCGAGGGCAGTGCGATCCGTTACCAGGATCGGTTTCAGCCAGGAGGGATCAATGTTAATTTTGTAAGCAAGGAAAAGGATTATGTTTTTGTCAGAACCTATGAACGGGGGGTGGAGAATGAAACGCTTTCCTGCGGCACGGGTGTCACGGCGGCGGCACTTGCACATGCTTTGCAAAATGATATGACAGAAGGTAATGTTCCGGTGGGCACCCGGGGCGGGCAGCTCAGGGTTTATTTCAGGCGTGAAGGAAACGGTTTCAGCGACATCTGGCTTGAAGGGCCTGCCGAAAAGGTTTTTGAAGGGATTATCAATATCTGAAATAACATAACTAATGGATGAAGAATAACTGAGGATATGAACGGAGCAAAAGTAAAATTGCGGGCGCTGGAGCCCGAAGACGTGGAAATCCTTTATCGTTGGGAGAACGACCGCTCGATCTGGCACCTGTCAACCACCATCGTCCCGCTGTCGCGTTTTGCATTGGAGCAGTATGTCATAGGCTCGGGTCAGGACTTATACACCGCCCGTCAGCTCAGGCTCATGATCGACTTGCTGCAACCCGTTGACGGGCTGCACACCATTGGCTCTGTCGATTTGTTCGAGTTCGAGCCCACTCATCAGCGCGCCGGTGTTGGCATCCTGATCCTCCAGGCGTTCAGGGGAAAGGGATATGCTTCGGAAGCCCTGGGACTACTGATCAGTTACGCCTTTGAAACCCTTCAGCTCCACCAGCTGTTCTGTAATATATCTCCGGACAATCCGGAAAGCATCCGGCTGTTCGAAAGCAATGGCTTTCTGTTTATCGGGACGAAAAAGGAATGGAACCGCGTCAGGAACAATTGGCAGGACGAAAGCATGTTCCAGCTGATCAATCATTCACACAAATCCTGAATGATGGCGATTTCCACAAAGTATCCCGGAAGGAAACCGGGGAAGCCATGGTATCACAAGCTGATAATTGGCGTTTTATCCCTGGCCCTTTTCTGCGCCATGATCATGGCCATCCTGCTTTTTCAGGCGGTGATGAAACCCAATGTGTGGACGCCGGACGGGGAAAGCACATCCGTTTATATTCCTGAAGGATCGGCCTATGATGATGTGAAGCAAATATTTTATTCACAGGGACTGATCATCAACCGCCGGACCTTTGAATGGATGGCTGATCGAAAAGGATACCCGGACCTGGTAAAACCCGGGCATTACGTCATCGACCCCCGTATGAACAACAACGACCTGGTCAATCTGTTGCGCTCGGGTGCTCAAACCCCTGTGCGGGTCGTTTTCAATAATATCCGTACGCTGGAAGAGCTGGCCGGCAGGATCTCCATGCAAATCGACGAAGATTCTGTCTCCCTGTTAGAATGCTGGCGCAACCGTGAATTTCTCCAGACACTGGAATTGCAACCAGCACTGGTTCCGGTGATCTTCATCCCAAACACATACGAATTATGGTGGACAACGGATGCCTGCGGTTTTACACTGCGTATGCACAGCGAGTTTAATAAATTCTGGAATGCCGATAGAAAACAAAAGGCCGCTGATGCAGGCCTGACTGTTCCGGAAGTTGTTATCCTGGCATCCATTATCGAAAAGGAATCCCAAAAAATTGACGAAAGGCCCGATATTGCAGGGGTTTACCTGAACAGGCTTCGAAAAGGCTGGCCCCTGCAGGCTGACCCGACACTGGTTTTCGCCTGGGGTGATTTTGAGATCACCCGGGTGCTGAACCGGCATAAAACTATCGATTCACCATACAACACTTACAAATACAAAGGCTTACCGCCCGGTCCGATCTGCATCCCATCCATCTCATCCATTGATGCGGTACTGAATGCACACAGGCACGATTACATGTTTTTCTGTGCCCGCGACGACATGTCGGGTTACCATGTCTTTTCCCGTACCCTCTCTGAACATAACCGGCATGCCAGGGCTTACCAGCGTGCACTCAACACCAGAAATATCAGGTAGAGCCGGATGGTCAACGGAATAAAACATAGTGTATTGGTTTGGGTAATGGTCCTGTGGCCCTGCCTCTCCTTTTCAATACCGCCTGACACAATCCACCATATTGAGAATAAAGAATTGGATCGGCAACCTAATTATAATGCAAGGCTGACCGGCGTATCGGTCACCGCCGGAGCGCTCTATGTTGGGAGCATGGCTGGCCTTTATCACTTATGGTATGCCGATTATCCCCGGTCTTCCTTTCATTTCTTCAACGATTGCAGTGAATGGATGCTGATGGACAAGGCCGGTCACGTCACCTCCTCCTACTGGATAGGCAGGATCGGATACGAAAGCCTGCGCTGGAGCGGAGTGGAAAAGAAAAAGGCGGTTTGGTATGGCGGAATGTGGGGACTGGTTTATCTTTCCACCGTTGAGATTTTCGACGGGTTCTCGGCCGAATGGGGCTTTTCCGGGTGCGATATGGCCGCCAACGTGATTGGCACCGGCCTGTTCATCGGTCAGCAACTGCTCTGGGACCAACAGCCGCTCACCATTAAATACTCAGCACACCCTACCAAATATGCCGATTACAGGCCGGATTTGCTCGGAGAAAACTTTGCCCAGCAATTATTGAAAGACTACAACGGGCAAACCTACTGGCTATCCCTGAACCTGGCCTCGCTTATGTCAAAAAACAACCGTTTCCCGAAATGGCTGAATATTTCTTTCGGATACGGCGCCGACGGGATGCTGGGAGCCACCTCCAATCCTCTTGAATACCAGGGAGAACCGTTGCCCTATTTTGAAAGATATTCACAGTATTACCTCTCCCTCGATATCGACCCGACAAAAATAAAAACCAGTAACGATACCGTAAGGTGGCTGCTGAACATGATCGGGTTCATCAAATTGCCATTTCCGGCACTGGAGTTTAACAGGGTGGATAAGGTGAGATGGCATTGGGGGTATTTTTGAGGAGACAGAAGGCAGGAGACAGAAGTTAGAAGTTAAAATAATGGTTGACAGAAAAAGAGTACGGACAATTATCTGGGATTTTAACGGGACGTTGCTGAATGACATGCAGGTGTGTGTCGATTGCATGAACATCATGCTCGGTGAAAGGGGTTTGGCGAAGTTGGACCTGGAACGTTACCGGCAAATTTTCACCTTTCCCGTCAGGGAATATTATGAAAAGCTGGGGTTTGATTTCAACAGGGAGCCTTTTGAAATCCCTGCCCATCAATTCATTGATCATTACCGTGTCCATCTTACTGAAGCGCCATTACACGCCGGTGTAATTGATCTGCTCGACCAATTGAAAAAAAGAAGGATCCGGCATGTGATCCTGTCGGCCATGGAACAGGCGCTATTGGAAGACACCCTGGAAAAGAAAGGGATCCTGGACCATTTTGACAAAGTGGTTGGGATACGCGACCACCTGGCCGACGGCAAACTGGAGATGGCCAGGGAACTGGTGGCATCGCTGGGGGAAGACCTCTCGGGCTTATACCTTGTGGGCGACACCACCCACGACTACGAAGTGGCAGCGGGCGCCAATATACCCTGCCTGCTGATAGCACACGGACACCAGTCGCCCGAAAGGCTCCGGCCGCTGTCATGCCAGGTCGTCAACGACCTGGAAGAATTAATGGAAAAGTTGTTACAGTGAACAGGACCAGCGGGTGAAACTACGCAGGATTTATTTTTGCTCCGTATTATCCACCCGGGAGACCAGTTTTCCTTCAACGTATTCTTCCCTGACTTCCAGTTCGCCCCGCTCATTCAGGTAAACCCATGAGCCGTGCTTGTTTCCATGAAGATACGTCCCCGATACCTCAACACCTCCTTTCAGATGATACACTACGTATAATCCTTCCAGTTGGTCATCCTTATAATTGGCCTTCATTTTTATTTTCCCATCAGTAAAATACTGTATCCACGGACCGTTCTTCAGATCATTGGCATAAGTGATCTCTTCCGCCACGCCACCATCAGGGTAGAAAGTCTTCCAGACCCCTTCCCTGGAATGGCTAATATAATGCTCCTCGGCCGACAGTGACCCGTCCTCCGTGTTATAATACAGCCAGGTACTGTCCTTTTGCTGGTTGACATACTTTCCCTGAGCCATCAATCGGCCATTGGAATGGAAATTCTTCATATAAGTAACCCTGCCGCTGTCAACCTGGTTCACAATGGCCCTGGTCCTGCCATCGGGAAAATAATAAATAAATTCCCCCATGGGTTTGCCATTGGCATATTCCCCGGTAAATTTCAGGTTACCGTCACCGTCATATACCCGCCAGAATCCCTGTCTCCTTCCCTGCAAATCAACCTTGTTGATATGGGTTTCTATGAATTCCTGGGAAAAGGCCGTCTCTGCCAGCAGGAATATAAATCCACACAAAATCCAGTTTCTCATGAACAAAACAATTGGTTACTTTTGCTGAAACGTAAAAATACTTTTTTTTAGCATACCCTAAACGGATGGTTTATTCGTCAAAATTACTCGAAGATGCGGTCAATGAGCTTTCCCGCCTGCCGGGGATCGGAAGAAAGACCGCCTTGCGCCTGGCTTTGCACCTGATCAGGCAGGAGGATGCCGTTGTTGAAAGTTTCAGCCAGGCAATATCGAAAATGAAAAAAGAGATCAAACGTTGCCGGGTCTGCCATAATATTTCCGATACGGATCTCTGCGGGATATGTGCCAATCCCAAACGCGACCATGCCACCGTTTGTGTGGTTCAGGACATCCGGGATGTAATGGCCATCGAGAATACCGGCCAGTTTCAAGGCGCCTATCATGTGCTGGGAGGGATCATTTCACCCGTCGACGGGATCGGGCCCGAAGACCTCACCATTTCATCCCTCATATCCCGGGCGGCATCAGGCGGCCTGAAAGAGATCATCCTCGCTTTGCCCACGACCATCGAAGGCGACACGACCAATTTCTACCTCTCCCAAAAGCTGAAAGATACTAGGATACTGCTTACTGCCATTAGCCGGGGGGTACCGATCGGAGACGATATCGAATACGCGGATGAGATCACCCTGGGGCGCTCGATCCTCAACCGGATCCCGTTTGACACCGGGAACCTGCGTAGCTGATAAACCCAGCCGCTGCAACTCAGGAATGGCCCGACTCAAATAGTTCAAGCTGGTTTTCCGTCACATAAAAATCTTCCGGCACGCCATTCACATATTGAAGCCTCGGTTTGAGCAATTTTTTGATCAGTTTGTTGGGCGTGGTTTTCCGGGCATTACAGTATCCCAGCAGCGAGTTGTACTGGCCGGCGGTCAGCTTGAGCTTGATGATACGGTAGCGAACTTTTTTCCTCTTTTTCTTCCTGGTTTTGACAGGCATGTTATGCAATTTGGTTCTAAAAGCCGAAAATATGGATAAATCAAGGGATTGCAATTCTTAGGCCGCGAAATTTATTAACAGGTCCATGCTGAAATGTCATTTATAATGGCTTGCGCAAATTTTTCCGCCTCTTCCCTGGCAGGCGCTTCGGCATAGATCCGAATGATCGGTTCGGTATTCGACTGGCGTAAATGGACCCATCCGTTCTCAAAGTCGATCCTCAATCCGTCGGTTTCATTCAATGGAAAAGAATGGTATTTTGATTTGATGCAGTCAAAGAGTTCTGCGAGGTCAACACCGGTTTTGAGGGTAACTTTGTTTTTTGAAATATAGTAATCGGGGTATGTCCTGCGCAAATCAGAGCAGGACATTCCGCTCAGGGCCAGGTGCGACAGGAACAGGGCGATGCCGACCAGCGCATCCCTTCCATAGTGCAGCTCAGGGATGATCACCCCTCCGTTTCCCTCTCCTCCTATCACAGCTTGTTTTGTCTTCATCATCGCCACCACATTCACCTCGCCCACAGCGGAAGCATAATGGGTTCCACCATGTTTTTCAGTGATATCCTGCAGCGCCCTGGAAGAGGAAAGATTCGAAACACTGTTTCCCGGTTTTTCCTTCAGCATGTAATCGGCCACTGAGACCAGGGTATATTCTTCGCCGAAAAAACCTCCGTTTTCCATGACGATAGCGAGCCGGTCCACGTCCGGATCAACAGCAAAGCCAACATCAGCCTTATTCTTCACCACGGTCTGTGACAGCTCCGAAAGGTTTTCTGGCAGCGGCTCAGGGTTATGGGTGAATTTCCCGTCGGGTTTGGCGTTGAGCTTAATAACCTGGCTTACCTCCAGTGCTTCCAGCAACATCGGCAGGGCGATCCCACCCACGGAATTAACGGCATCGAAAACCACTTTTAACCGGGCGTTGCGTATCGCACTGGTGTTCACCAGGGGGAATTCTATGATCTTCCGGATATGCTGCTCCAGCCAGGTATAATCACGGCTGTAGCGGCCAAGGTCATCTGTTTCAACATATTCAAAATGATTCATTTCAGCCAAATCGAGGATCACCTGCCCCTCTTCCGCTGAAAGGAATTCTCCTTTCTCATTCAGTAGCTTCAAGGCGTTCCACTGACCGGGGTTATGGCTTGCGGTGATAATGATCCCTCCGTCGGCATTTGTTCCGGGTACGGCGATCTCCACCGTAGGCGTGGCCGCCAGGCCCAGGTCGATCACATCAGCACCGCTCCCAAGCAAGGCGCCGCTGACAAGGTTGAACATCATCTTTCCCGAAACGCGTGCATCACGGCCTATGACAACTTTCACCCGTCGCCTGCCTGTCCGGGATTTTAAAAAAGCACCATACGCCAGGCTATACCTGATAACCTCCTGAGGGGTCAGACCGGTTCCGATAATACCACGTATCCCTGAAATGGATCTGATAATGGTCATGTCAAATATTTTTGGCAAAAATATGCAAACAAAAAGACTCGCGTGATCATATTCGATATTTTCGGCCCCGATGCAAAAAGAACCGCCCCAACCGCTTCTCTTTTTTACTAATTTTGCCGGTCTGATTTAAGATGAAAACCCATTCATGGATTCACCATTCGATTATAACGACACCGATATCAAAGCGCTGGTCGACCGTTTCGAAGACATGCTGAAGTCGAACAACAGCTATTTTTTCGATGTGGAAGATTTTGAGGACATCATTGATTATTACCTCGACGTGCAAAATATCAGCAAGTCAAAGAAGGCTATCGATATGGCCGAAGCGCAGCATCCCGGCACGTCGGTATTTCTCATCCGCAAAGCCAAATATCTCGTCATTGCCAACAAACCCGCCAGGGCTTTGTCATTGCTGGAGGAAATTGAGGAAATCGACCCCGCCAACGGAGAGCTTTATCTGATCAAGGGTAGCATATTTAGCAGGCTCAAGAAATATAAAGAGGCGATCCGGGAATACAACAAAGCCATCGAGCATGCCGGCGATCTCGAGGAGGTTTACACCAATATTGCCTATGAATACGAAAATGCCGGCGATTACAAACAGGCGGTATATTATCTGAAGAAGCTGCTGGAAAATTATCCTGATAATGATTCCGCCCTGTTCGAGCTTGCTTTTTGCTATGAGATCATGAACGATCTGGAAGGGTCTGTCGAATTTCTCAATGCTTTTGTCGACAAGCACCCCTATAACAAGATCGCCTGGTTCAACATCGGGATGGCATACAACAACCTCGAACTGTTCGAGAACGCCATCCAGGCTTACGAGTTCGCCATTGCAATCGACGACACCTTTTCCTCGGCCTATTTCAACCTCGGGAACGCTTACGCCAACCTGGGCGAATTCCGTCTGGCCATCAAAAATTACCAGGAAACATTTCAATATGAAGACCCGCAGCCGATCACTTATTACTATATCGGTGAATGTTATGAAAAGCTTAATCTTTATGAGAAAGCAACAGAATATTACAACCAGGCAGTCAAGGCCGACCCGGAGATGGCCGACGGCTGGATGGGGCTTGGCGTTTGCTACGATGAGCTGGGCCAGCAACAGATGGCTGTAAAGTGCATGGACAGGGCGCTGGGAATTGAAACCGACAACGCTGAATTCTGGTATATATACGGCGACATGAAATACAAAATGGGCGACCTGGCATCCGCCACCCAGGCTTTTGAACGGGTCAGCGCCATCGATCCCATGCACCCTGATATCTGGCTCGACCTGTCCGATCTCTATATTGAGACCGGCGACCTGGCCAAGGCACTCGCGGTGATCGAAGAGGGGGTTTACCAGCAGGCTTCCAATGCTTCGCTGTTATACCGGATGGCCGGCATGCTCATGAAACAGGGCCGGCAGGAAGAAGCCCTGGGGGTGCTGGCCAAAGGACTTGAAACAGGGTATGATAAACTACATGAATTGTACGAGTTCGTCCCGCAATCGGAGCAAAATGAAAATATCCGGAAGCTGATCGAGGCCTTCGCCAGCAAAAAGTGATTCCATTATCCTAATTCCAAAAGAGAATCTGATGAAAGAACAAATCGGGCTGGTGCTGAAAGGAATAGCCATGGGCACTGCCAATGTCATTCCAGGAGTTTCCGGGGGTACGATCGCACTCATCACCGGCGTTTTCGAGCGGCTGATCAATTCGCTCAAATCATTCAACCTGAGAGCATTAAGACTTCTCCTCCAGGGAAGGATCAGGGAATTCCTGCAATACACCGATTTCTGGTTCCTCACCCTGGTCATGGCAGGGGTGCTGATCGCCGTGGTCACCCTCGCCCGGCTGTTCGACTTCCTGTTTACCCATTACCCGGTTTACATCTGGGCCTATTTTTTCGGACTGGTGCTGGCTTCGGTTTACTTTGTCGGAAAAACAGTTGAACGATGGAGCATCCCGGTGATGATCTCTTTTGTTATCGGGGCAGCCATTGCCATGGCCGTGTCCTTCCTGAACCCCGCCGCGGGAAACGATGGTATACTTTACGTGATGCTTTGCGGGGCCGTCGCGGTATGCAGCATGATCCTGCCCGGACTGTCCGGTTCATTTGTCCTGTTCATCATGGGCAACTACAAGCTGGTGGCCATTGATGCCATCAACGACCGGGACCTCCGGATCCTGATCCCCTTCTTCATCGGCGCCGGGATCGGTTTACTGGCATTTTCCCACCTGCTGTCATGGATACTCAGAAAATTCCGGGATGAGACCATTGCCACACTCACCGGGTTTATCCTGGGCTCGGTCAGCATCCTGTGGCCCTGGCAACACAGGATATATCTGCTCGACGCAGCAGGAAACGAAATCCTGAAGAACGGGGAACCGGTGGTGATCGATTACCAGCGCTACATTCCCGGGGCCTTCACCCTTGAAACTGTTATAGCCATAGGATTAATCCTCATCGGTATCCTGAGCATCTGGGCAGTGGAGAAAACAGCCGAAATAAAGAGCTGAGATGCGCACTTACGGCATTATTGGCACCCCCCTCTCCCACTCCCTGTCGAAATCCTATTTTGAAAAGAAATTCAGGGAGGAAAACCTGGAAGATTGCCGGTATGAAAACTACCCGTTACATGATATTTCTGAACTGCCGGGCCTGATTAAGCGTGAATCAACCCTTTGCGGCCTCAATGTTACAGTTCCTTACAAGGAGCCGGTCCTGCGTTATGTCGACCGCCTGAACCCGCTGGCAGCTGAGATCGGGGCGGTGAACGTGCTGAAGATCAATAGGATGAAAGGCGAAGTAATGGTGGAAGGCCATAACACTGACATGCCCGCATTCCGGGACACCTTGCAGCCCTTGCTGAAAAGGCATCACCAGCGGGCCCTGGTGCTGGGGGCAGGCGGTGCTTCCCGTGCCGTTGGCTTTGCCCTCAAAACACTGGGGATCAACTATTCCATTGTATCCAGGTCCCCGAAAGCAAATCAACTCTCCTATTCCATGCTCGACAAATCAGTGATCCGGAACCACCCGCTGATCATCAACACCTCGCCCGTTGGCATGTTCCCCGATACAGTAAGTTTCCCGGAAATACCATACGATGCCGTTACCGGCGATCATTTTTTATACGACCTGGTTTATAATCCGCAGGAAACGGTATTCCTCAGCAAAGGGGCCGCCCGGGGCGCCATGGTAAAGAACGGCCTGGAGATGCTTTACCGGCAGGCGGAGTTGGGTTGGGAGATGTGGGGTTAGTTAGGTATTGGGTATTGGGTATTAGGTGTTTTCAATCTTCTTTTCTTTCGACGACGACCGTAAAGTTTGCGGCCAGGGCGGCCAGGGCGCCGATGGCAGCAAACACAGGCGCAATGATGGCGCCGATAAGCCCTACCGTCACCGGTATCTCAAGAAAGGTTACCCCTTTTTCGTTTTTGATGATGATCCGCCTGATATTCCCTTCACGGATGAGCTCTTTTATTTTCGCCAGCAACTCTTCGCCGGCGACTTTGAATTCCGATTTGCTTTGCGATTCCATGATAATTATTTTTTAATTCCTTTTCTCTGCAAAATTATGGGTTATTTTTTTTATATTTGATCTGCAACAATAATCATTCATCACATGAGAAAGATATTGGTTCCTGTCGATTTTTCAAACCATACGGCTCCTTCGATCCGGTATGCCCGAAATATTTCGCGGGTTACGGGGGCGGAAATCATCCTGTTCCACTCCTTCTTCGATCAGCTCTATTTCTCCGACGGTGGTTTCGTGACCGGGTTTGAATCGGGCATGATGCTGACCGATGAGATCATTCGCGATTTTTACCGGCAAAAGGAAGAAGGTCTTCAAAAACTCGCGGACGAACTGATCACCGGCTCCGGTGAAAAAGGTGACGCGGGCATAAAGGTTTCAACTAAAATAGAGAACGGCGATCCCGAGGTACAGATCATGCAGACGATCGGGCAGGTAAATCCCGACCTGATCGTCATGGGATCGGGAGGAATGGGGAAGAAAAGCCTGTTGTCCGGATCCATCGCAAGGCAGATCATCAACAACGCCAAAATACCCGTCATCGCCGTTCCTGAATTGGAAGAAATACGACCGATCGGCCATGTAGCCTACATGACAAATTTTGATTCCGGCGACAGGCAGGCCATTCTGAAACTCGAATCGGTGCTGGCTGGCTTCAGACTGGAAATACACTGCATCCACCTCGGCCAGCAGACAGGCAATGAAATAACAGTGACCCGGTTGCAGGAACTGGCCGGGTGCGAGGATCTGAAAAACATGAAATCCCCTGTCAGTTTTCACCTGCTGGACGCTCCGGATATGCAGGAGGCATTGAAGAATTATATCACTACCAATAAAATTAGCCTCATCGCCTTTATCCCACACAAACGCCATATAATAAAAAATCTTCTTTACCAGGGGCTTACCAAAGAGGACCTGTTCCTGACGCAGACCCCTGTCTTGGCCATTCAACCAGGTGAATAATCCGGAAATACCTGCCGATGCCCTCACAGGATAATCATTCTGAAATCGCCATCATCGGCGCCGGGCCTGCCGGTATCACAGCCGCACTGGCACTCGGCCAAAACGGTATTCCATGCACGCTGATCGATAAAGATCATTTTCCCAGGGAGAAGATTTGCGGTGACGGGCTGAGCGGAAAAGCGGTCAGCACATTGAACAAGATCGATCCCGGATATGCAAGACAACTTCAAATGACCGGAATGGCCACAGGTTCCGGGGCAGTGCGTTTTTATGCCCCCTCAGGAAAAATGGCCGAAATCGATTTCCGTACTGCCGATAAGTCATTTTCGCCGGGGTTTATTTGTAAAAGAACTGATTTCGACAATTTCCTTCTCAATAAAGCAACCTCCCGATCTGAAATCACCTTTCACCCTGGGATCCGGGTTAGTAAAATCTCCCGGAGCCATGACAAGATACTGCTTGAAGATAGCACCGGGGCCTGGAAAATGACAACAAACCTTCTGCTGATGGCTTGCGGGGCTAACCGGAGCCTTCTCGGCGCACTCGATCCGGCCTATCCGGGGATTGAAAACGAAGGGATCGGCATCAGGGCATATTTCAGGAATGTAAGTGGCTGCAGTAACCGAAACGCCATTGAGATCCATTTCCTCCGGGAATTGCTTCCCTGGTACCTGTGGATCTTCCCTTTCTCTGACAATACGGCCAACGTCGGACTTGCATTGCCCCTCCGGCTGGCGAAGCAACAAAGCATAAGCCTGAAAAAGCTGCTCTTTCAGCTCATCGAAAAACACCCCTATCTGAAAGCCAGGTTCTCCGGAGCGGAATTACTGGAAAAACCGGCAGCGCACCGGCTGCCATTTTATACCGGAACATTTCCCATCACCGGCGACCGGTATATGCTGCTGGGCGATGCATCCCGGCTGATCGATCCTTTCACGGGAGAGGGCATCGGTAACGCAATGGTCAGTGGCCTGGTGGCCGCTGAGGTGGCCGCCGGTTGTTACCATGCTGATGATTATGCGGGAAAAAACACGTATGGCTACCAGGAGAAAATCTATAAAAAACTGAAACGTGACCTCGATCTCGGCTTGCGCCTGCATCAACTGGCAGAAACACCCCTGTTGCTCAACCTGATCATCGGCCGCGCATCCAAAAGTCATAAAATCAGGCATTTGCTTACAGAAATGCTATATGATACCAATACCAAAAGCAGGCTGAACAACAGGCTTTTTCATCTCAAAGTATTTCTGAGGCTGTGATATCAATGATTTATTAATTTCGTGATTTGTATTTTTGCGGATTCATTTAACCCTTTCGGGATGAAACTATCGGTCGTCATTGTCAATTATAATGTGAAACACTTCCTGGAACAGTGCCTGCATTCGGTCAGGCGGGCAAGTGATGGACTGCAGGCAGAAGTATTCGTGGTTGACAACAATTCGGTGGATGGCTCATGCGCCATGGTCAGGGAAAAATTCCCGGAGGTGATCCTGATCGAAAACAAGGAAAATCTGGGTTTTTCCAAAGCGAACAACCAGGCCATCCGGCAGTCGACGGGAGAATATGTTTTGCTGCTGAACCCTGACACTGTGGTTGAGGATGACACTTTTTCCAGGGTGCTGGCGTTCATGGACAATCACCCTGATGCCGGCGGACTGGGGGTGAAGATGATCGACGGGAAGGGGAATTTCCTGCCCGAATCCAAGCGGGGCCTTCCCACACCAGATGTCGCCTTCTATAAAATATTCGGCCTGTCGAAGTTCTTTCCCCGCTCCAAAATCTTCGGTAAATACCACCTGGGATACCTGCCGCAAGACGATATCAATCCAGTTGATGTGCTTTCAGGGGCATTTATGTTGTTGCGAAGAGAAACGCTGGATAAAACCGGCCTGCTCGACGAGACATTCTTTATGTACGGAGAAGATATTGACCTGTCGTACAGGATTTTAAAAGCAGGCTATAAAAATTACTATTTCCCTGGCACCCGGATCATTCACTACAAAGGGGAGAGCACCAAAAAGGGAAGCATCAACTATGTTTTTCTCTTCTACAATGCTATGATCATTTTCGCCCGGAAGCATTTCACCCACCGGCGCGCCAGGATACTCGCCCTGCTGATCCGTATCGCCATTTATTTCAGGGCTTCGCTGGCCATCGTCAGCCGTTTCCTGTCAAAGGCCATCATGCCGCTGCTGGACGCCATCCTGATTTACGGGGGATTGTTCTTTATCATCAACTACTGGGAGGAAAGGGTCATCTTTCCTGAAGGTGGAGGATACCCGCCCGGGTTTTTCACCCTCGCCGTCCCGGGGTACATCCTGGTTTGGCTGCTCTCCTGCTATTTCAGCAGCACTTACGACAAACCTGTAAAACTGGGGAAGATATTCAGGGGGATCTCCGTTGGCACGGTCATCATTTTGGTAGCTTATGCCCTGCTGCCGGAGCATCTCAGGTTCTCCCGCGCCATCATATTGCTGGGCGCTGTCTGGGCGGTGCTGTCCATGGCAGGACTGCGGATATTTTCAAACCTTTTCAAATCGGGCCATTTCGGGTTCGATGCGGTGAAAGACAGGCGTTTTGTGATCATTGGCGACCTGAGGGAGGCAAAACGGGTCAGGGACTTATTGCAGAATTCCTACCGGAACCCGGGATTTATAGGAATGGTTGCGGTCAATGGCAGTGAGCAGAAAAGCGATGAATTGATCGGATCACTGCCGCAAATAAAAGAGATCATCAAAGTTTACCGGATCGACGAGATCATATTCTGTTCGAAAAGCATGACCCACCAGGCGATCATCGACCAGATGTCCGATCTGCAGGACTTGCAGGTCGATTACAAGATAGCGCCCGAAGACAGCCTCTCTATTATCGGCAGCAATTCGATCAATACGGCCGGAGACCTCTATACCGTGAATATAAATGCGATCACCAATGTCGAAAACCTGCGGAACAAACGGTTGCTGGATCTGGCCGTGTCCCTGGGGGGGGTGATACTGTTGCCGGTTCTCCTCTTCCTGGTCCACTCTCCGCCGGGGTTGTTGCGGAATATCCTGCTTGTTCTTTTTGGAGGCCGAAGCTGGGTGGGATATGTCTACGACGGAGCCGACCATACCGACCGCCTGCCCCTCATCCGGAAAGGGATATTGAACCCGATGGATGCTTTTGGCGATGACATGATCTCTGATGACATCCGGCAACGGCTTAATGTAATCTACGCCCGGGATTACAGCATCCGGAATGATCTCAACATCATCCTGAAAGGCATACGGCACCTGGGCAGGAAAACCTGATCCCTGGCGAACAAAACCACTTCCGGAAGTGTTAATTAAAAAGCGTATTTTTGCAAGCCGTTCCCATACAATGGGATCAGGCGTCAAGATAAATATACTGTTATGGCCACATTTGATATCGTGATGCCCAAGCTGGGCGAAAGCATTATTGAGGCAACCATCACCAAATGGCTGAAGGCTGCCGGCGACCAGGTCAATGAAGATGATCCGCTGGCTGAGATCGCCACCGACAAAGTCGATTCCGAAATACCTTCCCCGGTGGAAGGCGTTGTAAAAGAGCTTCTATATAAAGAAGGTGATACTATTCCAGTCGGAAAGGTCATTGCGGTTATTGACCTGGGCGGAGAAGCCGCCACACCGGAAAAGAAAGAAGCGGAAGAAGCTGCGGAGCCGGCAGAAGAAGAGAAACCTGCAGAAAAAGAAGCAAAACCCGCCCCTGCTGCCCCGGCGATAGAAAGTGATGAAACTTATACCGGCGACAGGTTTTATTCCCCACTGGTAAAAAACATCGCCAAAAAGGAGAATATACCATTGCAGGAACTGGACAAGGTTCCGGGCAGCGGAAAAGACGGCCGGCTCACGAAACAGGATCTGCTTGAATATCTGCAAAACAGGCCCTCTGAAGGAACAGCTAAGGAAAAAACAACCACGGTCAAAGCGGCCCCATCCTTTGAAGCGCCGAAAGTGACCATGGAAAGCGGCGACGAGATCTTCGAGATGGACCGCATGCGGAAACTTATCGCCGATCACATGGTGATGTCGAAGCAGGTTTCACCGCACGTTACATCATTTACAGACGTTGATGTTACGGCCATCGTCAACTGGCGGGAAAACAACAAAGATGCCTTCTTCGACCGCGAAAAGGAAAAACTCACCTATACGCCCATTTTCATAGAGGCCGCCGCGATGGTATTGAAGGAATTCCCGCGCGTGAACGCTTCCGTGGATGGAACCAATATCATCCACCGGAAAAAGATAAACATCGGCATGGCAACGGCCCTGCCCAACGGCAACCTCATCGTGCCGGTCATCCGCAATGCTGATCAGAAGAACCTGCTGGGCATCGTGAAAGACGTGAATGACCTGGCCAACAGGGCCCGGAAGAACGGCCTGCTGCCGGACGAGATCCAGGGAGGCACCTTTACAGTGACCAACTTCGGCACGTTCGACAGCATCACTGGCACTCCCATCATCAACCAGCCGCAAGTCGCCATACTGGGCATCGGGGCCATCCGTAAAAAACCGGTGGTCATCGAAACACCCCAGGGAGATGTAATTGGCATCCGCCACATCATGATCCTCTCGCTGGCTTACGATCATCGCGTGGTCGACGGCGCCCTCGGCGGTATGTACCTGAAGCGAATGAAAGAACTGCTGGAAGCATGGGATCCGGGGAGGAAGGTTTAGGCGTTTCGTGTTTCTTGTTTCGTGTTTCTTGTTTCTTGTTCCAGGTTAATTCAAAATTCAAAATTCAACATTCAAAATATAATCTATGCAACTCGCTCTCACCCGCCCGCTCGCCGTTTTTGACCTGGAGACTACCGGGACCAACGTGGCCACTGACCGTATCGTTGAAATATCGGTGATCAAAGTGATGCCGGACGGGTCGAAAGAAGTGCTGAACCAGCGAATTAATCCCGGTATTCCAATACCGAAAGAAGTCACCCTGATACACGGCATTACCGATCTGGACGTGAAAGACAGCCCATCCTTCAATGATTTTGCCCCGACGCTGAACGGTTTTCTCGAAAATGCCGATCTATCGGGGTACAACGCGATCAAATTCGATATACCACTGCTGGTGGAGGAGTTCCTTCGGGCAGGGATCGATTTTTCCCTGATGGACCGGCACGTGGTGGATGTGCAGAACATTTTCCATAAAATGGAACCCCGGACCCTGAAAGCCGCCTATAAATTTTACTGCCACAAGAATCTTGAAATGGCCCACTCGGCTGAAGCGGACGCCATGGCAACCTATGAGGTCCTCCTGGCCCAGCTTGATTTCTACCATGACCAGGATTATACCGATCCCGATGGTATGGTCAGTAAACCGGTGAAAAATGAGGTGAAGGCACTGAGCGATTTTTCCTATTATACACGCAATGTCGACCTTGTCGGGCATATCGTTTTCAATGAAAAACAGCAGGAAGTGCTGAACTTCGGCAAATACAAAGGCCGGCCGGTGGAGCAGGTCTTTGCCAAAGAGCCTTCTTATTATGACTGGATGATGAAAAGCCAGTTTCCCCTTTCGACAAAACGGGTGATACAGGCGATATGGAAGAGAAGCAGGAAATGAAATGTTGAATTTTGAATTTTGAATTTTGAATTTTGAATTTTGAATGGCATGGTTGATAAATCGTTTTTTCCGGCAATGGATCAGGTTCCGGAAGATTTCCGGTTGAAGCACCGTGTGGTGCAGAAAGAATATCTTGTCAATGGCCGCCTGGTGGAATGGGGCGGGCCGATGCAGGAGGTTTATTCCCCGGTATGTATCCGGGATGAAAAGGGCCACATCTCGCCGTACCTCATCGGGGAATACCCGATGCTGACGGCGAAAGAATCGCTGGAGGCACTGGACGCGGCTGTCAGCGCTTACGATCATGGCAGGGGAACATGGCCGACGATGTCTGTTGAACAAAGGATCGCCCACCTGGAGGATTTCACCTTCCGGATGAATGAGCATCGTGATGAGGCGATCAGCCTGCTGATGTGGGAGATTGGCAAAACGTTTGCAGATGCTGCCAGGGAATTTGACAGGACTGTCGAATATATCCGCGACACGATCGAAGCCCTCAAGGAACTGGACCGGGTATCTTCCCGGTTTCAGATCCACCAGGGCATCATAGGCCAGATCCGCCGGGCGCCGCTGGGTGTGGTGCTTTGCATGGGCCCCTTCAATTATCCGCTCAATGAAACCTTCACCACCCTGATCCCCGCCCTGATCATGGGCAATACGGTTATCTTCAAACCTCCAAAGTACGGTGTGTTATTGCACCAGCCCCTGCTCACGGCATTTCGTGACTCCTTCCCGCCGGGTGTGATCAATACGGTTTACGGTGACGGACCGGAAGTGATCGCCCCACTGATGGAATCGGGGAAAATTGACGTGCTGGCATTTATCGGCACCAGCCGGGTGGCCGGTATCCTGAAAAAGCAGCATCCAAGCCCGCACCGCCTGCGCAGTGTTCTCGGACTGGAGGCTAAAAATCCTGCCATCGTTCTGCCCGGCGCCGATCTCGACCTGGCCGTCAACGAATGTATCCTGGGAAGCCTTTCATATAACGGACAACGATGTACTGCGCTTAAAATCATATTCGTCCATGAATCTATAGCGGAAGAATTCACCCGCAGAATGGCTGAAGGAATATCCTCTCTTAAAAAGGGCATGCCCTGGGATGAGAAAGTACAGATCACCCCTTTGCCAGAAGAAGGCAAGACAGATTACCTGACCGGACTGGTCAACGATGCTATTTCAAAGGGAGCTCATGTGATGAATGCCGGCGGCGCGGAAAGCCATCATACCTTCTTCTCCCCTGCCCTGTTGTATCCTGTCAATGAATCGATGAAGGTCTGGACAGAAGAACAATTCGGCCCTGTGGTGCCGGTAGCCCCGTTCAAAGATATCGCAGAACCGCTGGAATATGTGACAAACTCCAACTATGGCCAGCAGATCAGTATTTTTGGCAAAGATCCGGACACGATTGCAAAACTCATCGATCCGCTCGTAAACCAGGTATGCCGCCTGAATATCAACAGCCAGTGCCAGCGCGGTCCGGACACCTTCCCATTCACCGGCAGAAAGGACTCTGCCGAAGGGACCCTTTCAGTCTCCGACGCCCTGCGAGTCTTCTCCATCCGAAGCCTCGTCGCCGCTAAAAGCACCGACCAGAACAAACAGATCATCACTGACATAGTCAGGGAAAATAAATCGAATTTCCTTTCGACGGATTTTATATTCTGATTTATTTGTTGTAATTAATTGTAATTCATTGTAATTCATTGTAATTTGTAGTAATTCATTGTAATTTGTAGTAATTTCATAGTTTTTATCGTTGAACCAAGAACCAAGAACCAAGAACCAAGAACCAAGAACCAAGAACCAAGAACCAAGAACCAATTTCAATGAAAATCATCTGCATCGGACGAAATTACGTTGACCATGCCAAAGAGCTGAATAACCCGCTTCCGGAAAATCCGGTCTTTTTCCTGAAACCAGAAACGGCATTACTTTTTGATAATCAACCCTTTCCTTATCCTGATTTTTCGGATGATGTTCATTATGAAACCGAACTGGTGCTAAAAATTAGCAAAAAGGGAAAGTCGATCCCCGAAAATCAGGCGGGTCATTATTTCGATAGTATCGGACTCGGGATCGATTTCACAGCCCGCGACATGCAGCAAAAGTGCAAGGAAAAAGGCCTCCCGTGGGAAATCGCCAAGGGATTTGACCACTCAGCGCCTATCAGTAAAATTTTTCTGCCGAAATCATCCTTCCCTGAACTGAAAAATATTCGCTTCCACCTGCTGTTGAATGGCAAAAAGGTACAGGAAGGAAACACACGGGACATGATCTTCTCTTTTGAAGAAATCATCGCTTACGTTTCAAAGTTTATAACCCTCCACCCCGGCGACCTGGTCTTCACCGGAACACCCGCCGGCGTCGGGCCGGTAAAAACAGGCGACATCCTGGAGGGGTTCATCGGGGACAAACCCATGATCAGCTGCCGGGTAACATGAAACCATCCCGACAGAAACGAGCTTACCTGTGGATTTTCCTGGGCCTTTCATCACTGGTTTGGATATACATTATTTTACGGGCCTGGAAAATGCAATTCAGTATTGATGAAGCGGCTACTTTTTTCATGTATGTCCAGAATGGCCGGTTTTTGCCACCAGAAGCAACCATTGACGCCAATAACCACCTCTTCAATTCCTTTCTCACCCGGATCAGTTATCACGTCCTTGGTTCCCACCCCTTTGCCTTGCGATTGCCAAACGTATTGGCAGCATTGGTTTATTTCTTCTTTGTTTACCGGCTATCCCTCCTGCTTAAGACCCGAACATCGCGCTATTTATTCATTATTCTGTCTTTTGGGACACATTTCATCATCGAATTTTTTGGATACAGCCGCGGATATGGATTATCCCTTGCATTTCTGACAGGGGCTGTGTATTATTTACTGAAAGCCAGCCATGACCCGAAGCTTAATTTTATTATTAAAGCATTGATCTTTAACATCATGGCCGTTGCTTCAAACCTTAACCTGGTCTTTACCGGCCTTTCTATCCCCCTGCTCCTCTGTGTTTTCCTTCTTTACCACAAATACTCCTTTCAGCGAAAAAGTATCATCCCTGGCACACTGTTCATTGTCTTACTGAGTGTCCCTGCATTCTTTTTCCTGATCCGGCAATCGCTGCTGATCAAATCGGCATCGGGTTTTTATTATGGATCGGATGAAGGTTTCTTTCCTGTAACGGTGGAATCGCTCAGCCTGATGATAACCGGTTTGAAAAACAGTGCATTTGCTTATTATTCG
Organism: Bacteroidales bacterium; assembly: GCA_046484945.1. Classification (GTDB taxonomy): domain Bacteria; phylum Bacteroidota; class Bacteroidia; order Bacteroidales; family JAGOPY01; genus JAGOPY01. The sequence goes on from JAWOHY010000022.1 coordinate 62,807, forward strand.
GTCCTGCTGATATCCATTTTGGCAATTTTCATCCTCATACAATGGATCAGGAGCAAGGAACAGGTGTCAAAATACCTGATGCCATTAACATTCCTGGCTCTTCTTATAGTGAACTGGATTGGTTCGTCAGCGATCAATGCTATGCTGAATGTCAATTTCCAGGAAGACCGGGCGGCCATGCATTTGCTTCCCCTTTACGCTGGTTTTATTGTATTTTCTTATGATCATATTCAATCCGCACGGCCTTATAATTACCTGAAGATTTTGTTAATCCCCCTGTTATTGATTCCCATCCATTCATTCAGCCATATCAGCCTGCGTCATTCAGTATATGGACCGCAACAGCAAATCCCAGGCAAATTCTTCACGCATATTCATAAAAAAGCCCGGGAGAACGCTTATCCTCCCATTGTTTCAGCTTATCAAATCAAAAGACAACCATGGGCATTTATGAATTACCGGCATGGCGGTATTTTAAATCCGCTGTATGCGACCGATCATCAATGGAATTACGCTGATTATATCATATCAGACGGTTTGATGGATGCCGGGCTGGAAGATCAGTACCGGGCAATAATGGAGGATAATCGTACAAAAAGCATATTGTATGGCAGGAAAATCGAACCGGTAACCCGGGTTGTATATGAGATCGAAATCCCGGAAATTTACGAAGGCCAGGTCTTATATCATAAGATCTTTGAAACAGATGCCGATACCTTTACCGGCGAGGAACTGATGATATTCATCAATATGGAAATAGAAAGCCCGGCCATGCCTTTTGAGGCGGTCATTGCAGCGGAAGTGCTTGACCGGAACCGGAACATCCTGACCTATGAAGCCATTAACCTGGATCAGTTACGCCCTTTTTGGGATGGAACCGGTGAAATAAGGCATGTGATCGTGATAGGCGAGGTTCCCCGGGAAGCGCAAAGTCTGCTGATGTATGTATGGAATAAGCGGGAAGTGCCTTTCCGGTATAAAAATACCAAAGTGAGTGTTGTATCAGTCCGGAATTGATATCCGGTTATTTTTCACAGCAGGATCACTTCGTTGATCACCTGGCCCCCGGCCTCTTCATTCAGCTTATCAGCGATCAGTGTGCGGGAATAGGAAAGTTCGTTCTTCAGCGCGGGGGAGTCGATCCTGACAAATAAGCGGCTATTTTTGATATAAAGATCCTTCGTATGCCGGGCGATCATCTGGCCTACAACCTTTTCCCAGGAATGAAGGACTTTCACCTCGTTCAGTTTTCCTTCCAGGCGATAAGTCTCGATCATCTCCCGGATTACGTCGCCGATGGGCCGGTCACTTGGAATTTTCATGCAATAAAGTATTTCCGTTGGAAACCTCAAAGATACGATGATCGGTTGTTACGACTTCAAATAATTGCTCAATCCTTCTCCGCTGCGTATCAGTGATGAATACCTGACCGAAACTGTTCTCGCTCACCAGGCTGATGATCTGGTGGACCCGTTTGTCGTCCAGTTTATCAAAAATATCATCGAAGAGCAGGATGGGCTTGAACCCCTTGATGTTGCGCGTGTATTCGAACTGAGCCAGCTTAACGGCGATGACAAACGACTTCTGCTGCCCCTGCGAGCCGAATTTCTTCAGCGGATGACCGGAGATCACCAGTTCCAGGTCATCCTTATGGATCCCCTGGGTGGTAAAGCGCAGCGCCCTGTCGCGATCCACCGTGACTGCCAGCAACTGATCCAGCGTATTTTCGAATAACTGTGAAACATACTGCAACCTGACCTCCTCCTTACCCTGTGAAATGAATTCGTAATAATTCTGGAACACTGTTGCAAATTGTTCAAGGAAAGCCGATCTTTTTGTAAAAATCCGTTGACCGTAATCGGTCAGTTGCCTGTCCCATACCGACAAAATCTCCAGGCTGAAGCGGTGTGTATCGGCAAATTGTTTCAGCAGGGCATTGCGCTGAGCAAGAGCCTTGTTATAATTGATAAGGTCATCCAGATAAGCCCGGTCGAACTGCGAAATAACCCCATCCAGGTATTTCCGCCTGACTTCGCTGCCTGCATTGATCAGGTCGCGGTCGTATGGCGATACCATCACCAATGGATAGAGACCGATGTGGTCGGCCAGGCGGTCGTACTCTTTCTGATTGATTTTAAATATTTTGCGTTGATTGATTTTCTGGATGCAGGAGACCAGATCAGGCACATCGCCATTCTTCATAAAAGTGCCATGAATACTGAAAAAATCTTCGCCGTGCCTCACATTCTGCATATCGACCGGGTTAAAAGCGCTTTTACAAAAAGAAAGGTAGTGAATGGCATCCAACAGATTGGTTTTCCCCGAACCGTTATCCCCGATAAAGCAATTGATCTTGTCAGAAAAATCGAGCGAAACGTCCCGGTAATTCTTGAAGTTCGAAAGTGTCAGCTTTTGAAGATACATGGAATCTATTGTTGCTGCTTCCCGGCAAAACCGCCCAGGTTAACCATGACAGTAAT
>JAWOHY010000043.1:0-4299 GCA_046484945.1 Bacteroidales bacterium
CTAGAGTTTCGAGTTCCGGGTTCCGGGTTTCGAGTTTCGGGTTCAGAAATAAAAAGTTTTTTTGCGCCTATTTGGCAGTTTATTTTACCTATTACTGCCATATTGACACTTTTTTCTCAATTTTCCATCCTTTTTTTACCCTGGAATGAAATTTGAAAATTCCCCCATCATTAAACATTAAACACTAAACACTAAACACTATGAAATTTATAGCCCACGACCCCGTAATGCGGATGTTAATGAACAATTTTCGCAACCAGGAGCAGGAAACCGAGCGCCGGTGCAACTGGCGTCCTGCAGCCAATGTTACCGAGAACGATGATGCTTTCCAGATCGAGCTGGCGGTTCCTGGATTCAGCAAAGCCGATTTCAGGATCAGCATTGAGAAGAACATCATGACGATCTCCACCGAGCTTGAAAAGGAAAATGAAAAGCCAGATCAGCACTACCGGATCCGTGAGTTCAGCCGTGCCGATTTCTGCCGTTCTTTTTCGATGCCAGAAACGGTCAACCAGGACGGGATCAAGGCCAGTTACAAAAATGGTATCCTCACGCTCGCCCTGCCCAAGAAGGAAGAAGTGAGGATCAGGAAACAGATCCAGGTTGCATAATCAAAGAAACAACTTTTGTTTTCATAATACGTTAGGTTAGAAGCAAAGAGGTTGTATCAAAAGGTTTGAATCATTTAAAAGCCACCAAAACACAAAATCACCAAATATCACAAAATACTGGTAATCAATAAAATAAAATTTAGTGTAATTTTGTGTTTCTGTGATTTAGTGGCATGAAAAAGCCTTTTGATACAGCCTCTTTTGTTTCCATATTTTCTCCTGTCTCCTGTCTCCTGTCTCCTGTCTCCTGTCTTCTTCTTCTAAACAAACTCCTTCTTCAGCATCTCCACCCATTTTGCCAGCCTTTCCGCCGTTTTACCCGGCTGGTTTTCCTGGTCGAGGATGAGGCCGACGAATTTATTTTCCCGGAGGGCTTCCGATTCGTGGAAGTGGTAGCCATTTTTAGGCCATTTCCCGATGATTTTGGCTTTCTCGCTGATTTTACTGAAAAGGATCCCTACGCCGTCGGCAAAACTATCGGGATAGGTATCCTGGTCGCCCAGGCCGAAAAGGGCTATTTTCTTCCCTTTTAGATCGGCTTTTTCAAGGATTTCGGCAAAGTCCTCCCAGTCGTCCTGCATTTCGCCGACGCCCCAGGTCGGGGTGCCGAATATCAGGTACGGATATTTTTCGAGGTCTTCCTGCGAGGCGATATCCACATTGATCAGTTCGGCCAGGTCTTCGCCGAACAATTGCTGCAGTTTTTCTGCTATTTTTTCTGTCTGGCCCGTGGAAGAGCCGTAGAATATACCGATTTTCTTGTTTTCCATATTGATATTAACTTGTGTGTTCCAGGTTGCAAAAGTAGGCATATTTTATTTTAATGCAGACTGAATTAAAGCAGGGATGTCAACAGATTGTAAATGAAATTAAAAAGTTTAACATTATTTCATAAATATAGAAAATATAAAGATATTTGTAGAACCATTTCCTGTTATTGGTCCTTTTTGATTTTGAATATTCATGGATAAATCAAATATTTATACCAATCAAAAAAATCATTTTATGAAAAATTCAATTTACCGGATTGTGTTGGCGGTATTTTTATTTTTCGCCGCTGCTCCAATTGTCATCACTGCCCAGGTCAACCTCCAGGAGGGACTTATCATCTATTATGCTTTTTCCGGCGATGCCAATGATGAAAGTGGTAACGGGTATGATGGTATTGTTCAGGGGGCCACTCTTACAGAAGATCGTCATGGAGAGCCTGACAAAGCATATTTATTTACCAAAGCGGAAGAAGATCATATTCTGGTATCCGGTATGCTACCGGATATGACGCAGCTAAGTATCAGCGTTTGGATCTACCTGATGGAAACGGATGAAAATGCTACTATTATTTGTGATGCTACTACGGACCCTGGCAATGATTTTCTCATGAATGTCACAAATGGGTCCATCGGCATCAGGGCTGACAAAAACGATGCAGCACTCAAGTATGAAGACGGTGCTGTCTTTGATCTCAATATTTCGGGAGCCTGGCATCATCTGGCCTGGCTGATGGGAGCGTCGCAATCGTCAATATACCTTGACGGTGAGCTGGTTTTTAATATCGAAGAGACGGCCAACCAGCAAGGATATCATGCTGATCAGGCCTCGCTGGGAAGGCGGTTTGTATTGAATACCGGTGATTTTTACTTTGATGGGAAGATGGATGAGTTCAGACTTTACGACCGGTTGCTCACGCTGGAGGAGGTTCAGGCCCTGGCTGAAATATCCTCAGGTCTTCAGGAGATAAGCGAGAAGCTGCAGATTAAGGTGTTTCCTAATCCAACCGGGGGCATTTCGCATTTCGCATTTCACATTTCGCAATACCAATATGTGACATTGAAGATTTACGATGTGCACGGCAGGGAAGTAGCCGTGGTTTTGGAGGAGATGCTGCCGGCGGGAGAGCATGTGGCGCGGTATGATATGACGGGGTTGCCGGCGGGGGTTTACTTTGTGCAGGGGATTGTGGGGGCGGAGCGATCGGTAACGAAGCTCATAGTGAATGAATAATATTGATCTCAATTATAAAAAATTACCCGGGATAATTCTTTATCTTTGTAAATCAAATACTGAATATGGAAAGCGTTATTCTGCATAGCAAATCAGATAAGGATCTTAGTCTTATTTTACAACTTGCGAAAAAACTTGGAATTTCGGCCAGGAAATTATCCAGGGACGAAATTGAAGATTTTGGGCTGTCGCTTGCGATTAAAGAAGGCGAGACCGGAGAGTATGTAGACCCGGAATCATACTTAAACGAACTGCACGATGGAGGTGAAAATTGATAGATCTTTTCAGCGGGATACCAGAAGAATTAAGGACAATACAGTATTAAAGAAAGTTGCCGAAACCATCATCTCAGTAAGTAAGGCTGAAAGCATCTCCCAAATAAAACATTTAAAGAAACTGAAAGGATCTGCTGAAGGTTATCGTATTAAAATCGGAAACTACCGTATCGGGATCATTATCTCCGGATCAACCATAAAGTTTATTCGATGTCTTCATAGAAGAGATATTTATAAATTTTTCACCGGTTAAAAGGATGATCCGATACATCAGGGTGATCGATTGAATGATTTTATGATCCCCGAAAATTGACAATGTAGAATTGACAACCGGCAATTCATTTCGTATCTTTATCCTGCCTTTTCTGACCAGGTCATGGATAAATATCTGAAAAATCATTGTTCTGATACAGTCAATCCTTATTATTACTGTTTCTTGCATGTATTCCTGACAGTCACAGCGGGCATATTGACATTGCTTATTTTTATTTCACCGGCATTTTCTCAAACAAGATATGCATATCCTCCAACAGAAAAATACCATTTCCGCCACCTGACTACGGAAGATGGGCTGCCGGCCAATATGTGCTTATCCGTGCTTAACGACGCTCATGGTTTTTTGTGGATTTCCACCCGAAACGGATTATGCCGCTACGATGGCTATAATATTAAGTTATACCAGAATGATCCGCTCGACTCTACCTCTATCTCTGATAATACTGCCGGCGGGCCGCAAGGCATGGTATTAGATCGCAACGGGCGCCTGTGGATCAGCACATATAACAACCTGAACAGGTTCGATGCCGTTTCAGAAACCTTCAAAAGGTACAGGCCTGACCCGGCCAATCCCGGAAGCATCAAAGGCGACAGGATATACTGTCTCAGTCCTGACAATGCGGGAAGTTTGTTGATCGGTACGGGTGGTCAACAGATGTATGTCAACAGATATTTGCCTGATCAGGATCAATTCATCGCATTCTCCCTGCATCCAGGAAACCATCATTTAACACATCATGCTGTCTTGTCTGTTTATGAAGATTCCATGGGAGATCTCTGGGCAGGAACCACGGATGGGTTATATGAATTTGACCCGACGGAAGATACCTTCAGGTTGATACCATACATGCCGAAAGAACAAATATCCGGGGTCTCTTTCTCTGTGAACCTCATTAAAGAGGATATTGATGGAATTTTATTCCTTGGTTCATCATATGGCTTTCTGACTTATGACAAGGAAAAAAACGAGCTGGTTCCATTTGATCTTTTGTATCATGAAGGGGGAAATTATGACTGGATGGATATTCTGCCTGATCCGACGGACCAGAATATCCTTTGGATGGCATTGTGGCGTCTTTATCAATATAACCGGCAGGAGCAGTCTGTCATTCAAATTGCGTATGACCCGTCAGGTC
>JAWOHY010000128.1:0-16285 GCA_046484945.1 Bacteroidales bacterium
GTAAACATTTGGCTAAGGGAAATGTTCAATCAAGATTAATCATCTGAGCCCTACGCCCTACGCCCCCTGCCCCCATGCCCCCCTGCCCCCCTGCCAATTATTTCATAACTTTGCCATCTAACATCACGACAATGAAAAGCGCTTTCCTTATCTCACTCCTTTTAACCAGCTTTGTATCGGTCGCCTACGCCCAGCATCAGAACATTCTGATCGGCACCAGCAATAACCCGAATGAGCCTTCCATTGCCATCAACCTGAGAAACACCGACCAGATGTACGTGGGCGCCAACATCAACAATTACTATTATTCAACTGATGCGGGCTATACCTGGACTCACGGGATTCTTTTTTCTGCCCAATACGGTGTCTGGGGCGACCCGGTGCTGATCTGCGATACGACCGGGGCTTTTTATTTCTTTCACTTATCCAATCCCCCCGGCGGCAACTGGATCGACCGGATCGTCTGCCAGAAAGTTGATTCAATAGGAGGAACCTGGACCGATGGAAACTATATGGGACTGAATGGTACCAAGGCGCAGGACAAGGAATGGGCGGCGGTCGACTGGAAGAACAACAACATCTATGTCACCTGGACGCAGTTTGACCAGTATGGTTCATCCAACCCGGAGCATTTCAGCGACATCATGTTTTCGAAATCAACCGATGGGGGGATGACGTGGAGCCCGGCATTGAGGATCAATGAGGTATCGGGCGATTGCATTGACAGCGACAATACGACGGAGGGCGCCGTGCCGTGCGTTGGCCCGAACGGTGAGATATATGTGGCATGGGCCGGTCCGGTCGGACTGGTGTTTGACCGGTCATTGGACCAGGGCGAAACCTGGCTGGATAACGATATTTTTGTCTCTGATATCCCGGGGGGATGGGACTATTCGATACCGGGGATTTTCCGGGCCAACGGGCTGCCGGTAACCACCTGCGACACCAGCGGCGGGCCGCACCACGGGACGATCTATATCAACTGGACCGACCAGCGGAACGGTACAGACGACACTGACGTCTGGCTGGTGAAATCCACCGATGGCGGCGATACCTGGAGCCAGCCCGTCCGCGTGAACGACGACCCCCCCGGCAAACACCAGTTCTTTACCTGGATGACCATCGACCAGACCAATGGATACCTGTATTTCGTGTTTTATGACCGGCGGCATTATGACGACCGGAACACCGATGTTTATATGGCCCGCTCCACCGACGGAGGAGAAACTTTCACCAACTTCATTGTCAGCGAAGAACCTTTCTGGCCCGTCCCCAATATCTTTTTCGGCGATTATAACAATATCGTGGCGCACAACAATGTCATCCGCCCGGTCTGGACCCGTTTGCACAATAACCAGCTGAGCTTATGGACCGCCATTGTCGATCCGGAGATGGTCGGTGTGGATGAAATTCCGGATACATCGACACCTTTCAGCACTTTGGTAAGCTATCCCAATCCCTTTACCGAAACAGCATGGTTTTCCTTCAAGCTGCGCCATCCCGCACCGGTATTCCTTGCCGTGTACGACCAGCTGGGGCGCCTTGTGGAGGTTCTGGAAAATAACCCGGGCCGGCCTGCAGGGAAATATACCTACCAGTTCAATGCTTCGGCCGGAAATTATGCGCCCGGTATTTATTATTTTTCACTCGTGAGTGGCGACAGGGTCATGCACCAGAAAATCGTCCTGACACGATAAATTCCCACAGGCACAATATTTGTATTAAGTTTTTGTTAATTCTAAGGAAACATTTTGCGTTTACTTTGTTTCGTAAGCCTAAAAGACTAATTTTGCACCGCCGAATAAAAATTGCAATGGATTTGACTTTTCGCCAGGTTATTGAGAAATTCAGGGATTATTTATGGACCATGAATGGCAGGGCTGTCATCAGCTTTGCTGAGATCTCGAAAGGAACTGGAATACCGCCTGAAATATTGATGATGCATGTTTCCAGTGAAGAAATGCTCGTTGAAAAGGTCTTTGAATTTGAACGGGAGAGATTTGAGGAGATCTTCCGGTTGAATGATTTTGAAGGAATGAATGCGATCGATGCTTTGCTGACTGTCAGCAAAGACATTGCCGGAAAGTTCAGGGACGTCTCCCCATCGGTGACCTTTGCCCTGAAAAAGCACTTTCCGGTTATCTATCAATCACATTTCGAGCTACGCCGTGATTTTATCTATGCCAAGATACAGCGAAACATGGCCAGAGGCATCAGCCAGGGCATGTACCGGGATGATCTCAGCGCCGAATTGGTGGCCCGTATTTATCTTGGTCGCCTCATCGATCTGCATAACCCGGATTATTTTCCTCCCGAACAGTTCTCCTTCGAGACTATTTTCGAAGCGCTGTTTGATCATTTCATTCGTGGGATCGCCACACCGGAAGGCCTATCATATTATGAAAAACAGAAAAAGGAAATAATCCGGCTCTACTTTACCTGAGAATTATTGATGGATCCGAAAGTTTTACATATTGCCGGACGCAGCCGCGAAATCTTCATGAAATACGGCATCCGCAGTGTCTCCATGGACGATATCAGCCGTGAAATGGGCATATCGAAAAAAACCCTGTATCAGCATGTCCGGAATAAAGCCGATCTTGTTAATCAAATGCTCGATTTCACTTTCAATGAATTCGAGCAGAAAATCGAACAGATACATCAAAAGAAAATGAATGCCATTGATGATCTGCTCGGTATGAGCCGCATTGTAGATGAACACATGAAAGATGTGAATTGGGTTGTCACATACGATCTGCAAAAGTATTACCCCGATCTTCATGTGAAATATATGAAACGGAAGCGCGAATTTACTTACGCCTATCTCCGGGAAAACATTGAAAAAGGCATTCGGGAAAATATTTATCGTGATGATTTGAACATTGACCTCATCGCAAAGTTATATATCCGGAAGATTGAGGATTTGCATGATCCCGATTTTCGCAACGATGATCAGATGACTTTCCCGGAGGTGTTCCAGGTAATGTTTGAAAATCACATACGGGGCATCTCCAATGAAAACGGCATAAAGTATTTTGAGGAAAGGAAAAAGACCTTAAAAATTGATGGGTAATGGCTAAAAGATTGTTAACCGGAATAATACATTTCATTTGTTTCTTCATGGTTTTATCCGGCATGATGGCCCAGGATTTTGCTTTCAGCCTGAAGGAAGCGCGGGAGTTTGCAGTGAAAAACAGCTATGACGTTAAAAATTCACAATTCGATCTGGAAATAGCCCGGAAAAAGGTAAAGGAAAACCTGGCATATGGTTTCCCGCAGATCGATGCCACACTGGAATATAATTATTACCTGGCGCTCCCTACTTCACTGATCCCTGGTGAATTTTTCGGTCAGCCGGGCGAATACCTGGAAGTCCAGTTTGGTACCAAAAACAATATCACCGCCGGTGTGACCCTTAACCAACTGATTTTCGATGGCCGCTATTTCATTGGCCTTCAATATGCAAAAATCTCGGAACAGCTCTCCCGCGAAAGTCTGGAAAAGTCGACGGAAGATGTTATCGAAACAGTCTCCCAGACTTATTACAACATTCTGGTAGGCGAGGAGGCCCTGCGGGTGCTGGACTCAAACCTGGCCGTTCTGCAGAAGACCCGTTATGAAACCGGCGAGTTGCTCAAAGAGGGATTTGCGGAACTGACCGATTATGACCAGTTAACCCTTACGGTCACAGGCATCCAGAATTCGATCAATTCGGTGAAGAGACAAAATGAGATAGGTTATAAGCTGCTCAACTACCAGATGGGTATTGACCTGGATCAGCAGGTCACCCTCACCGAATCGCTCGATGAGATCATCGAACAGGCGGCCATTGAGGCGGTTCTGGAGGAGCGTTTTATCCTTGAAAATAATATCAACTATCGTCTCATCAGCAGCCAGGAGAAAATGAAAGTGCTGGGGCTTAAGAATGAGCGGGCTGCATATTATCCCAGCCTGAAGGGGTTTCTCTTTTTACAGGAGAATGCGCAGCGTGACAACTTCACTTTTTTTGATATGAATGAACCATGGTATTTAACATCCATCGCCGGCCTGTCGATGCAGGTGCCCATCTTCTCCAGCGGGATGAGAAAGCACAGGGTGAGCCAGGCCAGGCTCGACCTCGAAAAGATAAGGAATACCAAGTTTCAGGTGTCAGAAGGGTTGAAGCTCACGGTGAACCAGGCAAGACTGGATTTTCGCACAGCCCTTGAAAACTTTATGCGTGAAAAGCAAAATGTACAGTTATCAAAGAATATTTATGAACGCACATTGGTGAAGTATAATGAAGGATTGGCCAACAGCCTGGAACTGACGCAACAGCATAACCAGTTCTTCGATGCCGAACGGAATTATTTTCAAACGGCGCTTTCTTTGCTCGATGCCAAAAACAGATTGGATAAAGTCCTGGGAAATTATTAGTTTATATAAAACGAAATCAAACCAAATTAATTTATACAAGATATATTGAGATGAACACACTGGTTCGCATATTCATTACAGTCCTGGCACTGATCATCATATCCTCCTGCAGTCAAAGGGAAACAGAAGAGTCGATCAGGGGTCAGATAAACAATTACAGGAAAGAGGCAGATATCCTAAATCAAAAGATCGCAGACCTGGAGAGACAATTAGCGATCCTGAATGAAACAGATGAACATTCGGAAGGGGTGCTCATAGAGGTAATAGAGCTGACCTATCGGCCTTTCAAACATTTCATCAGGGTCAGTGGGACGGCAGAGGCGGTCAGCGAGGCATTCATATCGCCGGAGGTCAGTGGCCAGTTGCGGGATATTTACGTGAAGGAGGGGGATTTGGTGGAAAAGGGGCAGTTGCTGGCCAGGCTTAATAACGAAGTGACCCAGAGCAGTATAGCCGAGGTGCAATCGGCCCTGGATCTGGCAACGACTCTGTTCGAAAAGCAGCAACGGCTATGGGATAAGGGAATCGGTTCCGAGGTGGAATATCTGAATGCCCGTAACAACAAAGAATCACTGGAACAAAAGCTTGTCACCCTTAAAGCACAGCTTGATATGGGGATCATCCGTTCACCAGTCAGCGGCGTCGTCGATAAAATCTATCATAAAAAAGGGGAGCTGGCGATGCCCGGTTTCCAATTGATGCAAATTATTGATCTGGAGGAAATTTATATCAATGCCGATGTGGCCGAGCGTTACCTGGCGCAGGTAAAGGAAGGGGAAACTGTCGGGCTGGAATTCCCCGTTTATCCGGATTTGACCATGGAAGCATCTATCTATAGAAAGGGTAATGTGATCAATCCGAATAATCGGACATTTACCGTTCAGGTGAAACTGAAAAACCCGGATCGTATGCTGAAACCGAATATTCTTTCTGTTTTGCACATCAATGATTTCTCAGCCGATTCGGCCCTGGTCATCCCTTCCGGATTGATCAAGCAGGATATTACCGGGTACTATGTTTATATTGTCCGGGATCATAATGGTAAAAACATCGTCAGTAAAACATACATTGAACCAGGGAAATCCTACCAGGGTGAAACAATGGTCACCCATGGGCTGGAAGCAGGTCAGCAGGTCGTAGTACAGGGTTACAACCAGGTGGCTGATGGTACGGAAGTGAACATTCAATCAACAGATGCTTCATGAGATAAAATATCCCAGGACAGTGGCGGCGGCCTTTTTTCTATTCGCCTGCCTGCTGGGGTCGTTGCCTGAATTGCGATCCCAGGAAGTCACACGGGTTGCCATTGAAAACGCCGATCTGCTCAGGGTGGATAATGTGAAGGGAGGGTCGGTGCGGAAACTTATCGGCAATGCCATCCTCCGACAGGACAATACCCTTTTTTATTGTGACACGGCCATCCTCGATTTTGAGAATAATTTACGGGCTATTGGAAATGTCCATATCAATTATGACGACTCGGTGCACGTTTATGGCGATTATCTGTTCTATAACGGAAATACACGGATCGCCATTCTCGACAGCAATGTGACAATGACTGACCAGCATGCCACGCTTTACACCGATCACCTGGAATACGACCGCAAACAGGCCATCGCTTATTATTTTACCGGCGGCCGGATCATCAGCGAAGACAATGTGCTGACCAGCAGGACAGGTTATTACTATACCCGTTTGAAGGAATTCTTCTTTAAGGATTCTGTGGTGGTGGTCAATCCCGATTATACGATGTATGCCGATACCATGCAGTATAACACGGAAACGGAGATCGTATATATCGAGGGGCCTACCGATATTATCGGCAAAGAGAATCATATTTACTCCGAAAGGGGTTGGTATGATACCCGGACAAACCGGTCGGAGCTCACGAAAAACAACAGGATCACGCATCTCGAGCAGATTTTGAAGGGAGATTGGATCTATTATGACCGGGAAAGGGAGTATGGAAAAGCGCTGGGAAATGTCTGGATGAAAGATACCATCCAGGATATGATCGTGGAGGGAGGTGTTTCCGAATTTTTCAGAAAGGAACGCTATTCCTATCTGACCGATTCTGCCCGTGCGATTTTGATTGAGAATATGGATACCCTTTTCATGCATGCCGACAGTTTTATCATGTTGCTTGATACGGCTGACAAGGCGAAAACCATTTTTGCCTATCACCGGATGAAATTTTTCAGGGATGATTTACAGGGGATGAGCGATTCATTGGTTTACCGTGTGCAGGATTCGGTCATTGCCATGTTGAAAAACCCGGTTTTGTGGTCGGACGAGAACCAGCTCACGGCAGACTCCATATGGATCCATTTAAGCCAAAACCGGATCGATTCGTTGGTCCTCTTTAATATGGCCTTTATCATTTCACGCGACAGTACCAACACCTTTAACCAGATCAAAGGAAAGCACATGACGGCATACTTCCATGACAACCAGCTGTATCGCATTAAAGTGGAGGGAAATGCAGAAACTCTCTATTTTGTCAGGGAGGACTCAAACGAGCTGATTGGTATAAACAAAAGCATTTCGAGTGGCATGATCATTAAGGTGACGGATAATAAGATCAGGGATACGTATTACACAGGTCAACCCGATGCCGCCTTGCATCCTGAGGGTGAATTACCTGAATCGGACCTGATACTGCGCGATTTTATCTGGATGGAAAATCACCGGCCACCTGATAAATCGGCTATTTTTATCTGGCGGCTGGATGGATCAGAATACTGAGAACCTGACGTAACGTTTGGGATTCAGCCGGATATCCTCCATCAGCCTGTTCAGCTCATAGGCCGATTTTTCCAGCTCCTTATACAACTTATCATCCTGGATCAGCATTCCCAATGTTCCCTGTCCCTGTTCCACCCGTTCCATGATCGAAGCCAGGTTGGTGACCGAGGTGTTGATATTCTCGAAGATCCCGGAGATATTGGCTTGAGCGAGCGTGTCTGATATGGAAGCCAGGTTATTCAGTATCCGGTCGATTTCCTGGCTGTTATTGCTCAGGTTCCGGGTGATCATATCGATATTGTAAATAATGCTGGCCATCCGGCTCGATTGTGTCAGCACAAGGGTATCGAGGTTTTGGGTAGTGCTTTCCAGGTTGCTTAATGTTTGACGGATGCTCCTGATACTGGCGGTAAGGTCTTCCCGGATATCCTTGTTGAAAACGCCCTGAATGGCTACCACCATCGTATCAAGGGACGATAACAAATCTTCAGCCTTTAGCTTCAGGGGCAGGATCTGCTGGTTCACGGCATCCTGCAGGCTCGCTTCAACATCACTCAGCAATGTATCCCCGCTCTGCGCCATCAACTCACTGTTACTTAAAATAATATTGACTGCTTTTGATCCCATCAGATCTTCACTGAAAATCTGGGCTACAGAATTGGCCGGGATGGGGAAATTATGGGTGAGGATAAGCCTGACAATGATATCTCCACTCATATTAGGGTCAAAATATACTTTCCCGACCTGCCCGACTTTCACACCATTGATGAAAACAGGCCCCGATGTTTCCAGTCCGCTGACATTCTGGTAAATGGCATACATGATCCTTTCATTGAAGAAGATATTTTGCTTTTTCAAAAAACTGAATCCCCATACCAACAGAAAAGTGGCCATGATGAATATAAAACCGATCTTGAATTCCCTGGATATTTTCAAAGCCCAATTTTTTATAAAGACAAAAATAGCTAATTTTTTGTCAATTTGCGCGCTTCTTCGACAGAAATACGATTGTCTCCATTAAAGCAAATGATAAAAGCGTCTTTGAACTTCTTTTTTTCCCTCAGAAATTGCTGATGATTCAGTGCTTCTTCATAAGTTTTAAAATTACCACTGGTATATTTATACCAGCCATCCTGTCTGTATTCTCTGATATCTGGCACATCCCTGAATTTCTTTTCGCGGAAAGCAGCGGGTGATTTTGATGTTGTAAACTGCACCCTGAAAGATAATGCAGGCAGGCTGGTGCCGCCGTTATCTTTAACATATTCTTTGACAATTTGTTGCGCTTTATTATCTTTTCTCTCCATCTCTTCTTTGTAAGATTTTACCGCCCGGTAAATGGCCGATGCTAAATAGACCTGGCCATCCTTCGACATGAGAAAGCGTTCATCATTTTCATGGGTGATAAAACCTGTTTCGACCAGCACTCCCGGCATGGTGATATGATATAATACCAGGAACCCTGCCTGGAACACGCCCCTGTCTTTCCGCCTGACCCGTTCCCGGAACTGCCGCTGGATTTCATCAGCCAGAATGGTGCTTTGCTCCAGGAAAGCGTTCTGGAACATGGTCAAAGTGATGTAATCTTCATCCTGGTTGGGGTCAAAACCATCATAAATATCGGCATAGTTCTCCTCTTTTAATATGGCGGCATTTTCCAGCTTGGCCACCTCCAGGTTGGCATCACTCTTATGCAGTCCCATGACAAATGTTTCCGTTCCGCTCACTGCCGGAGATTTGGCGGCATTGCAATGGATCGAGATAAAAAGATCGGCTTTGGCTTCATTGGCGATTTTAGCGCGCCGGTGCAATTCCACAAACACGTCCGTTTTTCGGGTATAGATCACCTCCACGTCCGGAAGGTATTTCTCGATATATTCCCCTGTCTTCAGTGCGATCGCCAGGACAATATCCTTTTCTTTCGAATGTTTGCCCACCGCCCCCGGATCCCTGCCGCCATGCCCCGGGTCAATGACCACCCGGCGAACCTGGTATTGAGAATGGACCATGCCGCTGGCCATGATCAGTGAAATGAGGATCATTAAAAAAGACCGGAAGAGATTCATCAGAAACATTAGTTTGAATATCTTTGATTTTTAAAACGGTAAACTATCCGCAATATTTGCTTAAATCACCGTTATAATACAAATTTAGCGTGATATTTTACCGGCAAAATTACTTTACCGCTCAAATTATTAACAGGGCACTTGTTAAGACTTTGTTCCATAATTACTCTTATCCTGCTCCTGTCAGCCAATGCTGACGCCGGTAAATTAAACTATTTGCACTTTCCTGACACCATCCAGCCCGCATCTCCCGATACAATGGTGCCTGTGGCTGTCGTTAAGCGCTCTTCCGGTGCGCTGGAGGCCAAAGTGGTTTACAATGCCGCCGATACCATCCGTTTTGCCCATGAAGAAAGAAAGGTGTATCTCATAGGCAATGCCCACATCACTTATAAAGACCTGGACCTGAAGGCGGCTTATATTGAAATCGATCTGCCCGGGAATGAGCTCTATGCCACCGGACTCCCCGATTCAACCGGCAAAATGGCTGGCATCCCGGTTTTTACACAGGGCGACCAGAGCTTTAAAGCTAAGGTGATGCGATATAATTACAAGACGGAGAAGGGATTTATCAATAACGTGATCACGGAAGACGGGTATGGATTTCTCCACGGTCAGAGGGTGAAAAAAGTAGACGAGGATGTTTTGAATGTATTCAAGGGATCCTATACAACCTGCAGCAATGAGGAGCATCCCCATTTTGAATTCAGGTATAACAAATCCCGGGTCATATCAGGTAAGCGGATTGTGACCGGCCCGGCGTACCTTACAATCGAAGGGGTGCCGACACCGCTGTTGATCCCGTTCGGATGGTTCCCCAATAAACAGGGGCAGCGGTCGGGTATCCTTATCCCTACTTTCGGCGAGGTACAGGCACTCGGTTTTTCCTTTGAAAATGGCGGGTATTATCTCTACATCAATGATAGAATGGATGCCAGGGTGACGGGTGATATATATACCGGAGGCAGCTGGGCCGTTCGCCCTACATTCCGGTATAAAAAGCGCTATAAATACACCGGTGAGATCAACCTTAATTTTGCCACCACCATTACCGGCGTGAAGGAAACGCCGAGCTACAACAAAAGACCTAATTACGCCATCCGGTGGTCCCACCGGCGGGATCCCAAAGCCAGGCCCAGGAGTAATTTCAGCGCCGACGTGAATATCGTCACAGCCACCTATAACCGTTACAACTCAACCTCCGCACAGGATTACCTGTCAAATACCTTCCGGTCGAGCATAGCATACCAGACCAACTTTGCAGGAAAATATTTTCTTACCTTAAATGCTTCGCACGACCAAAACACCATCACTAATGTGGTGAACGTGACCTTACCGGAAGTATCCTTTTCGGTCAACCGCTTTAATCCCTTCAGTTCATCGAAGCGGGTGGGGCGAACCCGCTGGTATCACAATATAACCACCAATTATAACATGAATGCCAGGAACACACTGTCGACCACCGACTCCCTTTTCTTTACCGAGAAATCTATACGTGACCTGAAAAACGGTATCCGTCATACCATGCCCGTTTCAAGCCCCATTAAACTATTGAAATATTTCACCCTGACGAATTCCCTGAACCTGACCGACCGGATGTACTTTGAATCCTTCACGAAATCCTGGTCGAACGATACGCTGTTTACCAACGGGGACACATTGGTTGGTTACCTTGCGAAAGATACCCTCAGGGGATTTTATAACCTGTTTGATTTTAATTTCTCCTCTAATTTATCCACCAAAATTTATGGTTTGTTGCAGTTTGGCCCGAATTTTCCGGTCAATGCCATCCGGCATGTGCTGACTCCAACGGTGTCGTTTACCTATAATCCTGATTTCAGCAGCGATTTCTGGGGATATTATGACAGCTATTATGATAAGGATGGCCAGGAGGTCAGGTATTCCAAATTCGAAGGGGCCCTTTTCGGCGCGCCGGGAGCCGGGAGATCGGGAAGGGTCAATCTAAGCCTGGTGAATAACCTGGAGATGAAGGTCAGGTCCGGAAAGGATACGATCACCGGTACACGGAAAGTGGGGCTGATCGACAATTTTACCGTCAATATTTCCTATGATTTTGCCCGGGATTCCCTTCGCTGGTCGCCTCTGTCACTATCCGGACGCACCCGGCTGTTTAAGAACATCGATCTAACATACCGGAGTGAATTTGATCCCTATATCCTCGATTCCGCCGGTACCCGGAACCTGAACCAGACCGAATGGGAGGTCAACCGCCGGTTGTTGCGCTTAAAGCAGACCAACTGGCAGGTGAGTATGAACTGGCGGTTGAATTCGAAAGATTTTTCCAAAACGAAAGAACCTCTGCCCAGGACATCTTCCCAGGCTACGGAAGGAGAACTGGAGGATATCAGGGAGAATCCGGATGAGTATATCGACTGGTCCATTCCCTGGGACCTTACGATCAGTTATTCTTTCTCATACGGTGTCGTCCACCGGTATCCATACCAGGAATACCAGCGGACGGAAAATATTATACAAACCCTGGGGCTTAGCGGGAATGTAAGCATTACCTCCAAATGGAAGGTGGGTTTTGTGACGGGGTGGGACTTTGTGAAAAACGACATTTCTTATACATCTATTAGTATTTACCGCGACCTGCACTGCTGGGAGATGCGCTTCAACTGGATCCCGACGGGATACCGCCAGAGCTGGAACTTCAGCATCAGTGCCAAGGCATCTATTTTGCAGGACATGAAATTAACGAAAAAGAAAGATTTCAGAGATTTTTAAGATATTTGCATTATGAAAAGAATTATCCAAACTGAATCGGCCCCCAAAGCAGTAGGGCCTTACAGCCAGGCCGTCGAGGCCAATGGCATGTTATTTATCTCCGGCCAGATCCCGATCGATCCGGCTACCGGTAAGATCGTGGAAGGAGGCATCCGGGAGCAGACCGAACAGGTCATGAAAAATATCGGCGTGATCCTGCAGGTCGCCGGTTATAATTACAAGGATGTGGTCAAATCAACCTGCCTGCTGAACGATATGGACAATTTCGCCGCCATGAACGAGATTTACAGTCGTTACTACCCGGAGGATTCTCCCGCCCGCGCCGCTTTCGGCGTGGTGAGGCTGCCCCTCGGGGTGCTGGTTGAGATTGAGACGATCGCGGTTAAAGGCTCATAACTATGAAGACACTTGCTCTAATACTATGCTCTACGCTCTACGCCCTAAGCCTCTTAGCTGACGAGGGAATGTGGATCCCCAGCCTGCTGGGCGAGCAAAAGCTCGACGACATGCGCAAGCGGGGGCTGCGCCTCTCCGCGGAGGATATATACAGTATTAACCAAAGCAGCCTGAAAGATGCCATCGTGCTGTTCGGCAGGGGATGCACCGGCGCCATTGTTTCCGACGAAGGCTTGCTGCTGACCAACCACCACTGCGGCAGCGGCAGCATCCGGCGGCATAGCGCCGTGGAACACGATTACCTGACCGATGGCTTCTGGGCCATGTCGAAGGAGGAAGAACTGCCCAACACCGGACTTACCGTGACCCTGCTCAAACGGATGGAAGATGTGACGGACAGGGTGCTGGCTGCAGTGAAACCCGGCATGACAGAGGCTGAGCGGCAAAATGCGATCGATGAAGTGTCAAAAGCAATGATAAAGGAAGCGACAGCAGATAGTCATTATTCGGCAGTGGTCAGACCGCTTTTTTCCGGTAACCAATATTATCTTTACGTGAACGAGGTCTTCCGGGATGTACGTTTGGTGGGCGCCCCCCCGTTTGCCATCGGGAGCTTCGGCGGGGATACCGATAACTGGATGTGGCCGCGGCATACAGGAGATTTCACCGTTTTCCGCATCTATGCCGATTCAAACAATATGCCGGCGGATTACAACAAAAACAACATCCCGTATAAGCCGGCCCGATCCCTCGAAATATCACTGGCTGGGGTGGATAAGGGCGACTTTACGATGGTCTTCGGCTATCCCGCCTCCACCCGGCAATACCTGCCGTCCGATATGGTCGAACTGATCGCCAGTGTTTCCAATCCGCAGAAAATAGAGATACGGCGTAAGAAACTCGATATCATGGGCGCCGATATGAATGCCGATCCGAAAGTGAGGATACAATACGCCTCCAAATACCAGGGCGTAGCCAATGCCTGGAAAAAATGGATCGGGGAGAGCAGGGGACTGAACCGGTTTGATGCGGCAGGCAAAAAACAGGCCTTTGAAAAAGAGTTTACAGAATGGGCAGAAACTTATGGCACCGCTTATACGGATGTCCTTCCTGCATACAGACAATTGGTAGCCGAAATGACACCGGTCCAGTCATGGATCGATCACTTCTCCGAAGCCATCTGGAGCCACGACATGATCCGGTACGCAGCTGGTTATCGATCCTTGTCCGGAATGGATAAATCGGCGACCGGCGAAGAAGTGCAGAAAGCGGTCGACCGGCTCATGAACGGCGCCGACGGTTTTTTCAAAGACTATAACCAGCCGACCGATAAAAAGCTCTTCATTGCCATGATGGAGCACTTCAGGAATTCGGTCAGCCCTGGCGGGTTACCTGATATCTACAGCGAAATCGATCGTAAATTCAACGGTGATATTGGCGCCTTTGCCGATTGGGCATACAATAAAACTTTCATGAAAGATGAAGCGCATGTGAAAGATTTCCTGTCGAAATACAAAGCTTCAAAGCGCAAACGGATCCTGAATGATCCGTTCTACCGGGTGATGACCAGTTTCTCTGAAAAATATATTGATAGTTACAGCGATGTATACCAGCACCTGAGCACCCGCCAGGACAGCCTGCAGCGGCTTTACATGAAAGCCATTTTAGAAATGCAGGAGGGCAGGCTGCTACTGGCCGACGCCAATTACACCCTCCGGGTGTCGTACGGCGTGGTGAACGACTATTATCCCCGCGATGCGGTTTATTATTACTACCAGACAACCCTGGAAGGCATTATGGAAAAGGATGATCCCGGCATTTACGATTACCGTGTCCCCGACAGGCTGAAAGCGCTTTACGAATCAGGCGATTTCGGCCAGTATGGTGAAGACGGCAACCTGTTCGTATGTTTCACCGCGGCCAACCACACCACCGGCGGCAATTCGGGCAGCCCGGTACTGAATGCAGACGGGCAACTCATCGGCCTGAACTTCGACCGCAACTGGGAAGGCACCATGAGCGATATCATGTACGATCCCGACATGTGCCGGAATATCGTCGTCGATATCCGTTACTGTTTGTTCATCATCGACAAATACGCCGGCGCCACGCACCTGGTCGAGGAAATGAAAATCTTTAGGTAATGTTGAATGTTGAATGTTGAATGTTGAATTTTGAATTAATTTAAAAATTAGCCCGAATTCAAAATTCAAAATTCAACATTCAAAATTAATACTTCGGTGTTGCTCCCCAGTAGTTTTGAAAATCCTGCGCGTCTTCGCCGTAGGTTTCCACTTTTTTGTCGCCGCTGATCTTGTAGGTGCATTTCTCGCCGGCAATTTCGGAGAAGTAGATATCGTATTCCATGCCGGCGCTGTCGATCATTTTGATCCGCGCCAGGTTTTTGCTGATGGTATGGTCGGTCAGGTTGGAGTGGCAGAGCGGGCAGAGTATATCGACATGCTCGCCCTCATCCAGCCGGAAGGTATGGTGCACCAGTATTTCATAATCTCCCAGTTGCGGGTTGAACAGGACGATGCCGCGCTGGCCGTTTCTTCTCCGGGCCGACAGGATCACCTTATTATGCGGCTTGAGATGCCCGCGGCAATAAGGACAAAGGAAATCGTTTGCTTTCATTATGGATGAATTGGAGGGATAAAGATAGATAAAATTTAGTTTCGTGTTTGGTGTTTCGTGTTTGGTGTTTGGTGTTTCGTGTTTTTTGCGAATTATAAACTCCCGCAGGGATGCCAGCCCGGTAGTCCCGTAAGGACGCCAGCCCGGTAGCCCCGTAGGGACGCCAGCCCGGTAGCCCCGTAGGAACGCCAGCCCGGTAGTCCCGTAGGGACGCCAGCCCGGTAGCCCCGTAGGGAATAAATGCAGTTATATAAATCAAAGTGCCGTAGGCACGGCAGGAAAGATTTACAAAAGAAATGAATATGTTTTCATCTAATTGATTAAATCAATTATTTTTGTATTGTTCTTTACCATTTGGTCTGGAACCTACAAAGGTTTTGACGCTGAACCAGTAATCAGCGTCTTTTTTTGTTCAGTTGTTGGAATTTCCAGATGTATTCGCAGATTCCAGATATTCTTTGAAACGGCAGGCATATGCTATCATTCTATCATCAAACAGACTGTATTGCATTAATTTACCTTGAATTGATTTTGGTGTGGGAGTCTGAGAAGCTTGATTATATATGATTGGAGAAAAATTAAATAACAGAAAATTGTCAATATTGTTGCTCTGGAATCCTGGATCAACGATAATAAACTTCACGTTTGGATTATATCGGATGGCGGATTTTAATGACTGATTAATATTCTCATCTCCAAATGAATAACCGATGATATAGATTTCATCTGCCATTATACAATCCCTGTCAAATGACGCGTGCATTTGCCGAAAGGGTGGCACAAAAGTCTTTACAGCCTTCTGATATCCAGTGATAATGTTTCTGATTCGAAGTTCCTCGCCTCGGTTAAGCTGTAAATCGGGTGATTGGGAATCAGCATCAATTAAAGAAGGAAATAGGCTAAGTCGAATTTCGGGTGGAGTTAACGAATTCGGATTATAATAATCCACTTGCCAGTATACTGATCCGTGAAGATTGTAAAAGATATTGCAATCAATATCAGATTGAATCCTGCTGATATCAGGCCGGATGCGATCCGTTTGTTCCTTTCTCGGTTCTACAAATCCTTCAAACACTTCTATTCCGGCGCTCTCGATCAGGAATTTCTGAATCGGTTCATAGTTTAGTGAGTAATTTCTTAGAATCGATCTTTTTTCTAATTCACCAATCCAGATTATGAAGTACTTGTTTATTTCATCTTTTTCGGGATTATTGAAGATATGGCTCCGGCCACTTGAATGATGAGAATAATCAAGAATTTCGCTTTTGATAATCAAA
>JAWOHY010000204.1:0-5109 GCA_046484945.1 Bacteroidales bacterium
TATCCGGGGCATCGGCAATATCTCTCCACAGGCCACTTTCGATAACGGGGGTTTCCTGGAAGAGATCCGGGAATACCGGAATGCCAGGCTTCATGCCATCGAACCCGATTACAAACAATATATCAAGCCCATCCAGCTCCGCCGCATGAGCCGCCTGCTCCGGATGGGCGTCACCTCCGCCGGCATCTGCCTGCACGACGCCGGGGTAGAAAAGCCGGATGCCATCATCACCGGCACCGGCCTGGGCATGCTGGAAGAGACCGAGAAGTTCCTGAACGGCATCCTTGACAACGGGGAACGGCTGCTCAACCCGACGGCCTTCATCCAGTCGACGCACAACACCGTCGGCGCCCATATCGCCGTGATGCTCAATTGCAATCACTACAACCTCACCTATGTCCACGGGCCGGTATCTTTCGAAAACGCGCTGCTCGACAGCCTGATGTGGCTCGCCGAGAAGCCGTACGACAAAGTACTGACGGGTGGCGTCGAAGAGCTCACCGAATCGCATTTTATCATTACCGGCAGCATACATTTCTGGAAGAAGGGCGGGATCAGGAACCTGGATCTTTTAAAGGATAAAAAACCCGGCACCATCGCCGGCGAGGGAGCGGCCTTCTTCCTGCTCACCCAACAGGAAGATCCCGGTAACTATGCCATTATCAAAGGATTATCCACACGTTTCAACCCGGGGAAAGAAGATATCGCCGTCAGATACACCGAAGAATTTCTTGCTTCGCACAACCTGGGCATGGATGATATCGACCTGGTGATCCTCGGCCTGAACGGCGATCCGGTTTCCGACGAAACGTACCGGCCCCTGTTGCAACACATTGAAGGGAAAACCCCGGCGGCCTTCTTCAAACACCTTTGCGGCGAGCACTACCTGGCCTCCTCTTTCGCTCTCTGGCTGGCGGCACGGATCGTTAAAAGCCAGGCAATACCCACGGCCGTTATGCTGCATCCCGGTCAGGCCCCCGGCACAATAAACCGCATCCTCATCCATAATCATTACCAGAATATTCATCACTCCCTGATGCTCGTCACATCATGTTAAACTATCGCTCTGCAAGCATCGCCTTTTTCATACTTGCGACCCTGGTTTTACTGCTCATGACCGGCTGGCGGGAAGCCGGCTGGCTAATGGTCCCCCTCACCATCCTGTACGTGATCCTGCTGGTTTTAGGTTCGGTAAAGATCTGCATGGGCTTTTACATCCCCGCCCGTTGTAAGATCGATACCCGGGAAAAGAAACTGGTCCTGACATTCGATGACGGCCCCGATGAGCGGTTTACGCCGGCTGTTCTTGATATCCTCGACCGGCACCAGGTAAAGGCCATTTTTTTCCTGATCGGCAGGCATGCCGAAAACCATCCCGCGCTGGTCAGACAGATCGCTGACAGCGGGCACGGCATCGGGATCCACTCCTACGGGCACGCTTTCTGGTTCGATCTCTACGGCCGTAAAAAGATGGAACGGGATTTGCAGCATGCTGAAGAAATCATCGGCGGGATCACCGGCAAAAAGCCTGTCCTGTTCCGGCCGCCTTACGGCGTCACCAACCCGGTGCTGGCAAAAGTTGTTAAAAAGCTGGGCTACCGGGTCATCGGATGGTCGGTCAGGAGCCTGGACACCATGGGGAAAAATGCGGAAAAATTAGCGGAGCGGGTGATCCGGGGACTCCATCCCGGGGCGGTGATCCTGATGCACGATACGATGGAAATCACCCCGGCGGCGCTGGAACATATCATCGCCGGTGCTAAGGAGAAAGGCTACATATTTGCAAGCCCGGATGAATGGCTCCTGGAACCGACGGCTTCAGTCGTCGGACTACCACATAAAACTGAAAAGAAAGAATGAGATGAAATCACTGCTGCTACTGATAACACTGATGTTCCTGGTCCCGTCCCAGGGCGATCCCCACCGGCTCGTGGTCCGGGTCACCGGGCTGAACCCGTTGCATGGGGACCTGTATATCAGCCTGCACCACCAACCCGAACTTTTCCCTGACGCCGAAGCCGCGCTGATGAAGAAAAAGACCCGGGTCAAACAGGAATCGGAAATCATGGTTTTCGACAAAGTACCCGCCGGCCGCTACGCCGTGGCTGTCTATCACGACGAAAACCTGAACGGTGTATTGGATGTCAACGAAAAAGATGTCCCCCTGGAAGGTTATGGATTCTCCACGAAAAGAAAAATACTCGGGCAGCCCAAATTCGACCAGGCGGCATTTGATCTAAGCGCAAGCGATACATTGGAAATCAAAATGATCTATCTCGGATCACAAAAGAAGAATTAAAACTACCCGTAACTCAATTTGTGTCGTGCTCCAACGACTAATAATAGGATCGTGCTCCAACGACTAAAGCCGTTGGTTTCGAGTATGTTACAAAATATCGGGTCGTGCTCCAACGACTAAAGCCGTTGGTTCGAAGTATAACACAAAAACAGGAACCGACGGCTTTAGTCGTCGGACTACTAAAAAAAAGAGACTTTAATACAGCCTCTTAAGAAATCTTTGTGACCTTTGTGTAAACCTTTGTGACCTTTGTGGTAAAAATGGGTATATCCGTAAAGAAACTTTAAAATCTTATACAGTTTATGAAAATTAAGCCAATACTGCTTGCTCTATCCTTTTTGATAATATCACTAAGCGTAATCTCCCAGGGAACCGCCGAAAAACCGGTCGACGACCCGGCCGGGCTGATCGAACAGGCCAGCGGCTTCTCCCAAAAAACCCAATCCATTACCAGCGACTTCACCCAGGAAAAGGAGATGAGCTTCCTGGAAGAAAAAGTCACCTCAACGGGGAAGTTCTATTTTCAGAAAGAGAACCGGCTGCGCTGGGAATACCAGAAACCCTATCATTATGTCATCATCCTGAACAACAACCGGATCAGGATCATCGACGAGGGCGAAGTGAAGGATTACGATGCGGGCTCTAACCGGATGTTCGTCGAGATCAGCGGAGTGATGAGCGGGCTGGTAAACGGCACCTTGCTGCAGAGCGACAAATTCGGCCAGACGTGGCACGAGGCCGCCGGATATTACCGTGTCGTGCTGCTCCCAAAGGAGACGATGATGAAAGATTTTTTAGCGAAGATAGATCTGAAATTGAGCAAACAGGACTTTTCGGTGGATGAACTGAAAATGTTTGAAAAATCGGGCGATTACACACTGATCACCTTCCGGAATAAAAAGATGAATGAAACCATCGCTGCTGACATATTCAACGTGGATTAGCCTGTTGCTGCTGGCTGCCGTTTCCTGCAAGGCGCCTGCCGTGGCGCTTTCCGGGAGAAACGCCGTGCAGGCATACACTGCACTGGCAGACGGCTCTTTTGAGCGGATCGATTTCAAAGCCAGGATCAGCTACAGGGAAAAAGAGCTGCCGGGCCGCATGATCATCAAAAATGACGGGGCCGGCTTATACCGTATCGCCTTTTTCAACGAGCTGGGCATGACGTACCTGGAAGCAGCTTATCATACAGAGCATAACAAAAATAACCTGACCATCCGCCAGGTATCACCGATGCTGAATCACCCGAAAACCCTCAAAAGCCTCGAAAAAAGCTTTCAGCAGTTGTTTAAAAAAGTAAACGAAAAAAACACAAAAACAATAGAATCCACTATCGAAAAAAACGATATCACCATAAAACTAAACAACAACTTCACCCTAAATCTACAATTATAACCACCGTATGACAACCGTATGACCAAATTTTACACAATTACCCAGCTTAAAAAAGAAGGCAGCACCATCACCGCCACGATCACCCTCGATCCCGGACACCCCGTATTCGCGGGCCATTTCCCGGGGCAGCCGGTGGTGCCCGGCGTCTTCCTGGTGGAAATCATAGCCTCGGTTATCTCACAACTGACCGGAAAAGAAATGACCGTCAAAGAGATAGCCAACATCAAATTCCTTCAAATGATCGATCCTGCTGTGGATGCTGTTCTATTGCTCGATGGTTCGATTGTTGAGGAAGAAAACAATTCTCTTAAAGTAAGTGGCAGGATATATTACGAAGATGTCGATTTTGCAAAATTCAAAGGGATGTTGCTGGAGTCTATATAATGGAATGATTAGTCTGTAATAAATTTACAGATCAATTTTTCACTATTTTTGTCATGATCAGGACCTACCAAACAATAAACAATAAACAATAAACAATAAACAATAAACAATAAACAATAAAACTATGAAAAACCAGGTCCTTACTTTCATCGCATACTTTGCAGTATTACTGGCCTTGCTGGCCTTCACGGTTCCTTCAGGCAACAATTCAAACCATCACCCCTATCCCTCCATGGAGGAGCTGGCGCTGGGCTTTCCGGAAGAGGTGACCAAATTGCTTGAAAATTCCTGCTATGAGTGTCATATCAATTCAGCCCGCAATGCCAAGGCAAAATCGAAACTGAATTTCTCAAAGTGGAACGACCTGTCGGATGCCCGGAAGATCGCCCGGTTGGGTGATATTTACAAGACGCTGAACAAAGGCAGCATGCCCCCTTCCCGTTACCTGTCGAAAAATCCAGACAAGGCCCTGGATAAAGCACAGAAGGAATTGCTCTGTAAATGGACTGAAGAGGAAATCAACAAAATCATGGGCGAATGAAAAAGATTCTGAAGATCTTTTTGCTGGCGGTTATCGCTTTCCTGGTGATCATTCAGTTTTTCCCGCAGGGCGTCTCGACACCTTGCTGGCGGAGCGGGAAAAGACCACGGCTCGCCTGCAGGAGATGATGCAGACCTTGTGGCCCATTTACCTGACCGCCAAGGAAGAGGGCTTTGCATCGGCCGAGCAGTGGGCCGAGGCCAATCGCCGGGAAGAGTGGCTGACCTCCCTGTACCGCGAGGCCCAGGCCCTGAGGGTGGAAATCGAGCGGCAGAGTCAGATCGTGGCCGATCAGCAGTCGGTTCTGGACCAGAAGGCGGCAGTGGCCGAAAACAAGCTGAACAAGATAAAGGCTTCCCGGACCGATCTTGAAAAGAAGAAGACCCAGTACGAGCGTCAGTTGGCCGATGTACGGGTCAAGAAAAAGGAAAGCGAAAAGCAGGTCCAGAACCTGATGGGCTCCATCGCCAGCCTTCGCCACAAGATCAGC
>JAWOHY010000255.1:0-12275 GCA_046484945.1 Bacteroidales bacterium
CACAAAAGCAGTGTTTGAAATTACCTTTCCGCTGATTTCCTCTAGCGTAATGGTCTCCTGGTTGTCTGCAAAAGAGAAGTTTGCATCGAAAATACCACTAACTTTCTGAAAGTCTGACTGATTTACATAAGCCTCAATTAACAATTCACTATTGTTGCTAATATGCATGATAACCGAACTTTTATCGACAAACTGACCATTGCTGACATTCACACTGCTAACAAACCCTTCAACAGGCGATGTAACTTTCAGTCCATTCTGCGTTACCTGATTTGCCAATTGGTAATAACGCAATGAATCTTGCTTGTACTGAGATTCTATTAGCAAGAAATCCTTTTGTGACACCATCAGATTCTCGACCAATGGTTTGGTACGTTTGTAATCCGCTTTACTTTTTTCAAAGGCAATTTTGGATTCTTGTAATCTGGAATTTAAATTATTTTCGATACCGGAGCTTGCAATCACCGCCAGCAATTCGCCTTTTCTTACCGATTGTCCAAATACTGCAATCAGGTTAGCTTGTCCTTCGGTTTGTGCGTTTATAGCAACCGATGATTGGGCTTGCCCTTTTACTTTGGCAGAAGTGTGGATAACCGAATAGAATGGCTGCATTGATACATCCTGTGTGGCAAACTCTGTTTTCCATGCCTGCTCTTTCAAATACGAAATCTCATCTCCGCCTGAAGGCGCTAATGTTGCATGGGCAGCCTCTTCAGCATTTGCGAAAACCTGTATTTCAGGAATCTCAAACTTTATATTTCCAGATGGGCTTTCCAGTTCAAACAGCATTTTATAAGTACCAGTCTCTTTTGGCTGCAAGGCCGGGCGAAAAATACCGGGCGAGGAAGGGGCATCAACGCTATGGCGGATTCCTTTATCACCTTTAATGATACTTAAAGTAAGCTTGCCTTCGGAAACTGGTTTGTAAGTGCTTAATAGTGTAAAATGGGCTGCAAAGGTACTTGTTTGCCCAACCATTAAGGCCGGAAATTCCACAAAGAGTTCATAATCATTTGAAAACAGGGTATAGCTTATAGCACCTGCTTCATGACCGTGGTCGCCATGCGCTTCATGCCCTCCAACTGTATCATGGGTGTGTCCACCCTTGTTGTTATTGCAGCCAATTATAAGGCTGGTCATTACGATAAATGATATATATAATAATGTCTTCATTTTTTTTAAGTTTTTAAAAGATTCCGGAGCAAAAAGCTCCGGAATAACATTTTTAATGTTCATGACCATGGTCGTGATCGTGATCGTGATCGTGATGTTCTTCTGCTGTTGAAGCACTTGTACTGTCGCCAACTACAAATTCTTCCTGTTCGGTATGTTCATGGTCGTGTTCATGGTCATGGTCATGTGTTTCAGTTCCATGCTCATGACCGTGGTCATATGATTTTTGAGAACCAGAACCACATGAAACAGCCATGAATGAATAATAAACAGAGAGCATCAAAAAATACATGAATCGTTTCATAATTGATAGGTATTAGTATCCACCCGAAAGTGAATAGGATTAAAATTATAATAGTTGTTTCCTAAAAACCAGGCACTCATACCTTCAGCACCTCCCCTTCGCTCCTGGCAATCACCACCGCTCCGCAGGAATCGCTCCAGACGTTGACGGAAGTCCGGAACATGTCCAGGATGCGGTCGACGGCCAGGATCAGGCCGACGCCTTCCAGGGGCAGCCCGACGGCTGAAAGGATGATGGTGATCATCACCAGTCCGGCCATGGGCACGCCGGCGGCGCCGATGGAGGCCAGGATCGAGGTGATGACCACGATGACCTGCTGCCCGAAAGTGAGATCAAAACCGTAGGCCTGGGCAATGAACATCACGGCAACGCACTCGTACAGCGCCGTACCGTCCATGTTGATCGTGGCGCCGAGCGGAAGGGTGAAGCTGGAGATCTTGTTCGAAACGCCGTCGTTTTCTTCGACCGATTGTATCGTCAGGGGCAGGGTGGCATTGGACGAAGAGGTAGAAAAAGCAGTCAGCAAAGCGGTCTTGACAGCATGAAAATGCTTCAGCGGGTTAACTCTTCCGATGAACCTGGTAATGAGGGGCAGGGTGACCAGGGCATGAATAGCCAGCCCGGCGATCACCACCAGCATATAGCTGCCCATGCTTTGCACCAGCGCTCCCAGGTCGTCCTGCTGGGCAATTCTGTCCGCCACCAGTCCAAAAATGCCGAAAGGCGTGAAACGGATGATGAACATGGTAACCTTCATCATTACGTCAAATACCGCGTTGAAAAAGCCTGTCAGCGTTTCCCTGGGCTTTGCCGGGACCTGCGTGATGAAAAAACCAAAGATCAACGCAAAGAAGATGACCGACAGCAGTTCGCCGTTCTGGGTCATTGAAGAGAAAATGTTGTCAGGAATGATGCGGATGAGCGTGTCTTTAAAGGAGTGCTCCACCAGGCCCAGCCCGGCCTCCTGTGTCAGGTTGAGGTCGGCGCCGACACCCGGCTTTACGATATTTACCAGCGCCAGCCCGGTCAGGATCGCCAGCGTGCTGGTGGAAATGTAATAGACGATCGTTTTTAGCCCGAGACGCCCCAGGTTTTCCGCATTCCCGATATTGGTGACCCCCGAGATGATCGAACTGATGACCAGCGGAATGATGATCATCTGCAGGGCGCGCAGGAAGATGGTCCCCATCCAGCTGATATAATTGACCTGCCCGGGAAGATATACGCCAAAGAGAACGGCGAGCACAAGTGCAATGAGGATCTGCCAGTGGAGGGCGGGGGCTTTTAGTTTTAAAGACATGGGCTCAAAATTGGATTTGAGCCACTAAAATAAAACTATTGCAGCATATTGCCCACTTTTATCCCGAAATAAACCGTACGGGGGGCCGCTGGCCCGTAAATATACCCGGGATCCCGGTTAATTCCCCGGTCAAAATCACCCTGGTAGGCGTTAAAAATGTTTTTGACGCCAGCGAACAATTGCATTTTCGCACCATTCAGCTTTATGTTGTAGCGGATCTTCACGCTTGCATCAAAAAACCTGTCCGATTCCCTGAGTTCGCCCTCCTCCGGGTTGGCTGCTTCAGTTCCGAAATAAGGCACCAGCATCTTCCCGGTATAGGTACCATTGAAGGAAAGACCGGCGTTCCTGAAAACCTGCCAGTCAAGCATGACATACCCGTAATCTCCCGGTGTTCTCAGGAACCGCCTTTCGTCAAACTCCTGCAGCTCCTCATACCTGCTGTTCTGAAGGGTGAAACCTCCTTTCAGGAAAAACCCTGAGGATGGCGTCAATGTCATTTCCATATTGATCCCGCTGACAACCGCCCCATCTTCTGCATTCACCCGGGTATAGTAGACAATGTTGTTTTCATCCGGTTCGCTGATTTCCTGTGAGAATGCATTCCGCAACAAGGTGTAGAACCCTTCTGCCATAAATCCCAGATTCAGACCATTGAACTGTTTATTAAAATCCAGGGATGCCATCACACTGTGGCTCTTTTCTACAGTCAGCCCGGGGTCATTGACATGGATCACCTGTCGCGCACCGGAGGTTTCGGTATGCAGGTCCTCGTCAAAAATTTGCGGCGCCCGGTAACCCTGCGAATAACTGGCACGGATCTGGAGGGATTCCAGTATATCGTATTTTAAAGAAACCCGCGGACTGATCACATTTCCCTGTTTATCCGACCTGTCATCATGGTGATTTTGTATACGGTAATGATCATATCGTGCACCGGCTGAAACTTTTAATTTACCGAAATCCCTTTCATACTGAAGGAATAATCCGATGGTATTCATCGATTGATCAGAAATAACACGGGTTTCAACAACCGGGATGAATACCGAAGAGTCGTTGTGGTTTATGGTTGCCCCATCCAGGTCATAATACCCTTGTTTCTTGTCCTGCAGGTGGTCGGTGATTTGCTCAATCCCTGCCACCATCTCAGATTTACCGAAGCTGGCATTATATTGAGCGCCAATGTTATATGTATTGTTACGCGTTTTTCCGTAATCACTGAGCGAGGCATTGGCGCCATAGTAGGAATTGCGGAAGACACTTTGCCCGGAGACGTAAACCGACAAGCGGTCGAATGAACGGATAAAGGCTTCGAATGTAAGGGCTCCATTGAGGATGTTGTGTTCAACGGCTTCTGTTATACCCGACATATGAGGCAATTCTTCGAATTTGTCACCGCCGCGTCTTTTTTCATTCAGGCTGAAGAAGTCGGCCGTGATCCTGCTTCTGTTTCCAAACCGGTGAAATAAGCGGCTTCCGACCGTTGTGTTACGGATGGATGACAGTTCGGAAAACCCGTCATTGTTTGCATCAAAGGGCCCCCTGTCGCGGTAATATCCGTAAAGGGACATCCCGGTTTTATTATCTGCCGAAGTAATGGACCCATTCAGGTTGACACTGATGTCCTTAGCCGGCTCATCATAACCGGATCCGACACCGGTCAGTCCGCCGTTCAGGCTAAACTCATAGGAGTTGTAAATGGGATCTTTCAGGATAAGGTTGACCGTACCGGCAATGGCGTTGCTGCCGTAAAGAACCGATCCGCCGCCGCGCACCACTTCCACCCGTTCGATCATATTTGCAGGTATCAGCTCCAGCCCGTAAACTCCGGCCAATCCGCTGTAAATGGGCCGGTTGTTGATCAGTATCTGTGAATAAGGCCCCTCCATGCCATTCATCCGCAATTGCGTAAAACCACAATTCTGGCAGTCGTTTTCCGTCCGGAGGCCTGTGCAGAAGTTAAGGCCTTCACTCAGTGTGACGGATTGGGTGGTGTTGAAAAGTTTAGCATTCAGGGTGTTGACGATAATCGAAGACTCCATGCGGTTGGATTCATTCCGGTCGCCGGTAACGATTACCTCTCTGAGTCCTAATAAATCTTCAGATAGCTGAAAATTCAGTTCGACAATTTCTCCTCTGATGATGCAGATGTCGCGGGATTCTGCCTGATAACCGAGGTATTGAACTTCGATGATAAAACGACCCTCCGGTAGATTGATCAACTGGAAATACCCCGATTCGTCGCTGGTTGTGCCAATAGTGGTGCCTTTTATACTGATGGCAGCAAAGGGAAGGTGTTCACCGCGGGTGTTAACGACATGGCCGGTCACAATTGTATTCGTCGCGGGACCTTCAGCGAATAGAATGGGTGTTGAAAAGAATAATATAAGTATAATATATATCTGAAGATATTTCATATTAGTATTTAAGTAGAATGTCAGGAAATAAGTAATAGTTTGCATGAGATGAGGCCCTGACCGGTGAAATGGACACCGGATGGCCGGAAAGCACAAGGATTAGTGATGCTTCCGGTATGTGATCAGGTGGATGGAGGGGATCTGCCCGTTTTGAAAAGACAGACTGCAGGCAAGTACACCGGGAGGGTATTGTCCAGGCCGGCAATATATATAAAAGGCAGCCAAATGATCAGGCTGAAAACAACGGCTGTGGAAATTACTTTTAAATTATCCAGTAAGACAAATTCCGCTTTGGAATGTTGATGTTTTTCTTCCGGATCTTCTGATTTATCGTAAGGATGTGCGTGGGTAACGACAGTTCCGTCGGGCAGGATATGCTCATGAATAAATACAACATTATTAACAATCATGGTCCCGATCGCCATGATCAGAAGAAAGGCGGCGGCTTTCATTGTTATATTTTTCACAAAGCTTTTCAAAACGGAGCGAAATTAGTTATACTAATATAACACTGACCATACGTAATCTTATTTAGAAGTAATTTAGAATAAAAAGGGACTCCATCCCTGTCCAGAGGGACTCCATCCCTGTGAATTAAAAAAAACTGTTTAAATTTGAACGACATAATGAGTTCGTGGTTGATCCATAAAATAACCTTCAAAGACACCGCATGCCTCATCATATCGTATTCGCAACGCTGATAGTCACACTGGTCCTTTTCGCCTGGGGACGCATCCGGCATGATCTGGTGGCGCTGATTACCATGAGCATCCTGATCATTTTCGGGGTGATTGATCCTGAAACGGCCTTCAAGGGCTTCGGGCATCCGGCTGTGATTACGGTGGCGGCGGTGCTGATAATAGGTAAAGCTTTGGAATATTCCGGGGTGGTGGATTTGCTGGGCAAATGGGTGATAAAACTCGGCAAAAATCTGTTGCTGCAGATCTTTGTCCTGTCCATTATCGTAGCAGTTGCATCTGCTTTTATGAACAATGTCGGGGCCCTGGCCATCATGATGCCGGTAGCTATCCACATGGCCCGGAAAAACGGGTATCCGCCTTCCTATATCCTGATGCCGATTGCTTTTGCATCCTTGCTTGGAGGGATGACAACACTGATAGGTACACCGCCCAATATCATCATTGCCACTTTTCGTGGCGATGAGACGGGAGAACCTTTCGGGATGTTCAGTTTTACTCCTGTCGGGATCATCCTGACAGTGATTGGGATCGCTTTTATAACACTGGTTGGATGGCGGTTGTTACCAAAACGGGCTGCTGTAAAATCGGATGACGATCTTTTCAATATTGACGACTATATCACTGAGGTGATTGTTCCGAAAGAATCCAAAATTGCAGGAAAGAGCATTGACGAGCTGTCCAGGATCTCAAAGGCTGATGTGCAGATCCTGGGCCTTATCCGCCAGGATAAGCGCATTCACGCGCCCGATCCGGACGAGACTCTCCTGGTTAAGGATATTATCATCCTTGAAACTGATGCACAGGAGCTTAAGGCATTCATACATGACACCGGCGTAGCATTGGTCGGAGGGAAGAAATTCCGGAAGGATGCCAAAGGATCGGATAAGATTGCCATCACGGAAGCAGTTATCATGGCCGACTCATCGTTGATTGACCGTACGGCAGCATCTTTAAGGATGCGCAGCCGTTATGGGATCAATCTGCTGGCGGTTGCCCGGCGGGGGTTCAAGATCCAGCGCCGAATCGATCATGTGATCTTCCGGACCGGTGATGTGTTGTTGTTGCAGGGCCGCGAGCATATGCTGTATGATACGATCACCTCGATGGGCTGCCTGCCCCTGGCCCGCCGGGGATTACGGCTGGGTTTTAAAACGAAAATCCCGCTGGCCCTGGGAATTTTTGCAGCAGCCATCGTACTGGTGGTCACACGCCTGTTACCGGTTCAGGCGGCTTTTTCCATGGCCGCCATAGCCATGATCCTGACCCGTGTGCTGCCGCTCAAAGAGTTCTACACCAGCATCGACTGGCCGGTCATCATCCTCCTGGGTGCGATGATCCCTGTGGGCATTGCTTTGGAAACCAGCGGCGGCGCAGGGAGAATCGCCGGGTTTGTCCTGACGGTCGGGCACAGCCTGCAGCCCTGGGCCGTTTTGACTATTGTCCTCGTTATCACGATGTTTTTATCAGATATCATTAATAATGCTGCCACCGTTGTTTTAATGGCACCCATAGCCATCGGAGTGGCTAATGGGCTTGGATTATCCAGCGACCCTTTCCTGATGGCTGTGGCGATTGGTGGTTCCTGTGCCTTTCTTACACCTATTGGTCACCAATCCAATACCCTGGTGATGGGCCCGGGAGGATATAAATTCACCGACTACTGGCGAATGGGATTGCCGCTGGAGATCATCATTGCTGTGATCGGCATACCACTCATTATGTGGATCTGGCCGCTGTAGAGGTATAATATAAGGGTAAACAAAGAATAATTTGGATAAATGGCTCAGGAAATAGAACGCAAATTTTTGGTAAAAGGCGAATTCAAGCCTTTTGCCCAACAACAGACCCGCATCATACAGGGTTACCTTTCCTCAGTACCTGTTAGAACTGTAAGGGTTCGTATTATGGGAGATAAAGGATTTATTACCATCAAAGGAATTGGCAATGCTTCAGGCGCCAGCCGTTACGAATGGGAGAAGGAGATCCCTGTTTCAGAGGCGGAAGAATTGCTGACGATATGCGAACCGGGCGTCATTGACAAAACCCGTTACCTTGTAAAAACAGAAGACCATACTTTTGAGGTGGATGAGTTTCATGGCGATAACCAGGGCCTGGTCATTGCTGAAATTGAACTGTCAAAAGAGGATGAGAAATTTGAAAAGCCGCCCTGGTTAGGGGAAGAGGTCACCGGGGATTTGAAATATTACAATGTCATGCTAATCAGGACCCCTTATAATAAGTGGTGAGCAATTTACATAATCCAGGTCTTCCTTCTTTAAAATACCCTGGCTGAGCAGCTCCCGGATGACAGTTTCGGTCAAGTCGCTCTTGAAATCAAATTCATAGCGAATGTCCATCACATAGGCCTTCAGCCGCATTTTCAGATATGACCGATGCTGGTTCATCTCATTGAAAAATAATACCACAATGGGTTTGTTCAGGTAAATGTATTTGGATGCCTGTGCAGCTTCTGTCGCTATTTTTCGCACCAGCTGGGTATCCACATCGATAGGAAGCATGATCTCAGCCACTACCTGGCAGTTCAGTTCCCCGGTGTTGACATTGGATACGGAGCTGTTCATCAGCTCCATGTTCGGGATGGTAACGGTCGAATCATCGGGTGTGACGATTCGTGTGGCCCGGAGGCCAATTTCAATGACTTCCCCATAATATTTCCCCGCTTCAATCTTATCGCCTACCTTGAAAGGACGGTCGAACAACAGCATGATCCCGCCGAAAATATTCTTCAGCAGGTCCTGCGCTGCCAAACCGACGGCAATGGCAACAGTTGCCGTTACGGCCAGCAACATCTCGATCGGGGGATTATATATTCCTTTGATGATGATGATCAGTATGACAGTCCAGATAATGATCCTGATGATCGGGATGATGCTCTTCATTGTAATCCGGAGCCGGGCGCTGCGTTCTGCAAAGATCTTGAGCATACGGGTGATGAATCGTATGACAAGATAGCCGAACAGCATTAAAACAATAGTCCAGAAAATATTTGAAAAAGAAATCATGTCGACCAGTTCCAGCGGTTTGGTAATGACTGGCTCGTCCGCTTCCTGTCCATAACTGACCTTGTCTGCCAGCATCAATATTATGAGAATGATTCGTTTCATCTTTACATCTTGTTAATGAATGAAATTCCTGGATGAGAGGTAATCCGTTACAGGTTTGTAAATGATAGGATTTATATTGAATTTTTGTTTTGGCCTGATCAGGAAGCCTTTTTCCAGCATGGGTATCAGCAGGTTACGGCAGACAGTGACGCTTTCATTCATGGATTTGGCAAAGTCTTCCAGCGTCAGCCCGTCATGCAGCAATAGCACCTGGAGAGCGAAGAGCGAATGACCTGAAATGTCCTTTATGAAGGAATAATCCAGCCGTCCCACCATGCTGATGCTGATCGCCTGATCATCCACTGATGAGGTGGACCGGAGCCAGTAAAGCTGTGCCAGACTTATATTCCCGTTTGCCAGCTGGTTGAGGTTGGAAAAAAACTGTCTTTCCAGGTAGCGCTGCTTCCCCGGGTCATCCAGCTTTTGAAACGATTTGCTCCGGGTTATCTCTTCCGTTGGGAGAAACCTGATCTGGTATCCGCTCAGCCGATTGCGTTTATAAATGATCTCCCGGATGATGTTATCGCTCATTTTTCCCATGCGGATCTCATCGGTGAAGTAATTGGAGACCGTAATCGTTTTATCCAGGTATTCCCATGAAACAGGTGTGTAAACACCGATCCACATCACTTTCCGGGAGGTATGCGCAACCAGTTCAAACAGCCATTTCATCGCTTCAAAACCATGCACCTTTTTCAGGAACATGTGCTGGAGATTCTCCAGTATGATGATCCGCCCACCGGGCGAAGCATTAATTGCTTCGATAAGCTTATCATTGGAATCGATCCCGGATGTTTCCAGCAAAGCATTCATAAAAGAAAAATATTGCCCGCCGGTATAGATTTTTTCGCCCAGGGTATGTCTGATTATGGAAACATCGGAAGGGATATCCCTCAGGAAATAATTGATCAAAGAGGTGGTGCCGCTCCCTTTTTCACCGATAATGGCACAGGTAATGAACCGGTCCTTTATCCAGTTTTCGTACGACTGTTTCAGCAAACCAAGCTCTTTGTCGCGGTTTACAAAGAAGCGATCCTCATGGGTAGGCTGAAGCTGGTAAAGTCGCTGGTAAACGAAAGGAAGTTTTTTGAGCGTCTGTCTGGCTTCATTGAGGAATTCCGAGAGTTCGAAAGAAACAACAGATTTTTCCGTCAGAAACCCTGTCTTTTTCCTGGTCTCCCGGATGAACACGGTGAGATGGTCCCAGCCTTTTTTCAGCAGAGCCATGACGTTTGGAAATAATTCACTGATATAACGGATGCCTCTTTTCCGGAGCTGCTTCGAACGTTCGATGGTTTTGATGCGGGCCACCTTCATATTCAGCTCGAAAAGGTTATCGGTGTTTTTGAGCTTTTGAATTTTTCCGTTGAAGTTATTTACCGCATCACGCAGGTCATCCTCAATAGTGTTTTGAATCTCAAGGATGAGCCCCTGCGCCCCTTCCAGTTGATTCAATGCCCGCTCGTAACCCTCCAGGGCGATGGCAACGGCTTCTTTTGCAGGCTTTTCGGGCTCATCCAGGTAAATGAGCGCCGATTCGAGGTTGAAATCGCAAACCGTTCCCAACGAAATCAAAATGAGCCTTACTTTTTCCAGGTGACTATCAATCCGGGACTTTATATCAATAACATTTTCATTGATATGTGGTACCGCCTCCACTTTCAGCAGTTCCCCGGGAGAGATATGACTGATCTCGGAATCACCAATCCCATGGTCAAAATCCTTGCTCCTGATAAAACCTCGTTTATCGGATACTTTGCCGGCCAGTTGAACTACCCGGTCCTGGAATATTTCAAAATCATCCGAGAAGCAGTTGGTGAATGTTTCAGCACTCCGTGCAAGGAACTTATCAACCAGTTCCTTGCCAATTTTATCTCTTTCCGCACTTAAAACTTCTGCGGTTTTCTTCGAAGAAGCCGGAGACTTTTCGATACGTTTACCACTGGTAGTGATAAATGACCGGATATCGTCAAATGATTTGTCGATGCGCTGCGATATGAATGTATCCGTATTGCTTTTTAAAAGATGATACTGGTCGTAAACCGAATAATACAGATGGGTGATCTCCGCATCCACCGCCCAGTCATCCAGCAGCACATGATGTGTGTTTTTCCAACGCCCTGTTTCGGTGACATATGTTGCATTGATGATATTCAGTTGCCTGATTAATTTTGGCTGTTGGAAGCCCGGTTTTGAACGTTTTTTTGTCAAAGCTCCCTGAAAGGATTCATCGAAAGCCTGAAAGACCTGCTGAGCGATGTTCCCTGTTTCGGTTTTTATTTTCTGAAGAAGTGCTTTATTCTCTTGTTTCAGATGTTTGAACGGATGATCCGGTTTGGATATATCCGGAACAGCAGCCTGTTCGTCATCAGCTTTTCGAGTGAGCAATGACTGAAACACATTATCACAAGCTTCGTCGAACTGCCACAAAGCGACCAGCGATCTGCTTTTTCCCTGCATCGCCTGCCGGATTATTTCCAGGGCATTTTCAGCAAACTGGTGTATCAGAAAATACCGGGCCATATTCCGGAAAGGGATGGCTTTATTACGCTCTCCTGTGATGTTTTCATCGAGTTGATTGATCTCATTTTCAGCTTCCCGGATAAAATCTGCGAAAAGGGTGTTGAAATCACCCGTTTGTAAATCTTCCTGATAAGCCAGCAGCGATTTCAGCACATGTTCTTTAAAGGTTTTACGGGCTTTGATCCTTTCTACCAGGTCAGCCTGTTCATCCATGGCAGCCTCCAGTTTGCCGAAATGCTTTTCATAGCTTGCAATGAAGTGGTTCAGTTCTTTGATGTTACCCTCGAAATATTTGAAAAATTCAGGTTCGGCTTTTTGGGAGAAAGCGTCAAAAATTGTCTGGATTTCCCGGGTTTTCATTTCCATGGCATTTTCTTTAAGATCAAGCAGGGCGTAAAATTACGATTTAAAATATCATTATCTTCAAGTGTGCACACGGACTCCATCCCTTTCCACAGGGACTCCATCCCTCTGCAACAGGGACTCCGTCCCTCTGCAACAGGGACTCCGTCCCTCTGCAACAGGGACTCCATCCCTCTGCAACAGGGACTCCATCCCTCTGCAACAGGGACTCCGTCCCTCTCGACAGGGACTCTGCCATAGGAGTCATGTTTCTATTTCATTCTCTTCAAGGTTCAATAGCCCGAAAGTTTTCGGATCAGTCAAATCGTTGTAATGAAAGTCAATGAATGCCTGTTTTCCGCCGAACCAATCCAGCACTTGATCTCTTGC
>JAWOHY010000004.1:0-17504 GCA_046484945.1 Bacteroidales bacterium
TGAAGGGTCATATCAAACCTTTCACCCGTTGTATGGTTTGCAACGGCATGATTGAAGCGGTCGGTAAAAGCGAGATCGAAAGCAAGCTGCAAGCCAACACCCGCAAGGCATTCGATGAGTTTTTCCGGTGCAGCACATGCGGAAAGATCTACTGGAAAGGGTCGCATTATGAAAAGATGTATGAAATGATAAGGGATTTGTGATTCTGTCGTCCCGATGGGACAAAACCATTATGGCCAACGTTTTCATCTTAAATCCCCAAATCGCCCAATCACCCAATCACCCAATCACCCAATCATCCAATCATCCAATCATCCAATCATCCAATCCTTCACACTTTCCTCCCTTTCCAGGTATGTTGCCCTGTCAGGTGCCTGTAGCCTGCAATAGCCGCAATGGTCAGCAGCGAAGCCTGCTGCAACGGCATCAGCAGTGTATTCCGCCACCACGATTGCCGGCTTTCAATGGAAATGATGATCCTGACCAAAACCAGAATCGCCAGGTAGGCAACAAACACCGGTAACGGGAATGCCAGCCACACTGCTACCGGACCTGCGGACGTCAGCAGGAGATATGCCAGCAGGATCAGCCAGTTCTTGCCGAAAAAGGCGTTGATGTTCCTGGCAAATCCGGAAAGCCCTTCGGCATAGGAACGGTACATCCGGCAACTGACCTGGCCATCGCTTAGCAAAGTCTGTCCTTTGTATCCCAGCTTTTTGACCATGCGCATGATCCTGATATCTTCAACTTTTTCGTCGTTCACCAGCTTGTGAAACCAGTGTTGCTTGTAAATGGTAGCATCGAACAGCATAAACTGTCCGTTGGCGGCGGTAAAATCGGGAAGTTGTATTTTCCGGATGAATATCAGGGGCAGGTTGCCCAGCAGGATGCGGTTCATGAGCGGCACGGTCAGCCATTCACCGAAGGATTTCATCACCTGCACCGGGAAAAGCGACAGCAAAGCCAGGTTATACTTTTGCAGATAGGCTAGTGTATGTGCGATGATCCCGCGTCTGACCCTCACATCGGCATCCAGGAAAAGAAGGTATTCGCCCCCGGCCTGTCGCGCCAGCTGGTGACAGGCATGGTTCTTGCCGAGCCAGCCCGGCAGCGGCCCCTCCCCTTTCAGGTATTTCACCCGGCTGTCAGCCAAAACCCTGGCCCTGACAATTCCCGCCGTGCCGTCACTGCTGTCATCATCGTAAACCAGGATCTCCATTTTCGGGTAATCGAGGTCCAGCAGATCATCCAGCAACGGGCCGATATTGGCCTCCTCATTCCGGGCCGGTATCAGCACGGAGACCATGTGATCTTCCTTCGGCAACGCCGGGCGCAAAATGATACGGGTAAACAGATTGATCAGCACAACCGCCAGTTGTACCAGAAGGTAGGCCGATGCCGCATATGCTATGATCTCCATCAACCCGGTTTTTGTTGCTCAATACATTCGGTATAGAAGGAATGATAGGCCGATTCAAGCAAAGAGGCCGTCAGGGCTTCTTCCGGCGAAAATTCCTTCACGTAAAGATACAACGTTGGCTTGCGATATGCAAAATAATCGATCAGCGCGGCATAAAAAAACATGCGGAACCGGCCTTCAAGCCTGCCGGCTACCGTACTGATCCCTTTTTCAAAACTGATCCTGGAAGTG
Source organism: Bacteroidales bacterium (assembly GCA_046484945.1). Lineage (GTDB taxonomy): Bacteria > Bacteroidota > Bacteroidia > Bacteroidales > JAGOPY01 > JAGOPY01. The sequence goes on from JAWOHY010000004.1 coordinate 1,652, forward strand.
TAAATGGAACTGAACTCACCCTGGGGATACATCACCACCAGGTTGTTTTTGTCCTGCAGCAACTCAACGGTGTAATTGATCGATTCGATGATGCTCCGGGAATTTTTGCGTATTGAATAAGCGCCGGCCCGGCTGAGGAACATCCGCTGCCGGAGCTGTTCCTCCAGCATCATTACATGGAATTTCTTCCGAAATAAACGCCGGTTCAGGTAACAGGCAATAAAGCCGTCCCACCAGCTGAAATGATTCCCGATCAGCATTACCGGCATATCCGTTGTGGTAACTTCGCCCGTCAACACGACCCTCCTGAAATGGTAACGGATCATCCACTTTGAATACAGGTTGAAAAACCAGACATAAAAAGGCCGGTGACCGGCGCGGATCATAACCCGGCCGATTTGGATTTATATAACTGCCACCAGGGGATCCGGGGCGTCATATGATGCTCATTGTGATAACCGAAAAAGTAACAGGACAGCATGGCCCACAAATGATTCTTCCGCAAAGTCCTGGCATTGTGCGGTTGCATCTCCTCAGTGTGAGGGCGCTTGTGCGGAACATAGGTGCCGAAATAAAATAACTGGAAAGTGGATAATACGGCCGGGACTACCCAGAACCAGATAATGGAACTGTCGGGGTACCAGAGCCGGAGGATGTTAAAAATCGCCGCCATAATTACCAACTGGATGATCGTTAAATACTTGAACATAAATCTCGCCCACCAGACAAAGAAATTCTGGCTACGGGGTGAAAAGTCGGGATCCTTTTCAGTCCCGGGAAACTGGTGGTGCAGATAATGATTTTTTATCAGGCGCGGATACCACATCCCGGCATACAGGAACACCGAAAAGAAACCGACCGCGTTGTTCACCGGCCTGTTACGGCTCACCGTACCATGCATGGCATCGTGCCCGGTGATGAAAAGCCCGGTGAAAAAATAGGTCTGCAAAAGAATGTGTATATAAAACCATGGTGAGAGATAGTTCACCGGAACGAATTCCAGGATATAAAAAAGATGTCCCGCCCAGACGGAAATGATCGTGAAAGCAATAAAAAGTCCCATTACTGATAATGAAAAAAGATGTTCAACAAAACGAAAAACAGTACCTGGATGATAAACAACGCAGGGGCGATTTTGTTCTTTAATTGCCTGGTATTCACATCGAGAATGATGAATAAAATGACAGAAATGACAAACCATGCAAAATAATTTTGGAAAGGCACTTTCTCACCATGCCAGTTCCACATATCGAGCCTTATGGCCATCGGTTCCAGGACGATATCGTACAACAACATGGCCGCACCTCCCAGGAAGTATCGCAGCCAGCGGTTTTGGGTAATAAAACCGGTCAGGATCCAGGCCGAGTAGATCAGTAACAACCAGTTCACCCCGATCATCAGGGGCGTATTCCAGATCTTCGCCCCCAGCGTTTTCCCGTAAACATATTCACCGAAAATCACCCCGGTATTCACCCGGCCACCTCTACCAGATACCCCAGGAGCATGATAATAAACGCCGTAAGGAAGAACCTCCGGGTCGGATTTTCATGAAACAACCAGAGAAAATACAGGCTGAACAGCAAGGTAAAAGGGACCAGGCTCTGAAAAACGGACTGCGTTCTTTCACAGGTCAGGCCGAAAACGCCCACCATGTAAAAGAGTGAGAGAAAAATGATCAGCAGTACCGGGTATTTCCTGACATTTTCAATCATAGGATCATTTTTTAAGTGTTGGTATTAAATCAGCCACTATTTTAGCCGAAGAGAGGCAGAGCGGGATACCCCCGCCGGGATGCACGCTACCACCGGTAAAATAAAGGCCTTTGATATCTGAAAAGTTCGGATGCCGGCGGAAAGCAGACCACATCGAATTCGAACTGTTGCCATACAACGAGCCGCGGTAAGAGGCCGTCCTGCTTTCAATGCCCCGCGGATCCAGGATAAACTCAAATTTCCTGTGCTTGCTGACATCTATCTTGAGTAACCTGGAAATCTTTTCTTCAATCCTGCCTCTGGCATCAGCAATGATCCCATCCCAGTCCTGCCCGGTGTTTTCCGGCACGTTGATCATCACGAACCAGTTCTCGCAGCCCGCCGGTGCATCACTTTTCACCACCTTGCTGCTGATGAAAATATAAACGGTAGGATCGGGCTGCAGCGTTTTCAATTCGAACAAATGCCTGAACTCAAGCGCGTAATCTGCCGAAAATAAAATATTATGCATATCCAGTTGCGGCGATTCCATCTCCATTCCCCAGTAAAATATCAACGCCGAAGTGGAGCGTTCGTGCCGGAACCACTTTTCACGGAACGGTAAGCTTTTAAGCAATTGGCGATAAACAAACCAGATATCTGCATCGCTGACGACCATATCAAAAGGAATTATTTCACCATTAACACGGATACCGCTCACTTTGTTCCCTGACAATACAATTTCCTCCACACGGGTATTGAGATGAAGCCTCACGCCAAGCTTCTCAGACAATGCCGACAGCGAACGGATGATCTGGTACATCCCTTCCCGTGGGAAAAAGGCCCCCACATTGTGTTCCAGGTGGGGGATCACCCGCATGGTGGAGGGGGTTTTGTAGGGATCGGAACCGTTGTAAGTGGCATACCTGTCGAAAAGCTGCACCGTGTTTGGATGCCGGAAGTATTTACGGTTCAGCTGATGCAGGCTGATTAACGGATTTAAGCGATGCAGCCGGAAAAGCGCCCTGATGAAATCGGCGGTGAGATAATTCTTTACCCTGTGCAGCGAATTCCGGATAAAGACGGGATAGGTGAATTCATAAATTTTCCGGCTCTTTTCCAGGTATTTCATTACTCTTCCGGGATCCTCCCCCGCCTTTTCAGCCAGCTCCGCGGCAAACTGCACCGGGTCGCCAGAAGCGTCAATGACCATCCCATCCTCATAAAAATATCGACATATGGTATCCAGCTTTGAATAATGAAAATCGATCTCTTGCTCACCACACAGGGCTATTAATTCATCCACAAGATCAGGAGCTGTGAATAAGGAAGGGCCTGTGTCAAAACGGTATCCCTCATGCCTGATCTCCGACATTTTTCCACCTGCCATGTCCGACTGCTCATAAACATCCACCCGGTATCCTTTGGCAGCAAGCCTTGCAGCCACTGCCATCCCCCCAACTCCGGAACCGATCACAGCAAATTTTTCAGGCATTACTAAACATTTTAAGCAAAGATATGTTTTAAGACGTATTGTTTTTGTAAATTCGGCATTTTATAGAAATTATGAAAAAAGTATTGATCGTCGGAACTGGTCTGGGTGGACTTACCACCGCGCTTCGTTTAGCCAAACTGGGATACCAGGTGGAAATGGTGGAAAAATACCACCAGCCGGGAGGACGGCTGAACCAATTGAAGAAAGACGGATTCACCTGGGACATGGCGCCCACCTTCTTCAGCATGAGTTATGAATTCAAGGAATTTGTCGAATCGACAGGTATCGAAATGCCCTTTGAATTTGTCGAGCTCGATCCCTTGTACGCGGTGAATTTCGCCAACAGCGACAAGTATTACCTGATCTACAAGGACCTGAAAAAGCTGGCAAAAGAATTCGAAGCGGTGGAACCGGATTTCGAAGCCAAAATGACCCGTTACCTCGCCGGTGCGGGCAAATTGTTCCACGACACTGAAAATATCATTATCAAGCAGAACTTCAACAGCCTGGCCCACTTCCTGCTGCAAATGGCGCGGGTACCCTGGGGCCATGCCCCCAAGATGATCCGGTCTGTTTGGTCTGAAATGGAACGGCATTTTGAATCGCGCGAAGTCAAGGAGATCTTTTCGCTGGTGGCTTTTTTCCTTGGCGCCACGCCTTTCGATACACCTGCCGTTTACAGCCTCCTGTCATATACCGAAATGGTGCACGACGGATACCACAACGTCAGGGGCGGCATGTACAAGATTGTGGAAGGTTTGATGAAGGAATTTGAAAAAGAGAACATTAAAATCACCTTCAATACGGAAATTACCGGTTACGTGGAAAGCAACGGCCAATTGAGCTACCTGGTCGACACGGAGGGAAAACGCTGGGATGCCGATATTTTCGTGATCAACGCCGATGCGGCCGGCTTCCGTTCGCAGATATTCAAACGGCCAAAATTTACCGAAAAGCGACTGGACCGGATGAAATGGACCCTTGCACCCTTTACCATGTACGTGGGCGTGAAAGGAAAAATCGATACATTGCATCACCATAACTATTTCCTTGGGTCAAACTTTAAGGAATACGCCGGGAAGATCTTTAAAAATTCCATCAGCCTTTCCAAGCCGTATTATTATGTGAATGTCAACTCAAGGCACAATAAGGAATCGGCGCCCGAGGGCTGTGAAAACCTCTTCATCCTCTGCCCGGTTCCTGACCTGCGTTTCAAACCCGACTGGTCCGACCGCGATGAACTGGCCAACAACATCCTGACCGACCTGTCGGAGCGGATCGGCTTTGATGTAAAAGGCAACCTGATGACCCTCACGGTCATGGACCCAAAGGATTGGGAAAGGGATTTTAACTTATACAAGGGAAGCGGCCTGGGACTTGCCCACGATCTCAACCAGATCGGAGGCTTCCGGCCAAAGAATTATGATGAGGTCTACGGCAATGTTTTTTATGTCGGGGCATCCACCACACCGGGTACCGGCCTGCCGATGACCGTCATCAGCTCCCGTTTAGTCACCGAAAGAATCCAGAATAAGCATGGACTTGTATCTGCATAACGCGCTGGATTGCAGCGAAAAAACAACAAAAAACTACAGCACCTCCTTTTCCCTGGGGGTACGCCTGCTGGGAAAGCCCCTGCGCAGGCCTATCTATGCCGTTTATGGGTTCGTCCGCTTTGCCGATGAGATCGTGGATACTTTCCATGATCAGAATAAGCGGGAGCTCATCAAACGCTTTGAAAATGAAACTTTTGACGCGATTGAAAGAAAATTCAGCGGCAACCCCATCCTTCACAGCTTCCAATGGGTAGTCAATGAATACGATATTGACCATGAACTGATCAAATCCTTTTTACGAAGCATGAAAATGGACCTTTGTCCCAACAGCAAGAATTACGATAAGGACAAATATCACTATTACATCTATGGCTCGGCGGAGGTGGTGGGATTGATGTGCCTGAAGGTGTTTACCCATCATGACAAAAACTACGAAGCGCTCGTGCATCCGGCACGAAAACTGGGCGAAGCTTTCCAGAAGGTGAACTTCCTTCGCGATATCAAATCGGACCTGGAAGACCGCGACCGGTTCTACTTCCCTGAAGTCGATTTCAACAAATTCGACAACCAGGCAAAAAAGAAGATCGAGCAGGATATACAGAAAGACTTCGACGAAGCTTTCGAAGGTATCAGGAAACTGAACAAAGACGCCAGGCTGGGTGTTTACCTCGCCTATATGTATTACCAGAAACTTTTCAATAAGATCAAAAGGACTGATGCCCGGAAAATTATGGTCAAACGTTACAGGATTTCCAATTTCAGGAAGCTAATGATCTTATTGAATTGTTACCTGAAAGAAAAACTGGGAATGATTTAGAAAGATGGAACTGCAGAAATTCACTTACGCCCTGTTGCTGGCCGGATCGGTATTGATCCCCTTTGCCCTGAGCTTCGACCGGAAAGTCGCATTTTACAAGTACTGGAAATACCTGTTCCCCGCCATCCTGGTCACCGCCGCCGTATTTATCCTGTGGGATGTTTATTTCACAAAGCACAATGTCTGGTCGTTTAACAAGGATTTCGTCACAGGGCTGTTCATCGCCGGCCTGCCCATTGAAGAATGGCTGTTCTTTATCATCATCCCGTATTGCTGCATATTTATTTACGAGGTATCGAGGGCTTACATTAAAAAGGAATACAAGGGCTTCATTGTTCCACTCAACATCGTGCTTTTCATCTTCTTCCTGGCCGTCACCATCCTGCACATCGACCGGGCTTACACGGCCGTCAATTTCGGTATGGCCACCTTCCTGATCGGTTTGCAATTCATATTAAAGACCCACAAGACCTATCTTTTCCATTTCTACATCGCTTATGCTTTGAGCATCATTCCCTTCCTGATGGTCAACGGCGTGCTCACCAGCTTCCCCGTGGTAGAGTACGACAATACCCAGAACCTGGCCATCCGCATCTACACCATTCCCATCGAAGACTTTGCTTACCTGGTCAACCTGCTGCTGATGAACATGAATATTTATGAGTGGCTGAAAAGGAGGAAGGCATACGGTGGTCATACGGTGGTCATACGGTAGTCATACGATTGTCATACGATAGTCATACGGTGGTCATACGATGGTCATTCTGTTGTACTCACGCCGGAGGCGTGAAATATTTGTAGCAAGGAAGGCCCCACAAAACGATTTTCCCCTCCCCCAGGGAATGTTAGCCATAATACAGAAAACCAGGCATGGGGAGGGGATTAAGGGGAGGGGGAGCATTCATTGAACATCGAGCATTGAGCATTGAACATTTCATTTTGCATTTCTCATTATTGTGAAATGTGTCTTGCCATTGCGAAATGAGAAATGATTATCCGAACCCCGTGCGGGAAGTTTTGAGTGTTACAATAGCAGGTCAGCGGTCGGCGGTCGGCGGTCGATTGATAGATTTACCTTTGAGATTTATGATGTTTTCGGGAGGCTAGCCCCCACCCCGGCCCTCTCCCGTCTTATTGACGGGACAGGCTCCCAACCAGGGGAGGGAGAGATCCGTGCGGATATTTCCGGCCTTTCTCCCGGCATCTATCTGGCGGTGGTGCGGGACCAGGGGAAATGGGTTGGTTCGGCGAAGTTCGTAGTGGTGCGGTGAGGGGGGCGCTACAGCACCCCCATGTCGAGCATCGCGTTGGCTACCTTGAGGAAGCCGGTGATATTGGCGCCTTTCACGTAGTTGATATAGCCGTCAGGCTCGGTGCCGTGCTTCACGCAGGAGGCATGGATATCGCGCATGATCTGGTGCAGGCGGGCATCCACCTCTTCGCGCGGCCAGCCCAGTTTCATGGAGTTCTGCGACATTTCCAGCCCCGAGGTGGATACGCCGCCTGCATTCACTGCCTTTCCGGGGCCAAACAGGAGCTTATGCTCCAGGAAGATCTCGACGGCTTCCGGGGTGGAAGGCATGTTGGCGCCTTCCGCCACGCAGAGGCATCCATTCTTCACCAGGTTGCGGGCATCTTCGGCGTTCAGCTCGTTCTGCGTGGCGCACGGGATGGCCAGATCGCACTTGACCTCCCACGGGTGTTTGCCCTGGTGGAACTGTGCGCCCGGAAACTCATACGAATAGGGCTTTACAATATCCTGGTTCGAAGCGCGCAGCTCCAGCATATAATCGATCTTCTCTTCCGAAATACCATCCGGGTCATAAATATACCCGTCCGGGCCTGAAATCGTCACGACCTTGCCTCCCAGGTGATTCACCTTGGTGACAGCGCCCCAGGCCACGTTGCCGAAGCCAGAGATACAGACCGTTTTTCCTTCCACTGCCTGACCGCGTGTCGCCAGCATTTCCTGCGCAAAATAGACCGATCCGAAACCGGTGGCTTCGGGACGGATCAGGCTGCCTCCCCAGTTCAACCCCTTGCCGGTCAGCACGCCGGTGTGTTCCTGGGTAAGTTTCTTGTACATGCCGTACATGTAACCGATCTCCTTGGCGCCCACGCCAATGTCGCCGGCCGGCACATCCGTTTCCGGTCCGATCAGTTTCCATAGCTCCAGCATGAAACCCTGGCAGAAACGCATGATCTCGGCATCCGACTTGCCCTTGGGATCGAAATCGGAACCGCCCTTGCCGCCGCCCATGGGCAAGGTGGTGAGGGCGTTCTTGAATATCTGCTCGAAACCGAGAAATTTCAGAATGCTGAGATTGACACTGGGGTGAAAACGCAGACCGCCCTTGTAAGGACCGATCGCGTTATTGTACTGGACACGGTAGCCCAGGTTGACATGCACCTTGCCCTGGTCGTCCATCCACGGCACCTTGAAGGTCAGGACACGGTCCGGCTCAATGATCCGGTCGATGATCCCTGCCGCCTCAAAATGCGGGTTCTCGTTCACAACTTCCTCAATGGATTCCAAAACCTCGCGCACTGCCTGCAGGTATTCCGCTTCACCCGGGTGCTTCTTCTCGAGGTCACTCATTAATTTCTCTAAGTTCATGATTTGACAATTTTTATGTTGTTAATGTTAAATTTTAACACTGTTAATAAATTAACAGGACAAAATTAGTGTTAATTCCTTAACAAAAAAATTTAAAGGATATTTTCGTCAATAATTTTTCTGAAATAAAATACATAATAATGAAAATACCCGGTGATTATGTAGAAAATATTATTACCTTTGCCCGCTCATTTTGATACCAATTTATAAGATCATTATGTATCTCACATCAGAAACGAAAAAGGAATTCTTTGCCACGCATGGTAAATCGGAATTTGATACCGGTTCGCCGGAAGGACAGATCGCTATGTTCACCCACCGGATCAAATACCTGACCGGTCATCTTAAAATAAACCGCAAGGACCTGGTGACCCGCCGGTCGCTGGTGGCCCTCGTGGGCAAACGGCGCAAACTGCTCGATTATCTGAAAGAAGAGGATATTGAGCGATATCGTGCGATCGTGAAGGCCCTTGGCATCAGAAAATAGACAATCATTGTCAATAAACCCCGAAAAAAGGCAATCTCAGCATTGCCTTTTTTTATAGTATCAATTAATAAGAAAAGAAGAAAATGTTACCAACAGCAATTGTAAAAAAGTTTAAATTAGAAGACGGAAGAGAGATTTCAATCGAAACGGGCCGTTTGGCCAAACAAGCCACCGGCGCAACGGTGGTCAAAATGGATGACACAATGTTACTGGCCACGGTGGTCGCATCCCCGAAACCGGCCGAAAATATAGATTATTTCCCACTCACCGTAGAGTACAAAGAAAAATACTCCGCCACCGGCAAATTCCCCGGCGGTTTTTTCAAGCGCGAAGCGCGCCCTTCCGAATATGAGATCCTGATATGCCGACTGGTCGACCGCGCTTTGCGGCCATTGTTCCCGGATAATTTCCGCAACGAGGTCCAGGTGCTGATATCGCTTATCTCGGGCGACAAGAATAACCTGCCCGATTCGCTGGCTGCTTTGGCCGCCTCCTCCGCTCTGACAATCTCGGGCATCCCCTTCAACGGCCCTATTTCGGAAGTACGCGTGGCCCGGGTGAACGGGAACCTGATGATCAACCCGTCCATCGCCAGTATGGAAGAGGCCGACCTCGACCTGATGGTGGCTGCCACACTCGACAATATCATCATGGTGGAAGGGCAAATGAAAGAGATCAGCGAAGCCGACATGCTGAAAGCCATCAAATTCGCCCACGAAGCCATCCGGATCCAGTGCCAGGCCCAGCTCGACCTGCTGGCCATGCTGCCGGAGAAAAAAGAACCCATAGCCGTTCTCGAAACACCCCAGGATGCTGCACTGGAAAAATCGATCCACGATTTTGCTTACAACAAATTCTTTGAGATCGCCAACCAGGGCATTGCCAACAAGCAGTTGCGCAAAGAGGCCTTTGAAGCGGTTAAAACCGGCTTCCTGGAAACCATACCCGAAGAGCAACAGGAAGAGATACTTCCTTTGATCGAAGCCTATATGGAGGAAACCGAGAAAAAAGCGATCCGGAATTGTGTTCTGGAAAACAGGAAAAGGCTCGATGGTCGCAACCTGGACGAGATCAGGCCCATCTGGAGCGAGGTCGATTACCTCCCCGCCGCACACGGCTCGGCCATTTTCACCCGTGGGGAAACCCAGGCGCTGGTGACCGTCACCCTGGGCACCAAGCTCGATAAACAGGTGCTCGACGGCGCCGTTATCGAAGGCTCCAGCGATTTCCTGCTGCACTACAACTTCCCCGGCTTTTCAACCGGCGAGGTGAAGCCATTCCGCGGTACCAGCCGCCGGGAGATCGGCCACGGCAACCTGGCCCTCAGGGCCCTGAAACCTGTCATCCCGGGCGATGAGGAAAATCCTTACACCCTCCGGATTGTTTCCGATATCCTGGAATCCAACGGATCTTCCTCGATGGCCACAGTCTGCGGAGGCACATTGGCATTGATGGACGCCGGCGTGAAGATCCACAAACCGGTCAGCGGCATTGCCATGGGGCTCATCACCGATACCGGATCGGGCAAATATGCCGTGCTTTCCGATATCCTCGGCGATGAAGACCACCTGGGCGACATGGACTTCAAGGTAACCGGCACCCGCGACGGCATCACCGCCTGCCAGATGGATATCAAGGTGGAAGGCCTTTCGTTCGAGATCCTCGAACAGGCGCTCGAGCAGGCCCGCAAGGGAAGATTGCATATCCTCGACGAGATGCTGAAAACAATCTCGCAACCCAGGGTTGATTACAAGCCGCATGTGCCACGGATCGAAAAGATGACAGTGGCCAAAGAATTCATCGGCGCCATTATCGGACCGGGAGGAAAGATCATCCAGGAGATCCAGAAAGAAACCGGCTCGACCATCATTATCGAGGAGGTCGGCGATTTCGGCGTGATCGATATCTTCTCCAGCAATAAGGAATCGATCGAAGCAGCCAAAGAGCGCATTAAAAATATCGTGGCCATCCCGGAAGTAGGCGAAGTGTACAACGGAAAAGTCAAAAGCATTGTCGCTTTCGGCGCCTTCATCGAGATTTTGCCCGGCAAGGAAGGACTGCTGCATATTTCGGAGATCGACTACAAGCGGGTGAATGATATCGAAGCCTATATGAAAGTCGGCCAGTATATTGATGTCAAACTCATTGGTATAGACACCAGTACGGGCAAGCTGAAGCTTTCCAGAAAAGCTTTGTTGCCGGCGCCTCCGCAAAGAGGATAATTTATGAAACTTAACGACGCATTATCCGTACAAAAAATACATTAGTTTTGTAGCCCCATTAACCAGCCTATGCGTCAGTTAAAAATTACCAAACAGGTCACCAACCGCGAAACCGCCTCCCTGGACAAGTATCTGCAGGAGATCGGCAAGGTTGATCTTATCACTGCTGAAGAAGAAGTCGAGCTGGCCAGGAGGATCAAGGCCGGCGACAAGAATGCACTGGAAAAGCTGACCAAGGCCAACTTACGCTTTGTTGTTTCGGTTTCCAAGCAATACCAGAACCAGGGGCTCAGCCTGCCCGACCTGATCAACGAGGGCAACCTGGGGCTGATCAAAGCGGCACAGCGGTTCGACGAGACCCGCGGGTTCAAATTTATTTCTTACGCCGTATGGTGGATCCGCCAGTCGATCCTGCAAGCGCTGGCGGAACAGTCGAGGATCGTCCGCCTTCCGCTGAATAAGATCGGCTCGATCAACAAGATCAACAAGGCTTTTGCAAAACTGGAACAGCAGCACGAACGCGAGCCCGACGTGATCGAGATCGCCGATATGCTGGAGATCCCCGAGAATGAGGTCAAGGAATCCATGCGCAACTCCGGTCGCCACATCTCCATGGATGCGCCGCTGATCCAGGACGAGGAAAATACGCTCTATGATGTTATTCGCAGCGATGAGACCAACACCCCTGAAAAAGAGCTGATGGTAGAGTCGCTCCGTAAAGAGATCGACCGGGCCATTTCCACGCTGACCCCAAGGGAGGCCGACGTCGTGCGCCTGTATTTCGGCCTGAACGCCAAGCACCCGATGACCCTGGAGGAGATCGGCGAACGCTTCGACCTGACACGGGAGCGGGTGCGGCAGATCAAGGAAAAGGCCATCCGCCGCCTCAAGCACACCTCCCGAAGCAAGATACTGAAAACTTACCTCGGATAAAATATGGCCCTGATTGCACCATCATTGTTATCGGCCGATTTCGGCAACCTGCAGCGCGACATTGAAATGGTCAATGCCAGCGAGGCCGACTGGTTCCACATCGATGTGATGGACGGGGTATTTGTGCCGAACATCTCCTATGGCTTTCCGGTGCTGAAGCATATCCGGAAGCATGCAAAAAAGCCCCTCGACGTGCACCTGATGATCGTCGATCCCGACCGTTACCTGGAGCGTTTCCGGGAGCACGGCGCCGAGGTGATCAGCGTGCACTACGAAGCCTGTACCCATTTGCACCGCACCGTCCAGGCCATCAAAAAGCTCGGTGCGCTGGCCGGCGTGGTGCTCAACCCCCACTCCCCTGTCTCTTTGCTGGAGGATATCATCCAGGACGCCGACCTGGTGATGCTGATGGCGGTGAACCCCGGTTTCGGCGGTCAGAGCTTTATCGAAAGTACGATGGGGAAGATCGTGGCATTGAAACAACTGCTGGCCCGGAAAAAAACAGAAGTTTTCATCGAAGTCGACGGCGGCGTGACACTGGACAATGCACCCCTGCTCATTGGAGCCGGAGCGCAGGTCCTCGTCGCAGGTCATACCGTGTTCGGTTCCGCTGATCCTTTCAGTACGATATCTCAGCTAAAGCGCCTTTAGCTGATTTTATGTATAGAAACGTACATGACATCATCACCGGCTCTCAGCATCATGGGAGTGTAAGCCCAATGAAATACATAAATGGCAATCCGGTCACCCGGTTGTAAATAGACGATATCCGATACGTTTGGAGCGTTATTATTATACATAGTCTCTGTCGCATCCTCGTATTGCGGGTTAATAGGTTGGCGCAACACATTATTGGTCGTCGCCAAATTATTCCCTATCGCGTAGCTAATCCATGTGCCCTGAAACTCATAATAAATTGCCACAGCAACATATGCATTCGGACGCATGTATACCGACTGAATTATTGGACCACCGCCTCCCGGGTCAGGTTCCTGATACTCATCCGTCTCAAATTCGCACCGGGCATTTACCTGGTAATAACCTTCCATAGTTGCTGTAAAAAAGCTATTGGGTACAGGATTCCCCTGGGAATCAATCGCTATCGGATCATTTGGATTAGCAGTAACCGTAAACTCATTTTGCTCGTCAAACCATGGGAAACCAGGTGGATAAGGTGGTGTGGGAATTGTGATGGGATTGGTGAAATTCACCGGAGTCCAAAAATTCGGTTGAATTAATTGCCAGCTTCCCCAGTCGATATTGATTACCGTCGCCCTGCTCCGACTTTGGTTCGGAATATCCACGATACCCATTTGATTGGTTCGGAACATGGTAGTTGCATCCCCTTGCCATGTAGGTGTTAAGGTATTGGTATTACATACCTTAAATGAAGCATCTATATGAATACCTTCTGAATAGTCAAACAGAGTGACCGGTGGAACAGGAAAGTTTGACCAGTCGGACATCCTATAAAGCATGGATGCATCATTTATGCCGTTTGATGTCGATTCAAGCATTAATTGGTGAGGATATATTCCTGGTAATGTTCGGTCGGGTATCCAAACAATTCCACCCTGGTTAGGATCACCTTGAAAAGACATAGATAAAGAGCTTTGACTTGTCATAGGTACAAGTTCCGGATTTGCCGGAGGAGTCCCGACAGGAGGAATGTAACCGGAAGGAATGATAGCCCAGTCATTATCTGTGAATACTTGAGACTGAACATCTAACAATACTGCTTGGCCCGGCCCGGTCCAGCCGACAAAATTGGCGCCGTTCCATTCGATGGTTCCGGCAATTTCACCTCCCGCAGGCTGCGAATAAGGGCCAAAGATAGCTGCACCGGTCAATTCAAGGCTTTCCCTCGGAATGGTCGTTCCGATACCAAGGTTTCCTCCCATAAGATACGAATTCCCCAACGCCCGCAAGGTTGCGTTCTGACTGCCCAGAGAATACAAATTTAAAACACCGTTGGAACCGCCGGCAGCGTTAATATCTGCCAGCTTCACGGAAGGGGAAAGATTTGGATCTCCATTCCAGAACTCCACCTGAGGTGAAAAAGCCGTTGGGAATAATCCATGGGTAACCAGTTTATAAGGCCCCGGAACAGGCACGCCAATTCCCAGGTTTCCATCACTGGAAAATACCATCAGACTGTCAGGTGTCCCGTCCTTGTCGTTGGAAACATTCAAAACATCATAACTGATCTTATTTCCCTGAACATCCAATTTTGCTGCCGGGGTGGAAGTACCGATACCGACGTTCTGTGCTGCCAGCCATGGTATGGACAGCAGCATCACTCCTGATAAAAGAATTTTCTGATACATAACTTGGCTTTTTTTAGGTAAGTAATTAATATGTAAAGATACAAAGATCAAATCGATGTGTCAAGAGATTCTGTGTTTTTTTATAAACCGGAGCCGCAAAGTTTATGTTATATTTGCCGCACTAAACAGATCATTTATATGAATGAAGCCATTTATCAACTGAAGCCGGAACGATTGTGGTTCTACTTCGGAGAGATCTTGAAGATCCCCCGCCCATCGAAAAAGGAAGAAAAGATCATTGCCTGGTTAAAAGATTTTGGAAAGGAACACCGGTTGGAAACAATCAGCGATGAGGTCGGCAACCTGGTGATCCGGAAACCGGGCACCAAAGGTTTTGAAAATGCACCCTGGGTCTGCCTGCAGGGACATGTCGATATGGTCTGCGAGAAAGATTCGGATATTGTCCACGATTTTGATCATGATCCGATCGAGGCTTATATTGAAGACGGCTGGATCAAGGCAAAAGGCACCACCCTTGGCGCTGACAACGGCATAGCCATTGCCGCTATGCTGGCGCTGCTGGAAGCTAAAGACATAGCACACGGCCCGATAGAATGTTTATTCACCATCGATGAAGAGACCGGCCTGACGGGCGCTTTCGGGCTTGATCCTGGATTGTTGAAAAGCAGGATCCTGTTAAACCTCGATTCGGAAGACGACGGGGAATTCTTCATCGGCTGCGCCGGCGGCAGGGATACCGTGATCGAGTTGCCTATCGAAAAAGAAACGGTACCGAAAGGATATGTTTCACTCCGGCTGCAGGTATCGGGATTGCTGGGCGGCCATTCCGGGGATGATATCCACAAGGGAAGGGGCAATGCCAACAAGATCCTGAACCGTTACCTGTGGGAGGCTGCCGGTAAATTCGGCGCCCGGGTCGCTTCGTTCGAAGGGGGCAACCTGCGCAATGCCATCGCCAGGGAAGCTGCCGGGATATTCCTCGTGCCGGATGATAAATTATCGGAATTAGAAGCATTCACAGTAGCATTCACCAAAAACCTCAAATATGAGTTCAGGGTGACCGAGGCCGGGCTTAAAATTGGACTGGAAAAATGCCAGGCCCCTGATTTCATTCTGAACAAGGCAACTCAGGACAAACTGCTGCATTCGGTCTATGCCTGCCCGCACGGCGTCATCGCCTGGTCGCAGGACATACCCAATTTCGTCGAAACCTCCACCAACCTGGCTTCGGTGAAGATGCACGACGGCTTTTTCCGCATCGCTACCAGCCAGCGCAGCTCGGTAGAATCGGCCAAAGACGATGTGTGCAATATGGTGGCAGCCGTTTTTTCCCTCACCGGCGCGAAAATCATCCAGTCAGACGGATATCCCGGATGGGTACCCAATCCCCATTCAAAGATCCTGGAGCTTTCAGTGAGCTCATGGGAATCGCTCTTCGGGCAAAAACCGGTCGTCAGGGCCATTCACGCCGGGCTTGAATGCGGCCTCATCGGCGACAAATATCCCGGCATGGACATGATCAGCTACGGGCCAACCCTCCGCAATCCCCACTCTCCCAGTGAGAAATTGGAGATATCTACGGTTGAGAAATTCTGGAAGTTTACTTTAGAATTGCTGAAAAAAATAGCCACCTAATAAAGTGTTGAGGGTTAAGGTTTAAGGTTTAAGTTCGGGAATTTTTTAATAAATACCCGCACTTAAACCTTAAACCTTAAACCTTAAAACTACTTTAAAGTCCTACGCCAAA